>NZ_JBFUHS010000009.1:0-173878 GCF_056402255.1 Pseudomonas sp. P4_B4
CATTCATGTTGACTGACACACCGCTTTCGCGAGCAAGCCCGCTCCCACATCAGGGGTTGGTGGGCAGCCGGGTCAGGCGTAGTAATCGACCGCGCTGGAGCCGATCACGCGGGTGGTATTGGCAGCCACTTCAGCGACGCTCGGGGCCACGTCGTCATCCATTGAATCGAGGCGACCGCCGCTGGCACTGGTCCGCCCGCTCTGGCTTTGCCGGGCTTGTTCCTGCCCTTGCTGCGAACCACGGGACTGGTCCGAAACGTTGACATCGACCTGCCCCATGCCCTGCTGCGCGAACATGTCGCGCAAGCGATGGACCTGGCCATCCAGCGCCTCACGGACCCCCGGATGCGCACTCATGAACGTGACCTGGGTCTGTTGATCGGGAACCATGTTCACCCGAATGTCCAGGCGCCCGAGTTCAGCGGGCTGCAACTGGATGTCCGCGGCCTTGAGATTGGCGCTGGACAGGTACATGACCCGGTTCACCACCTCTTCGGTCCAGCCGCTCTGGTGCATGGCGATCGGCTGGTTCACCGGCAAGGCATTGGCTGTCTTCGGTGTGGCCGCCTGGGTCAGCGCGGCCAGACGGTTGGCGAAATCATCGACACGGGTGTCGCTGCTGGCGGATTTGAGATCCTTCAGGCCGTCATCGATCAAGCCGCTGAAAGCCTTGTCATCGCCCTGGCTGGTGCTGTTCTTGTCGCCCTGAACATCCAGCAGGGTCGCCATGCCGGCGGCAAAGTTTTGCGCCGGTGTCAGCTCACCGTCGGCCTGGGCTTGCGCCTGTGTCGGAGCAGCCTTGGGCTGCGCCTGGCTGGAAGCCGATACGTGATCGCTCTGCTCCATCGCCAGCCGCACCGCCGGCAAGGCGTCGAGCGGATCGGTCGAGGGGTCGAAATCGCCGTCGGTAGTGGCCAGCGCTGGAGCGATTGCAGCCCTAGCCGTAGCCGCGGCGGCAACTGGCGCTTCAACGGCAGGTTGCACGGTGTCGGCCACGGCGGGGGCTACCGGTGCCGGCACGACTGGCTGAAGGACTGGCTGCAATGAAGGATCAAGCGCCGGATCGAGCAGTGCGGCATCGACGACCGGGGCGGGGTCGGCATCTGACGCCTCATCGCCGGCGGTCTTGTCGTCAGCCTGCACCGGCGTGTCGGCAGGCAAGGATTTGCCGCCATCGGCAACCACCGGTTCCTCGGCGGCAGGTTTGTCGTCGCCGGCGTCTTTTTTTCCGGCGACATCGCAGTTTTTTTCGTGACTCGGCTTGACCGAGGCATCCGCCAACGCATCGGGCTTGCTCTGGGCCTGGCTGGCGTAGACATGAGCGAAGCTTGCGGCCTTGTCCCCGGGCTCAGCAGTCAGCGCCGGAGGATTGGCGCAGGCCGCTTGAATCTTGGCCTGCCTGGAGGCCTGAAGCAGAATGTTGGGGGTAACGGGCATGAAACAGTCTCCGCTGCACGGGGCTCGTAAGTACAGTTGGACGAGTTAAATGCAAAGGCCGAGCCAATTTCACTCGTAGGAGACCAAATGCAGCGTATGCTCAGATTTTTGCTGGGCAACGCTGTCGTTCAGCTTCGTACAGAGGCCGGATAGCGGCGAATTCGCGGTCGATTTCGCCGACCAGTTCCTGAACGGCGGCACATGACAGGTTTCTGGCCTGCTGCTCAAGTTGATGGCAAAGCTCGGTCAGCCTGACTGCGCCCATATTGCTGCAGCTGCCTTTGAAACTATGGGCAGTTTCAACGAGCAGTGCGACACTGTCAGCTGTTCTCAAAACGCTCAGGCGCTCTTCGGAGTCCGCAAGAAAGATATCCAGCAGATCCGGATACCCCTCTTCCATCACTTCCTGCAACGCACTCAGCACGCCGCGATCTACATGTTTGTCGTCCACTTGCTCACTCCTTGATCAAGAATGCGCGGATTATGCCGCAGCCTTCCAGATAAACTCCACGCGTGCACTTCGACCATCGTCGGTCCAGCGGGCATTACGCCCCAACTGACGGATCAGACTGACCCCACGTCCCGACAGGCGGATGTCATCCACAGGTCTTGCCATCACCCGCTCGACATCGAAACCCTTGCCGCTGTCTTCGATGTGAATCGTCAGGCAACCGCCGTCGTCTGTTGGCGCCACCTGTAAATGTAACCGTACATAGCCTTCCTGAAGTTCGTCCAGCCGGGTATTGCGCTCTTGATAATACCGCGCAAACCCCGAGGCATCGCGCTTGAGGCTCGAATCCAGCCCCAGCACGCCATGCTCCAGCGCGTTGGAATAGAGTTCCGCCAGCACACTGTAGAGCGCACTGCTCTGAGCCCGAAGGCCATGCACCTCAAGCAGCAACTGCAACAGATAGGGTAAGGGATTGAAACGCTTGAGCGTGGCGGCGCGAAACTCGAAACTCACCGACCAGTCCAGCGGGCAGGACTGGCCGCTGTCGGAGTAGACCAACGCCGGTGCAGTGATCTGTGCCTGCTCCAGCAGGCTGATTTCGACCATGCTGACATCGTCGCGCGCTTCTCCGCCAAAATGACGCAGCGCCTGCTCGATCTCTTCGAACAGCGCATCTGGCTGGCGATTGGCGGCAAACACCTGCTGCAATCGCTGCACGCCAAACAACTGTTCATTGGCGTCGCAAGTGTCGATCACCCCATCGGACAGGAGAAACACCCGATCCCCGAGCGCCATGGGAAACACCTCGGTACGCTCATCGAAGGACTCCGGGCTCAGCACCCCCAAAGGCAGGTGCCACGCCGGCAGAGGCGTTCGCTCGCCACTGGCAACACGATGCAGGTAACCGTCCGGCATGCCGCCGTTCCAGACTTCCACCGAACGACGTTGAAAACTCAGGCACAGCAACGTGGCACAGCAGAACATGTCCACCGGCAGAATGCGCTTGAGCTTGGCATTCATCTCGCGCAGGGTTTCCGCCAGGCCGTAGCCCTTGGCGGTCATTCCGTAAAAGACTTCGGCCAAGGGCATGGCGCCCACTGCCGCCGGCAGACCGTGGCCGGTGAAGTCGCCCAGCAGCACGTGCATGTCTCCGGCCGGGGTGAACGCGGCCAGCAACAGGTCGCCGTTGAACAGCGCATAGGGCGATTGCAGATAACGGATATTCGCAGCGGCATTCAGGCAGCCGGAGTGCGCCACCTTGTCGAAAACGGCCTTGGCCACACGCTGTTCGTTGAGCAGGTAGTCGTGGTGCCGGGCGATCTGGTCACGCTGTTGCAGCACGGTGTCCTGCAAGCGCCGCAAGCGATCCATCGCCTTGATCTTGGCAGCGAGAATCACCTGGTTGTAGGGCTTTGCCAGAAAGTCGTCACCGCCGACTTCCAGGCAGCGGGCCAGGGCTTCGCTTTCGGACAACGAAGTGAGGAAGATGATCGGCACCAGGGTTTCCCCGGCCAGGGCTTTGATCTGCCGGGCCGCCTCGAAGCCGTCCATGACCGGCATCATCGCATCCATCAACACCAGGTGCGGTTGCTGCTGGCCAAACACGTCGACCGCTTCGGCGCCGTTGGCCGCCGTCAGCACTTCGTGCCCCAGGCGGCGCAGGATGCTCGACAGCAACAGGCGATCGGCGGCGCTGTCCTCGGCAATCAGGATCGTCAGCGGCTCCAGTGGTTGCATGGCAATCAACTGATGTCGAACAATTTGTCGAAGTTGGAGATGGCGAGGATTTTGCGCACATCGGTACTGCTGTTGACGACGCGCACATCGGAGTCGTCGCCACCGGCGTGATCGCGCAGCAAAAGCAGCATGCCCAAGGCCGAGCTGTCGAGGTAAGTGGCCTCTTTCAGGTCGACCACAACCGCCGATAGCTGTTTATCTTCGTAGGACTGACGAAATTCCTGATGCTTGGCGAAATCGAATCGTCCTTTGACCGATATCGTCAACTGTTGCCCATCAGGGGACACTTCGGTAACGACTGACATTCAATGGCTTCCTTGTCTTTGGAGAACGTTTAGAAGGTTTAGCACCAGCTGTGGATGGGGGCAAGCCAGCCTGTTTTTCGAAAGCCCGCTCAATAGGGGTTCTCGCGCGGCAAACGCTGGGACA
The DNA here is from genome assembly GCF_056402255.1 of Pseudomonas sp. P4_B4. NCBI lineage: Bacteria > Pseudomonadati > Pseudomonadota > Gammaproteobacteria > Pseudomonadales > Pseudomonadaceae > Pseudomonas > Pseudomonas sp. P4_B4. Next base: position 4,055 of record NZ_JBFUHS010000009.1, read on the forward strand.
ATTCATCCAGCAGTTTCTGTTCGCGCCGGTCTTCAAGCGCCCGCGCTTCATCGGCATAGCGCTGAACCAGCTTGCGCAAACCTTCGACCCGGGCAAACGCCTGCTGCCAGGTTTCCCGGGCCTTGTTCAGGTTGTTCTGATGCCAGGCCAGGCTTTGCCGCTGCTGGTCGATGGCCGTGCCCAGTTGCGCGAGAAAGCCCTGATAGCCCAGCAGCCATTGGCCCGAGACGCCGCCGCTACCGCGCACGATCCATTGTTCCTGATAGTCGAGACGAAAAGCTTCGAGGTCGGCGAGTTTGCTTTGTGCCAAACGCACCTGCCCCTGAAAGTGCCCCAGGCGCTGAACCGCGGTTTTCTCGGCCTTTTCGGCCATTTCCACCACCGGCGCCAGCCGTCCCGCCCGACTCAGGGCCATGATCGCTTAACCGCCTGCCGCAGGCGCGAAGATCGAGGCCAGATATGCCTCGCTTTCGCCCAGGCTGATGCTGTCGTTGAGGCCCTGGCGCAGGTATTTGACCAATTGCGGTTGCAGGGAAATCGCCAGATCGGTCTCGCGGTCACCGCCGGCGACATAGGCACCGACGCTGATCAGGTCGCGGCTCTGCTGATACCGCGACCACAATTGCTTGAAATATTGCGCACGGGCCATGTGTTCCGGCGACACCACCGCCGGCATCACCCGGCTGATGGATGCCTCGATATCGATGGCCGGGTAATGCCCTTCCTCGGCCAGGCGCCGGGACAGCACGATGTGCCCGTCGAGCACGCCTCGCGCCGAGTCGGCAATCGGGTCCTGCTGGTCATCGCCTTCGGATAGCACGGTGTAGAACGCGGTGATCGAACCACCGCCCTTCTCCGCGTTGCCGGCCCGTTCCACCAGTTTCGGCAGCTTGGCGAATACCGACGGCGGATAGCCCTTGGTCGCTGGCGGCTCGCCGATGGCCAAGGCGATTTCCCGCTGGGCTTGGGCGAAACGGGTCAGCGAGTCCATCAGCAACAGGACATTCTTGCCCTTGTCGCGGAAATACTCGGCGATGCGCGTGCAATACATCGCAGCACGCAGTCGCATCAGCGGCGCATCGTCCGCGGGGGACGCCACCACCACTGAACGCTTGAGCCCTTCTTCACCGAGGATATGCTCGATGAACTCTTTAACTTCACGACCCCGCTCACCGATCAGCCCGACGACGATGATGTCGGCCTCGGTGAAGCGCGTCATCATCCCCAGCAGCACCGATTTACCGACACCGGTACCGGCGAACAGCCCGAGCCGTTGACCGCGACCGACCGTCAACATGCCGTTGATGCAACGGATGCCCACGTCCAGCGGTTCGCTGATCGGTTCGCGCTTGAGCGGGTTGATGGTCGGGCCATCCATTGGCACCCAGTCTTCGGCCTTCATCCCGCCCTTGCCGTCCAACGCGCGACCGGCGCCATCAAGCACCCGCCCGAGCATGCTCATGCCCATCGGCAAACGTCCGGTATCGGACAAGGGAACAACGCGGGCGCCGGGTGCGATACCGGCGACGCTACCGACTGGCATCAGAAAGACTTTGCTGCCGGAGAAGCCCATCACTTCGGCTTCGACCTGCACCGGGTGATAGCTGTCGTCGTTGATCACCATGCAGCGACTGCCCATGGCGGCGCGCAAGCCTTCGGCTTCGAGGGTCAGGCCGACCATGCGCAGCAAGCGGCCCTCAAGGATCGGCGCGCCAGCCAATTCAGTCGCCTCGGCATAACTGCCCAGGCGCTTGGCGAAGCTGGTGCGTTCAAGGCGCATCAGGTGCATCCGCTTCTGGCGCGGTCGCAGGTTTGCTGTCGATCGGCAGTTCCAGGCTCAAGTCCGGCGCGGCCGGATGCAAGGTTTGCTCGTGCAACTGATCGAACAGCTTGTCCATCACCTGCACGATGCGAGTTTCGACCGTGGCGTCGATGCGGCTGTGTTCTGTCTCGACCCGGCAACCGCCGGGCAATAGCGATTCGTCCTCGACGATGCGCCAGGTTTCTTCATGGCGTTCGCGCAGGGCTTTGACCTGTGCGAAATCCTGCGGATTGATGTACAGCCGCACATTGCCCACGCCCAACGGCAACAGCTTGAGCGCCTCGCGCATGACGTGTTCGATCTGCGTCGAGTCGATGGCCAGTTCGCGCTGGATCACCTGTCTGGTGATGTGTTGCACGAGGTCGACCAAGGACTTTTCGATCTGGGTGTCCTGCTCGGCGATGGGCTCGAACAGATGGGTCATCAGTTGCTCCAGGCCGGCAAGCTTCGGCGCCAATGCCTGTTCGGCTTCCTGGCGGACCTTGAGCGTGGTGCTGTGGAAACCCTCTTTCTCACCCACCGCGAAACCTTCGTTGTAGGCTTCCTGGCGAATGCTTTCGAGCTCTTCGAGGGTCAGTGGCTGGACTTCCTCCAGCGGCACTTCCTCCATTTCCGGCGGCTCGGGTTCAGGCTCAGGTTCCGGCTCGGGTTCCGGCGGGTCGAAGCTGGGCAGCGCCCAGGTATCGAAGCCACTGACATCCCTGGCCCGGATCAGGTCAGTAGGCGCTTCATCATGCTTGGCCATGGTGTTAGATCATTTCCTCGCCGCCTTTGCCGCCGAGAACGATTTCTCCGGCTTCGGCCATACGGCGGGCGATGGTGAGGATTTCTTTCTGCGCGGTTTCCACGTCGCTGACGCGCACCGGGCCCTTGGCTTCCAGGTCGTCGCGCAACAGTTCGGCCGCACGCTTGGACATGTTCTTGAAGATCTTTTCCTTGACGCCTTCGTCCGAGCCCTTGAGGGCGAGCACCAATACATCGGAGGACACTTCGCGCAACAGCGCCTGGATCCCGCGGTCGTCGACATCGGCCAGGTTGTTGAAGACGAACATGAGGTCCTCGATCTGACCGGACAGGTCTTCGTCGACTTCGCGGATCGAGTCCATCAACTGGCCTTCGATCGAACTGTCGAGGAAGTTCATGATGTCCGCTGCGCGCTTGATGCCACCCAGGGTGGTGCGTGAGGCATTCGAGTTGCCGGAGAACTGCTTCTCGAGAATCTGGTTGAGTTCTTTCAGGGCCGCTGGCTGAACGGTGTTCAGCGAAGACACTCGCAGGATGATGTCCAGCCGCACCTTGTGGTCGAAGTTGCCGAGCACTTCACCGGCCTGGTCCGGATCGAGATACGCCACCACGATCGCCTGGATCTGTGGGTGCTCGTAACGGATCACGTCGGCAACGGCGCGCGGCTCCATCCACTTCAGGCTGTCGAGGCCGCTGGTGTTGCCACCGAGCAGGATGCGGTCAATCAGGCCGTTGGCCTTGTCTTCGCCCAGGGCCTGGGTGAGCATCTTGCGCACATAGTCGTCGGAGCCGACGCCCAGGCTGGTCTGGTCGCCGACGATATCGACGAACTCGCTCATCACCTGCTCGACCTGCTCGCGGTGCACATTACCCATCTGGGCCATGGCCACGCCCACGCGCTGAACCTCTTTAGGGCCCATGTGGCGCAGCACCTGGGCCGCGTCGGTGGAGCCCAGGGACAGCAACAGGATTGCGGCCTTGTCGACCTTGGACAGTTTGGCGGCAACGGCTCGGTTATCACTCATCTGCGTTAATCCACTCTTTCACGACCTGGGCCACACGACCCGGATCTTCTGCCACCAGACTCTTGATTGCGTTCAATTGAGCGTCATAGCCTTCGCTCGGGCTCGGCAGCAGAATGCTTTGCGGACCACCGAGGCTGACACGGTCGTTGGCCAGTTCGCCATCCAGACCGCCCATGCCCCCCAACTCGACGTCGCTACCCAAGCCAACAAGCTGCTTGCCCTTGCCGCCCCCGGTGATGTTGTTGAGCACCGGACGCAGCACCCCGAACACCAGCACCAGAATGAACAACACACCCAGCACTTGCTTGACGATGTCCCAGAACCACGGCTGGGAGTAGAACGGAATATCGGCAATCACTTCACCGCGTTCGGCGGAGAACGGCATGTTGATTACGCTGACGCTGTCACCACGGCTGGCATCGAAGCCGACCGCGTCCTGCACCAGACGCGTGAAGCGCGCCAATTCATCGGCGCTCCAGGGCGCACGGGTGGTTTCGCCGTTGGCCGGGTTGATCTTGACCTGATCATCGACAACCACCGACACCGACAGGCGATTCAACCGGCCCTGCTGCTGCTTGGTGTGGCTGATGGAACGGTCGAGTTCGAAGTTCTTGGTCGATTGTTGACGCTTGTCCGCCGGGTACGGCGCGAGCATCGGCTGACCGGTGGCCGGGTCCATGATTTGCTGGCCGTTGGCATCGATCAGCGGCTGGCCTGGCTGCACCATGCCCGCCGACGCTGTGGCGCCACCGGTGGTTTGCGGTGCGGAGGCCGGCGACGGAGGCTGGTTGCTCAGGGCACCCGGCACACCTTGCGGGCCATTGCTGGCGGTACGCTGTTCGTTGACCGACTGTTCGCTGCGCAATGCCGGCTGGTCCGGATTGAACTGCTCGGAAGTCGACTCGACCGCGCTGAAATCCACGTCAGCCGAAACTTCGGCCTTGTAACGGTCGTTGCCCAGCACCGGCTGCAAGATGTTGTGCACGCGCTGGGTGAGCATGCTTTCCATGCGACGGCTGTAGTCGAACTGCTTGCCGGCCATGGTCAGTTCGGAGTTTTCCGCCTGATCGGAGAGCAGGTTGCCCTTCTGGTCGACCACAGTGATCTGCGACTTGCTGAGTTCGGGAACGCTGGTCGCCACCAGGTTGATGATGGCCACGATCTGGCCGGGTTCGAGGGAGCGACCGGAATAGAGTTCTACCAGAACCGAAGCGCTCGGCTTGCGCTCGTCGCGCACGAACACCGAACTTTTCGGGATCGCCAGGTGCACGCGGGCACCCTTGACGTTGTTCAGGCTGGAAATGGTGCGGGCCAGTTCGCCTTCCAGGCCACGACGATAGCGGGTCGCTTCCATGAACTGGCTGGTGCCCAGTCCCTGTTCCTTGTCGAGGATTTCAAAACCGATGTTGCCGTCGCTGGGAGTGACACCAGCGCCCGCGAGCTTGAGCCGCGCGCGGGACAGGTCATCGGCCTTGACCAGCAAGGCACCGGAATTGGGTTCGACGGTGTACGGGATATCGGCGGAGGCCAGGGTATCCATGACCTGCTTGGCGTCCATGCCGGCAAGGCTGCCGTACAGAGGCCGGTAGTCCGGTTGCTGAGACCACAACACCACGGCAAAACCAATCGCCACGCTCGCTGCCAGGCCGACCAACAGGCCCACCTGACGCAACATGGTCATCTCGGAGAGGTTTTCCAGGAAGGACAACCCGAACAGCGGCGGCTTGCCGTCTATTGGAGTGGCCTTGGCCGGAACGTTATCGGCGACTGCTTCTGCCATGACTCAATCTCGTCCTTTAAACCGGCATCTGCATGATGTCTTGGTAGGCCTGAACCACTTTGTTTCGCACTTGGGTCAACGCCTGGAACGACACGCTGGCCTTCTGCGAGGAAATCATCACGTCGGTCAGGTCGACGCCGCTTTTGCCGATTTCAAACGCACTGGCCAACTGCGTGGAAGCCTGCTGGGTGTCGTTCACTTTATTGATGGCCTGACCGAACATGTCGCGAAAGCTGCTGCCCGACAGTTCAGGGACGGCAGTCGATTTCGGCGCAGACATGGCATCCATTTGCATGGCGCGCATATCCAGCATCAACCGATTGAATTCAATACCTTGGCTCATGGTTTCTCTCTTTGACGACCCGCAATTTTTTGACACTCACTCGGCGGGTAATGAGGTGTTAGCAACAAGGGTGCCAGCTCCGTGACTGCTCTAAACAAAAGCCAATTCCGGGCTTTGCTCAACCGTGAACCACCGCTCCCACATTTAGATCAGTGTTGATTCCGTCAACTTTCAGGTGGAGAACAAGTAGCCTTCCACATCCATGCCGGCATCGCGCATCTGCGCCAGCTTGTAACGCAGGGTTCGCGGGCTGATACCCAAGCGTTCGGCCGCCTCTTTGCGACGACCGCGCTCGGCGCGCAAGGTATCGATGATCATCTGGAATTCACGGCGACGCAGGTCATCACCCAGCGCACCAGCCGACTCGGATTCGACTTCCACGGCACGCATCGGCGCCTGCGCCAATGCAGGCAGAGGAGCGCAAGCCACCGGCCCGGCCAGGCAGAAATCCTGCGGCTGGATCAAGCCACCCTGCTGCAGAATCAGCGCACGCTGAATCGCGTTGTCCAGTTCACGCACGTTACCCGGCCACGGATAACCGATCAGGCACGCCTGGGCCTCGGGCGACAATCTGGCAGCCGAATGCATCATTTTATTGACGTGCCTGGCCAGCAGGCGCTCGGCCAGCGGCAGGATGTCGGCGGTACGCTCGCGCAATGGGCGCCAGGCCAGGGGAAATACCGACAGGCGATAGTAAAGATCTTCGCGGAAGCGCCCCGCCGCCACTTCACCCGCCAAGTCGCGATTGGTGGTCGCGACCACGCGAATGTCCAGCGTGATCGGTTTACGCGCCCCAACCCGTTCGACCTCGCGCTCTTGCAGCACACGCAGCAGTTTGGCCTGGAGCCCCAGGGGCATTTCGGAAATTTCATCGAGCAGAATGGTGCCGCCGTCGGCCTGCTCGAACTTGCCGGCTTGCGCGGCAATGGCGCCGGTGAAGGAGCCCTTCTCGTGACCGAATAAGGTCGCCTCGAGCATGTTGTCCGGGATCGCTGCGCAGTTGATCGCAATGAACGGCTGACGGACGCGATGAGAATGCTGATGGATGTAACGTGCCAGCACCTCCTTGCCCGTGCCCGACTCGCCCGAGATCAACACCGTGGAATCGCTGCGCGCGACCCGCGCCGCCAACTCGAGTAACTGCGCGCTCGCCGGCTCGAACGCTACCGGCCCTTCGCCTTCGGTCAGGCCGAGACTGCCCGGGGCATGACACGCCACCAGATCGAGCAACGCCTTGGGCTCGAATGGCTTGACCAGGTAGTCCGCCGCCCCTTGGCGCATTGCATCGACCGCACGCTCGACCGCACCGTGAGCCGTCATCAGCAACACCGGCAACTGCGGCTGCCGCGCTCGCAGCAGGCCCAGTAACTGGTGGCCATCCATGCCCGGCATGTTGACGTCGCTGATCACCAGGCTGAAGGCCTCGCCACCGACGGCAGCCAATGCCTCTTCCGCCGAACCCACCGCCTTGTAATCGTGCCCCGCGAGCAAGAGCGTATCGGCCAGCGCCTCGCGCAACGCGCGGTCGTCCTCGACCAGCAGAACCTTGATACCCATCTGCGTCACTCCGCTCCTTGAGCGCTGCTGAACAACGGCAGGATCACCTGTGCGCAGGTGCCGCGGCCGAGCCGTGAGCGCAGCTGCAATTCGCCCTGATGAGCACGCGCCACTGCCTTGACCACGGTCAGGCCAAGACCCGTGCCAGTGGTCCTGGTGGTAAAAAAGGGTTCACCCAATCGCGCCAGAACGGCCGCATCGATGCCGCTGCCACTGTCACTGACGCACAGGCGCAGGTTGTTGCCGCGGGTGTAGAGGTGAATCTTGAGGCGCAATCGACCGGCACTGGCCTGGATGGCGTTCTCGATCAGATTGAGGATCGCGCCGACCAGGGTGTCGCGATTGCACAGCAACTCCCCCGAGTGACTGTCGCACTGCCAGCGGATCGGCAGATCCTGCACGTGGGTCAGCGCCGCCGCTTGCAACGATTGCATCAGTTGACCAGGCGTCACGCGGTCGGTCAGCGGCAACTCGCCACGGGCGAAGACCAACATGTCGCGCACCTGGTGCTCCAGTTCGTGCAGGCGCTCCTTGAGACGCCCGGCAAAGCGCTGCTGGGTAGCGACCGGCAGCTCTTGCTCGGTCAGATGACTGGCATACAGCAGCGCGGCGGACAACGGTGTGCGTATCTGATGAGCCAACGAAGCGACCATGCGCCCCAGCGACGACAGACGCTCATGACGGGCCAGTTGATCCTGCAGATGGCGGGTTTCGGTCAGGTCGTTGAGCAACACCAACTGGCCGGGCTCGGCGTCCAGCGAGCGCGTGGCGATCGACAGACGCCGACCATCCTTGAGGGAGATTTCATGACCATCGTCTTCGCGCGGCGCAAAACAGCGGGCAATGACGTGGCGCCACAATTCGCCTTCGAGCGGTAAACCCAGCAACTCGCACGCCGCCGGATTGGCTTCGCGCACAATGCCCTGGGCGTCAATGACGATGACACCACCGGGTAACAGATCAAGGAGGTTTTGCAGGCGGTTGGCCAGGCGTTCTTTTTCCGCCAGCTCCTGCATGCGCTGCGCACTGACCACCGCCAATTCACCCTTGAGCTCGGCGACCCGGGCTTCAAGCATGCTGTAGGAATCGGTCAACTGACTGGACATCTGATTGAACAGCACGAATGCCTGCTCAAGGCCAAGCCGGCTCGCCTGCTCTACGGACGACGGTTGCACCGAAGCATCAGGGACAGGAGACATCTGGGCGGCTTGGGGCATTGTGCTCTCTCGCTTGGCTGACCGTCAGTGAAACGGAACGTTGCGAGGGATGTAGCAATACCCGTGCCTAAAAAAAACTTCTTATAAATGAATGAGTTGAAAAACAGGCGTCAATCATCCGCCTGCTCGTCTCCATCACGACGACTCATGCCGTACTTGCGCATTTTCTCCACCAGCGTGGTACGACGAATACGCAGGCGCTCGGCCGCGCGGGCCACAATGCCATTGGCGTCATCCAGCGCCTGCTGGATCAACCCTTGCTCCAGACCACCGAGGTAGTCCTTCAGGTCCAGGCCTTCCGGCGGCAGCATGGCATTGGCCGTGAAGTCCGTCGTATGACCGTTGATGGCCACGCGCTCTTCCAGATCACTGCGCAGGCTGTCGACCATTTGCTCGTCTTCATCGTCGACGTAGCGGAATTTCTTCGGCAACTCGACCACGCCGATCACGCCGTATGGATGCATGATCGCCATGCGCTCCACCAGGTTGGCCAGTTCGCGGACGTTGCCCGGCCAGCCATGGCGGCACAGCGACATGATCGCCGCCGAGTTGAAACGGATCGAACCGCGCTTCTCGTGCTCCATGCGCGAGATCAGTTCGTTCATCAGCAGCGGAATGTCTTCGACGCGCTCACGCAGCGGCGCCATCTCGATCGGGAACACATTCAGGCGGTAGTACAGGTCTTCGCGGAAGGTGCCGATCTCGATCATGCTTTCGAGATTCTTGTGGGTCGCCGCAATGATGCGCACGTCGACGCTCTGGGTCTTGTTGCTGCCCACGCGCTCGAAGGTGCGCTCCTGCAACACGCGCAGCAACTTGACCTGCATCGGCAGCGGCATGTCGCCGATTTCATCGAGGAACAGGGTGCCGCCGTTGGCCAGTTCGAATCGACCGGCGCGGCTGGTGATCGCCCCGGTAAAGGCGCCCTTCTCATGACCGAACAATTCGCTTTCCAGCAACTCTGCCGGGATCGCCCCGCAGTTGACCGGCACGAACGGCGCTTCGCGGCGCTTGGAATGGTAATGCAGGTTACGCGCAACCACTTCCTTGCCGGTGCCGGACTCACCGAGGATCAGTACGCTGGCATCGGTATCGGCGACTTGCTGCATCATCTGGCGGACGTGTTGAATCGCCCGACTGGTGCCGACAAGACTGCGGAAAAGATTGGGTTCGCGATGACGACCGCGCTCGCGGGCCTGGTCGTACATCTCGCGATAGACCTGGGCACGGTGCAGCGAATCGAGCAATTTGCTGTAGCTGGGCGGCATTTCGAGGGTCGAAAGCACTCGCCGACGCTGGTCTTCCGGCAGGTCAATGGAAGAATTATCGCCCATTAACAAAACCGGAAGGAACTCATCCCAGGTCGAGAGTGTCTTTAACAAGCCCAGAAGTGAACCAGGAGCATTGACCGTCCCGATGAGGACACAGATTACTTCACGACTTGACGACAAAGAGCCGACAGCCTGCTGCCAGTCATGGCTACCACAGGGTAAATTTTCTTCGCCGAGAAAATTTAAAATCACCGCCAGGTCGCGGCGGCGGACGCTATCGTCATCAATCAGCAGAATTTTGGTTTCACGCCACATGCAATAGCAACTTCCCTAGTCAACTCAATGCCCAAAATGCTGGGGCAAGCTAGACGCTTGCAGACACGTTATGCCTGAAGACGACTGAAATCTGGAACCAGCCACTAGTTAAGTCAAAAAACCGCGCACAGTCAAATTTATGGCGCACATATCTGGATTAACTTGGGGTTAATTAACCAAACAGATGGTAAACCTTTGCTGCGTTCCGCGCTTGCTGGATCTGGGACATTTCATCGACTATCGCCTGCCTCTCCCCCATTGTCGCTGTCAGCAAATCTTTATACACCGCCAACAACCCTTCGAGATTTGTCCGCAATGCCTCTTCGTCGATCGGCGCCTCGCTGAGCACTTCATCGACGCACTCCCGGCAAGCCGCATCCAGCTCGCCAATGGCATCCCAGTTGCGCGCCGCCAGAGCGTCGACCAGGGCTTCACGGGTTTCTTCAATCCGCCGCAGTGCTTGACTCATGACGTCATCCTCAGACCCTCGGGCCTATTGATTGGCAATGGCATCCCAACCGCTTTTCAGGGTTTCGAGCAAACCCGATACTTCGTCGATGATTTCGGCATTGTTGTCACGATTGGCTTCCATCAGACGCGTCATCATGTAGGCGTACAGGTTGTCGAGCTGCTGAAGCGACGCCGGGTCATCGGTTTTCTCGGGATTCAAGCCATCGCGCAGGCCGATGATGATGTCCACGGCCTTGCCCATCATCAATCCCTTGAGTGCGATGTCGCCCCGCTCCATCGCACCTCTGGCCTGGGCCATGCGGTCCAGCCCGCCCTCCATCAGCAGCTGTACCAGGCGATGAGGATTGGCTTCAGAGATCTGAGCATGGGAATTGACCTTCTGGTATTGGCGAAGGGCTCTCATGGGGTTCATGTTTCTACCTCGTGACGGACAACAGCTTGAAATTGGGAAGGCTCTGATCTTTATGTCGACTGAGGGACACATAACTTTAACCCAGTCCGACCACCAATGAAAAAACCCAGGCACAGTCATTACAGACTGCCTGGGGTTTTTTATGCCTGATCCGGATCAGTCCGACTTCGGATTGTTCAGCGCATTGAGCGTGGTCATGATGCTATCGCTCTGAGCGCGCAGTTTGGCCACCAGGGAGTCCATGGCGGTGTACTTGGCAGTCAGGCTGGTTTGCAGGCCGGCCATTCGTGCATCGAGGGAGTCCTGCTGCTTTTTCAAGTCGTTCAGGCTGTCGGTCAGGGTTGCCGAACGGGCAGCGAACACACCGGTCTTGCTCAGGGCAAAGCTGTCGGTGGCGGACTTCATGCGGGCCAGCAAACCGGTGTCGCCGGTAAAGATACCGTTGATGTCGGCGGCATTGGTCAGCGCTGCGGCGTCGAACAATTTATCGTCGACGGACAGCATCCCGGTTTTTTGATCGGTCTTGACGCCGAACTGAGCGAGCGATTTCAACTGACCGGTTCCGCCCATCGCATTCAGTTCGGTACGCACCGCCGACATCAATGAACGCAGGGAGGCATCGCCCGTGAGCGCGCCAGACGTCACGGAACCATCGGCACTGGTGGTGACTTGAGTCTCGGCATTTGAAGCCTTGATCAGGGCGTTGTAGGTATCAACGAACCCCTTGACCGCCGACTTCAGCGTCGCTGTGCTCGCAGACACCGTGATGGTTGCCGGCGTCGCTGCGCCACCACCGGACGGCGTCGGCGACACACCAGTCAGCTTGACCGTGATCCCGCTCACGGCATCGGCGATGGTATTGGACTTGGAGGTCATCGACACACCGTCAAGAACGTACTCGGCGTTTTGCGGGGGAGCAAGGACGGTGACACCCGTTTGCAGGCCTGAGTTGCCCGACAGTGTCAGATCCGTACCAACACCGGTCGTGGTCGAGGTCAATACCATCCGAGAGCCAGTGGCGTCGGTCAGGATGTTGGCACTCAAGCCCTGGTTGGCGTACTGCGAGTTGATCGAATCGCGGACTTGCTGCAACGTCGCACCGGCAGGAACGCTGACGTCGAAGGTGTTGCTGCCCTGCTTGATGCTCAGCGTGGTTGGCACCGAACCGGCGTTGACCACCGAAGAAGCACCGCCGGCATAAACCTGGGTGGAAATCTTCGACGCGGTTGCCAGTTTGGTGACCAGCAGCGAGAAACTGCCAGCCGCCGCGCCTGTACCCGTGGTTATGGTGGCAACTTTTTCATCGGAGGACGAACCGCTCAAGCCACTGAAGCTAGATGCGGTTTTCATGTTGTCCAACGCACTGCGGAAGGCATCCAGCGCTGCCTGGATTTTGCCGATGGACGACAGCGAGGTGGTTGCTTTCAGCGTCTGATTGTTGATCTGCGTTTGCTTGGGCGCTCGTTCCGCGTCCACCAAAGACTTCACGATCAACTGGGTATCAATGTTCGAACCAACACCGCTAACCGTTGTACCCGCCATCATCTCTCTCCTTATCCAGTGGCTGCCGACTTCTTGATTACGCGTGTGCTAATCATCGACAGCAACAAAATTCATGCCAGTTCAGACTTTGTCTTCAAACAACAAACTACTGGCGTCCGACAGGCTTTGTGCCAGTTTCAGTGCGGTTTCCGAAGGGATCTGGCGAATCACGTCACCGGTATCGGTGGCAATGACCTTGACCACGACCCGGCCGGTGGAATCATCAATGGAAAAATCCAGTTTGCGCTGGGCAGCCTGGACGAATTCCTGAATATCGGTCACAGCCTTTTCCAGGTCGTCGCGCTTGGGTTCGGAACCCGATGACGCAACGGCTTCAACCTTGGGCTGATCCTGTTTGGCAGTGACAATCGGCGCTGCGCTCTGCGGCGCAACGGCCGGATAAGACAGGTTCAACTTGACGCTCATGTCCATGCTAAATCTCCTCATCACGGAAAAGACGAAAGGGCACGTAAACGCGCCCTTCCGTCAGTCACCAAGCGCTGGAATTACTGAAGCAGCTTCAGTACAGCGGATGGCAGCTGGTTAGCCTGGGACAGGATCGCGGTGGAAGCCTGTTGCAGGGTTTGTTGCTTGGTCAGCTGAGCAGTTTCCGACGCGAAGTCGACGTCCTGGATCACGCCACGAGCAGCGGTGGAGTTGTCCGAGATGCTGCGCAGGTTGGCCACGGTGCTATCGAAACGGTTTTGTACAGCACCGAGGTCAGCACGCTGGGAGTCGATGTTGGCGATGGCCTGGGTGATCACGTCAACAGCGTTTTGCGCGTTGGTGGCAGTGGTCACGTCAGTGTTGTTGACGGTAGTTTTAGCCGAGCTGACGGTAGTACCGGCAGCAACGAACAGACCGGTTGCACCAGCACCGCTCAGCGAGTAGCTGTTGGTGGAGTTCAGCGATACTGCACCGGTAACCTGGATTGGACCAGCAGCGGCAGCAACACCAGTACCGTAGGCACCAGCACCGTTTTTGGCAGCAACGGTGATACCAGCGATTGCGCCGGCGTCACCAGTGTCCAGAGTGATGTTTTCACCGGTGTCGGACTTGATTTGCAGGTTGTTGGTGGTGGCGTTGTAGTTAACGCTGATACCCAGCTTGGCAGCGTTGGACTTCAGTTGGTCAGCCAGGCCAGCAGTGTCTGTAACACCAACCATGTTGACTGCGGTGCCGCTGCCTACCTTGATGGAGAAGTTGGCGCTGGCTGGAGTAGCGGCCAGGATCGCAGCGGTGTTTACAGTGAACTGGGCTTCAGTGCTGGCAGTAGCCGACAGGCCACCGATAGCGCCGTTCAGTTGAGCAGCGGTAGCCTTGGCAGACTGGCCGGCAGCAACAGTTACGCTAGCGGTCTGGCCACCACCAGTGATAGCCAGAGCACCGCCGGCAACACCGGTAGCGCTTGGCGCGATGGCCACGGACTTCAGCTGCTGGGAACCGATGTTGTTAGCCGATACGTCGCCCAGAGTCATGTTGATGGTCTGGTTGGCGTTGGCGCCCACTTGGAACTGGGTAGTACCGAAGGAACCGTCCAGCAGGTTACGACCACCGAAGGTAGTGGTGGTAGCGATACGGGTCAGCTCAGCAGTCAGTGCGGTGTATTCAGCGTTGTTCGACTTACGGTCTTCGGCGCTAGGCGAGCCGTTCGCGGAAGCCAGGGCCAGGGTACGCATTTTCTGCAGGATGTTGGTGGATTCTTGCATCGCGCCTTCAGCAGTTTGCGCGATGGAGATACCGTCACCGGCGTTCTTGATAGCGGTCTGCAGGCCGTTGATCTGGCTGGTCAGACGGTTGGAAATTTGCAGGCCAGCAGCGTCATCTTTAGCGCTGTTGATACGCAGGCCGGAAGACAGGCGTTGCATCGAAGTTTGCAGAGCGTCAGACGAACGGGTCAGGTTCTTTTGAACGTTCAGCGATGCAAGGTTGGTGTTTACTGTTAAAGCCATGACGAAATCCTCGTTGGATGGATACTTCGGCTTCCGGCCCTGACATCCGTCGGGTTTGGCCTAGAGAACCTACGTAATAGTTATCGTCGTGAAGAGGCTTTGCTTGAGCGGTTTTTTGCAGATTTTTAGTGGCAGCGTGCCAGCCCTTTATTTTCAAGGCTTTACAGCCAGAAAATCGGCGCCATAAAAAAGCAAAACGCCCGGCAACTTACGTTACCGGGCGTTTTTTATGCCTGTATTCCAGCCATCAACCGCGATAGAGAATCGCCGAGCCCCACGATAGACCTACACCGAAGCCGCTGATGGCCACGCGCGTCCATTTCGAATCGAACACATGGTTTTGCAGCAGCAGCGGGATGCTGGAGGAAACCGTGTTGCCGGTTTCGAGCATGTCCTTGACGAACTTCTCCGGCTCACCTTCTTCGAAGCGGCGCGCTACGGCATCGACGATGGCCGCGCTGCCCTGGTGAATGCAGAAGGCATCGATGTCGCTGGCCTGCAAGTTCGACTCATCCAGCAGCTCATGCAAATGCGCCGGGACTTTCAACAAGGCGAAGTTGAAGACCTGGCGGCCATTCATGAAGAACACACCGTCGGTGACCTTCAGGTGCGGCGCGCCGGAACCGTCGGTGCCGAACTTCGACTTGCCCAACTGCCAGACAGCGTTTTCGCCCATCCAGGTCGCAGTGGCGGCATCGCCGAACAACATGGTGGTGTTGCGGTCTTCCGGGTCGACGATCTTCGAATACGGATCGGCGGTGATCAGCAGGCCGTTTTTCAGACCTGTCGCTTCCATAAAGCCTTTGATCGCGTAGATGCCGTACACATAGCCGGAACAGCCCAGGGAAATATCGAAAGCGGCGACATGGGTCGGCAGGCCCAGCTTGTCCTGAACGATCGCAGCGGTGTGCGGCAACCCTTCTTCATCACCGTTCTGGGTGACGACGATCAGGCAATCGATGGCTTCACGCTTGAGCTCGGGGCTGGCGGCGAACAGCGCATTGGCGGCTTCGACACACAGGTCGGACGTTTCCTGATCGGCATCCATACGCGGCAAAAACGCCGAACCGATCTTGCCGAGGATGAAGGTTTCGTCCTTGTCGAACTTTGCACCCTGGGCGTAGTTATCAACCCCGGCTGCCGGCACGTAACTCGCAATATTTTTTATGCCAATCATTATGGCTTCCCAATAATAAACAGCTGAACATCGCCGCTCGCTGAATCGAGGGCGTCTACAGTCAGGGCCTGGCATCGTCGGCGCTCAAGCAAACACCTTGAACAGTCCGCCACCTTTCACCGCCCGCAGACAGGATACAGTGAAGATGCGCGTTTTGACTGGCGGGTCACTCAGAGATCAGTGCTTTATTTGATTTTATGGTCCGGATCCCGCCCCACCCTGCTACGCGACGCGCCGAAAAAAGGCAAAAAAAAGCCAGCCCCCTATGAAAGGGACTGGCCGCGAGCGATCAAGACCGACTCAAAGCTTGTTGAACAGGCTCAACTGGGAAACCTTGGCGAACGCCAGTTGCGCGGCCTGCAGCATGGTTTGCTGCAAAGTCAGACGCGTCAGCACTTCCGCCGGGTCGGTATTCTTGATCGAGTTGCCGGTCGATTCGTTGATCAGGCGGGAGCTGGTGTTCTGATCAGTCTGCATGTCCATCACATTGCCCCGGGCACCGATCGCCCCACGCGCCAGGTCAACCTGGTTCTTGGAGTTGTTCAGGTTGGCAATGGCGGAAGCGACGGTGTCTTCCATAAAACGCTGGGCGACCGGGTTGCCTTGGGTCGGCGCGTCGAGCGCCGAACGCAGCTGGCTGATGGTATCGAGGACGTTCTGGGTCTGGTGTGTATTGACCGCGATATCAAACTGATCGCCTGCCGCCGGCGTCGACGGTGTGCCGCCCAAAGTGAAGCTGACACCCGCCGCCGTCGCCACGCCTGCCACTACAGTCCCGGTGGTAACCGGGGTACTGGTGCTGGTCAATGGGCGCGCGTACAGCTCAAAGGTCCCGGTACCGGTGAACTTCAGCACCGCCCCGCCTTCGGGGAAGAAGCTCTTGTAATCGGTGGCATTGGTCACCGCAGTCTGGGTAATGATCGCCGTCGATGGGTTGTTCGGGGCGCGGTTGGCGACGAAGCTGTCCGGCTTGGCCGTCAACTGGAAGCTGTGACCGGCGATCACGGCGTCGGCGCTGGCGGAGTCGGCAGGTGTGTCACCCGCCTGGAAAGTGATGTCCAGCTTAAAAGTCACACCACGGAAGTTGACGTCGGAACCGCCCTTGGCATTCGGATCAAATTTGCCACCACCGGTCGCTTCCGCCGTCACGTCATTACCCAGCGCATCGGTAATCACGAACTGGGTACTGCTGGTGAACGACATGGTGTAAGGCTGACCGTTGCGGAAACTCGCATCGAAGGCCGGACCGGAATTTACCAGTCCCGGGGACAAGTCCACCCGCCCGTCATTAACGGCAGGTGCTGTCATGGTGGTCGAACTGCGGGCGGCATTGATTGCCTGCTGGAAAACGTCCCAACCGGTATCGTTCAGGCCCAGGGACATCGAATCGCCGATCTTCAGTTCCAGCTGGGTCTGGTCGCCCTGATAGCTGTAGGTGCCGTCACTGTTGCGTACAAACGGCTGAGTGTTGTTACTCGCGCCGGAGAAAATGTACTTGCCGCTGGCATCCTTGCTGTTCATCAGGCTCAGCAATTGCTCTTCGGACTGCTTGAGTTCGGCGGCGATGGATTTACGGTCATCGTCGTTCAACGAACCGCCACCGGCTCGTATCGCCAACTCACTGACTTTTTGCAGCACGTTGTTGATGCTGTCCAGCACGCTCTCTTCCTGCGCCTGAGCGGTGTTCAACGCGCTGATGTTGGTGGTGTACTGCCCCAGCATGGCTTTTTGTTGCTCGAGTTGCAGCAACCGCGCCGCGCCGACAGGATCGTCCGCCGCGGTCTCGAGCTTCACGCCGCTGCTGGCCTGCTCGGCCGTCTTCATCACATTGTTGAGGTTGCGAGAATAGTTGGCGGCCGTCGTGGCGTAATACTGTGCTGTAGAAATGCGCATGTTCTACGGCTCCTTAAAGGGCATTGATCAGGGTGCTGAAAATTTCCTGCGCAGTCTTGATGATCTGCGAAGAGGCCGTGTAGTACTGCTGGAACTTGGTCAGGTTGCCAGCCTCTTCATCGAGATCGACACCAGACAGCGAGTCGCGGGCGTTTCGAGCGCCAGTCAAGATGGTATCGGTAGCCGTTGCATCCAGTTGCCCCTGCTTGGTCAGCGAGCCGACCTTCGATACCAGACCACCATACGCATCGGTAAAGCTCACACCCGGACTGGTCGCAGTTGCACCGACTGTCGCCTTGGTTTGCAGACCGAGCAAGGCCTGGGCATTGCGGTTGTCGGTACTGTCGGCCGCAGTCATGGAAATGTTGAAGCTGTCCCCCGAAGCAGGGCTGCCGCTGACGGTCATTCCCACATTGAAGGTTTTGGCGTTACCACCGGCATCGGTGTAAGGCACTGCGATACTCAGGTCGTTGTTCTGACCTGGCACGATGTTGCCGGTACCGATGCTGTTGCCCTTGGAATCGAACACTTCATAAGCGGTAGCACTGGTCATCAGCATGCGCACGGGCATCGATGCCTTGACCGCCGTCTGCACTTCCAGGCGCTGGACCGGATCGTAGATATCCAAACTGGTGGTCAGGTTCGGCTGGCTGACAGCACCGGTGCCGTCATTCCCCGAGGCCTTGGTGGAGGTCAGCGGTGCGGACGTAGCCAGGGTTTTGGTATCGGTCATGACCGTGGTCATGTCCGCAGCACCGCTGCGGGTCGGGGTAATCTTGAAGGAGTCCCCGACGGCGACCGAACCACTGTTCAAGCTCAGGCTGAATCCATCGATGACCGGATCGGCCGCAGGAGGCGTGGCGAAAGCGAAGTTACCCATGTCGGTGTTATCCGACAGTCGACGCACGTTGTAGCCCGAAGCAGTGACCGTCACCTGATAATCGCTGGCTTGCAGCTTGCTGGTGTCTTTGATGGTGACATTCAGATTGCCGGACGCCGGATTGTTGTTGGCATTGGCAATACTGCGCTGGCTGATGGCCGCCACACTGTTGATGTTGTTGAACAGTGCCGCACCGAAGTTACCGCTCTGATCCAGGCCCTGCCCCAGCTGCTTGTTGACCTGATCGGCCACAACCATGGCGATACGCCCCAGGTTGTTGACTGCGGGCGTCAGAACTTCAGTGCGATAGCGCAACAATCCACCCATCTGGCCGCCGCTCATCACACCGGTGATATCGATCGACGAACTGCCTCGATCCATGATGATCGAGGCACGAACAGGGTCGGTCGGGTCTGCCGCCACGCGCAATTTATTGACCGTGTCGCCGATAACCAACGGCTGGCCGCTACCCAGGTAGATATCCAGTCGGCCGTCGGTTTCGGTGACCTGTGTGCCGACCAGTTCGTTGAGCTGGCGGATAGTTTCGTTACGCTGATCCAGCAATTCATTGGGCGTTCCACCCGAACCACTGACTTCACCAATTTTTTTGTTGTAGGCCGCAACGGTCGACGCCAGTTTGTTCACCTGATCGGCCATCGAGCCCAACTGATCATTGATGTACGAACCTTGCTGCTTCAACTGCTGGGACATCGCATTGAAACGGCTGCTCAAGCCCTGGGCATTGGTCAACAAAGCCTGGCGCGAAGCGTTGTCGTTGGCGTTGCCGGACAACGTTTGCAGTGACGAGAAAAATGACTGCAGTGTCTTGGTAATACCGGTACCGCTGTCGGACAGCAACTTGTCCACTTGCGTCGCCTGCCCAAGATAAGCCTGCGCATCGCCGTTGAGCGAAGTGGTGCTCTGCAATTGTGCATCAAGGTAGCTGTTATAGACCCGACGCACATCAGCCAGAGTAGTGCCAGTGCCGATGAACACATTGCCATTCTGTATAGAGCTTTTGGTGCCCTGGACAGTTTGCTGGCGCGAGTACCCGACGGTATCGACGTTGGAAATGTTATTACCCGTAGTCACCAACGAAGCGTGACTGGCGGACAAACCCGACATCCCGATATTGAGCAAACTCATGGTTCAAACCTTATACCTTGTGCCTATAAAGGCGTGGTGGAAACGCCCGCCGCAGCGTAGTTCTGGTAACTCGTCATCTGCCTGGCTATCTGCGAAATCTTGCTTGCGTAGTCCGGGTCGGTTGCGTAACCGGCTCTCTGCAACTCGCGTACAAACTGTTCTGGGTTATCGGCAGACTTCACGACATCTTGATAGCGATTGTTGGTCTGCAGCAAAGTCACAAGGTCATGGAAACTGTCCTTGTAGGAATCGTAGGAGCGGAACTCGGCCGTCTCCTTGACCATCTGCCCGTTGCGGAATTCGCTGGTGATCGCCCGCGCCGAATTGCCCTGCCAACTATTGCCGGCCTTGATGCCGAACAGGTTGTGGCTGCTGCTGCCGTCCTGAGCACGCATGACCGACTTGCCCCAGCCGGTTTCGAGGGCCGCCTGGGCCACCAGGTAACGTGGATCGACACCAATGCGAGCCGCCGCTTCCTTGGCCATCGGCAACATGGTGTTGACGAAATCGTCGGCGGAACTGAAGGCTTTCTTCGCCGGCGCAAGAGGAATCTGCGCCATGGCGCGACCGTAAATCTGCATGCCGGCACCGGAGGACTGCTGGGCGTTCGCCAGCCAGTCGCCGTTGTACAACGGACCGGTACCGCTGGTGGTCGTGCGCTGCGGCAATTGGGTTGCGTTGGCTGTTGCAGCGGCGGTCGTCGCCGAAGGTACCAGCCCCGCCAGCAAACGGTCGGCCAGTTTCGGCGGCAGCGCCAGGCGCCGCTGATTGATCAGCGCCATGTCATTGCGATGACCACCCTCACCCGCCTCTTGTGACGTATGGACTGAACGCGAAGCCCACAACGGACGCTGGCCATTGACCCGCGACAGCGGCCCGTTGATTGCGACCGTGCCTGCCGCCACCGGCGTTTGCACGGCGGCCTTGGCAGCCTCTTGCTTGGCCAGCGACGCAGCGGCGGCCTCGCCCGGCGCCATCGGTTTGTTCTTCGACATCTGGCGCATCAGCACGTCCGCCAGACCAATACCGCCACCCTCGCGGGACATGGAAACCGCCAGTTGCTGGTCGTACATTTCCTGGTACTGCTTGGCCGCCGGGGTGTTCATCGGATTGTCCTGCCCCAGCGCTTCGGTGGCCGAGCGCATGGACTTGAGCATCTCACCGAGGAACAGCGATTCGAACTCCTGCGCCACCTTGCGCAAGTTGCCGTCGCTGTTCTTGTCGCCGACCTTGAGCTGATTCAGACGATTGAGGTCCGAATAGGAGCCCGAATCGCTGCTGCTGACCAGACCACTCTTGCGCATATCCACGATGGCCGTCCTCAGATCACGATCAGATCGGCTTGCAGGGCGCCGGCCTGCTTCAGCGCTTCGAGGATGGCCATCAAGTCACCCGGTGCCGCGCCGACCTGGTTCACCGCTCGTACGATCTCGTCGAGGGTGGTGCCTGGGCCGAACTTGAACATCGGCTTGGCTTCCTGCTGGGCGTTGACCTTCGAACGTGGTACCACCGCCGTGGTGCCATTGGACAGAGGGCCGGGCTGACTGACGATCGGATCTTCGGTGATGGTCACGGTGAGGCTGCCGTGGGTCACGGCGGCCGGAGAAACCTTGACGTTCTGGCCGATCACGATGGTGCCGGTACGGGAGTTGATGATGACTTTCGCCACCGCCTGGCCCGGATCGATCTCAAGGTTTTCCAGGATCGACAGATAGTCGACGCGCTGGCTCGGATCGAGCGGCGCGGTGACGCGAATCGAACCGCCGTCGATGGCCTGGGCCACGCCAGGGCCGAGCATGTTGTTGATCTTGTCGACGATGCGTTTGGCGGTGGTGAAGTCGGAACGGTTGAGGTTCAGCGTCAGGCTGTTGCCCTGGTTGAAACCGCTCGGCACCGCGCGTTCCACCGACGCACCACCCGGGATGCGACCGGCCGACGGAACGTTGACGGTGATCTTCGAGCCGTCTCGCCCTTCCGCATCGAAACCGCCTACCACCAGGTTACCCTGGGCCACCGCATAGACGTTGCCGTCGATACCCTTGAGTGGCGTCAGCAGCAAGGTGCCGCCGCGCAAACTCTTGGAGTTACCGATGGACGAAACGGTGATGTCGACCTGCTGACCCGGCTTGGCGAATGCCGGCAAATCGGCACTGATCGACACTGCCGCGACGTTCTTCAACTGCACGTTGCCCGAGCCCGGCGGCACCTTGATGCCGAACTGCGAGAGCATGTTGTTGAAGGTCTGCAGGGTGAACGGGGTTTGCGTCGTCTGGTCGCCGGTGCCGTTAAGCCCGACCACCAGGCCGTAACCGATCAATTGGTTGGAACGCACGCCGGAAATACTCGCGATGTCCTTCAGGCGCTCGGCCTGCGCGTTGAACGCGGCGGACAGCATCAAGGCGGCCACCATCAGATGTTTAAAGTTCAACATGCTCAACTGGAAAGCCACCTAGAAAGGGAACAACGGGCTGAGGAAGAAACGGTCGAACCAGCCTGGCTGACTCGCATCGGCAAACGAACCAGTGCCCGAATAGGTGATGCGCGCATCGGCGACACGGGTCGACGACACGGTGTTGTCGGTAGAGATGTCATCGGCGCGAACAAGGCCGGCAATCCGCACCAGCTCATCGCCGGTGTTGAGGGTCATCCACTTCTCGCCGCGTACCGCGATGATGCCGTTGGGCAACACATCGGCGACGGTGACCGTGATCGAACCGGTCAGGGTGTTGCCCTGCGCCGCCTTGCTGTCACCCTTGGTCGCGCGGTCACCTTCGTAGCTGGCACTCAGGCTCAGGTCGCCATCGCCGAACGGGTTGTTGGTGGTGGCGCTGCTGCCGAACAGCGAAGTCAGGCCGATGTTGGCCTTGCTGTTCTTGCCAATTTGCGAGTTGGCGTTTTTGCTGGCCTGGGTCCTTTCGTTCAGGGTGATGGTGATGATGTCACCGATCCGGAACGCCTTGCGGTCGCCGTAGAGGTTCTGCTCGAAGCCGGCCTGATAGATCGAACCGTTGTTCGCCGCCGCCGGCAACGGCGTGCGCGGCAACACCGGCGCGTAGTAAGGGTCATTGGGCTTGGGCGTCGCAGGCACGCAACCTGCGAGCGCGGTGATCCCACTCAGTGCCAGTACAGATACATAGCGATTCATGACCCTACCTCACGGTGTAGCAGGCAGCCTCATGGCCGCCCCATAGACTTGATTACAGATTCTGCGTTACGAACGAGAGCATCTGGTCGGCGGTGGAGATCACCTTGGAGTTCATCTCGTAGGCGCGCTGGGTGGTGATCATGTTGACCATCTCCTCAACGGTGCTGACGTTGGACGTTTCCAGGGTGTTCTGCAGCGTGGTGCCGAAACCGTTCAGACCCGGAGTGCCGACTTGCGGCGCGCCACTGGCGGCGGTTTCCAGGAACAGGTTGTTGCCCACTGCCTGCAGGCCGGCCGGGTTGATGAAGTCGGCGGTTTGCAGGTTGCCGATCACCTGGGCAGCCGGGTTGCCGGCAATGGTGATGGACACGGTGCCGTCGCGGCCGACCGTGAAGGTCTGCGCGTCGTTCGGAATGACAATCGCCGGCTCCAGGGCAAAGCCGCTGGCGTTGACGATCTGGCCGTTGGAGTCCAGGTGGAACGTACCGTCACGGGTGTAGGACGTGGTGCCGTCCGGTTGCAGGATCTGAAAGAAACCGCGACCGTCGATGGCCATGTCCAGTGGCTGCTCGGTGGTTTGCAGGCTGCCGGCGGTGAAGTTTTTCTGGGTGCCGACGATGCGCACACCGGTACCCAGTTGCAGACCCGACGGCAGTTCGCTGTCCTGGGTCGACTGGGCGCCTGGCTGGCGCTTGATCTGGTAGAGCAGGTCCTGGAACTCGGCGCGGTCACGCTTGAAACCCGTGGTCGACACGTTGGCCAGGTTGTTGGAAATGGTGGTCAGGTTGGTGTCCTGGGCGGACAAACCTGTCTTGGCAACCCATAGAGCCGGAAGCATTCGATTCTCCTCGTGCGCCTGTTTTACGGCGCGACGTTCTGGTAATTAGCTAATCTGCAAGACCCGAGCCATGGCCTGGTCATCGTCTTTGGCGGTGTTCATCATCTTGATGTGCAGCTCGAACTGCTTGGACAAAGCCAGAACCGAGGTCATCTCTTCCACGGCATTGACGTTGCTCGACTCGAGGAACCCGGACACCAGCTTGACGCCGGCATCGGCCTGCGCCGGCTGGCCGTCCTTGGTGTGGATCGAACCATCCAGGCCTTTGGTCATGTTCTTGAGGTCTGGGTTGACCAGCTTGATGCGGTCGACTTCAGCCATCACCCGGGGACCTTCGCCCATCGCGCGGATGCTGATGGTGCCGTCCTCGCCAACTTCGATCTGCTGCTCCGGCGGCACGGCAATCGGCCCGCCATTGCCCATGACCGGCATGCCGTTGCCGGCGCGCAGCACGCCCAGGGCGTCAACGTTCAGGCTGCCGGTGCGCACGTAGCTTTCACCGCCATCGGGCGTCTGTACGGCAATCCAGCCGTTGCCTTGCACGGCAACGTCGAGGTCGCGACCGGTTTCCACCAGTGAGCCCGGGGAAAAATCGGTGGCCGGGCGTTCGGACATGGCAAACGCTCGCGCCGGAAAGCTGTCACCGAACACCGGCATCGAACGGGCCTGCTCCAGGTCTTTCTGGAAGCCGTTGGTGGAGATGTTCGCGAGGTTGTTGGCATGCGCCTTTTGCGCCAGTGCATTCTGGCTGGCGCCGGTCATTGCCACATAAAGGTACTTGTCCACACTCTTTCCTCTGCCTGCCGGACGTTTGCCGCCCACTGCTGTACTGCTGAGCCATAAGCAATTTGCAGACCAACTTGTTTTTGGCGGCGCGAGGCCCGGCAAACAGGGGACTTGGGGGATTCAGGGGGGATTGGTGATTTGTATCAGAGACGAAAAACCGGCGGTGTCATGCCGGTGGGTGGCAAGTGCCGGCCTCTTGAGTGACTGATCTATCGCCTTCGCGAGCAAGTCGGATCGCCGCACCGCCGCTCCCACAGGGGAACGCATTCCAAATGTGGGAGCGGGCTTGCTCGCGAAGAGGCCGGCACATACGTCGCAAATTTCAGTCAAGACTCCGTCTTGCCAACCTCATATTCACGCAACTTGTTGGCAATGGTGGTATGCGAAACCCCGAGCCGCTTGCCCAGTTGCCGACTGCTCGGATGCTCGGAATACAGCCGCTCCAGCACCGCCTTCTCGAAACGCCCGACGATCTCGTCCAGCCCACCCTCCAGCGAAAAATCGCCAAGGGGCTGACGCACGCCATAATCCGGCAGGCGAATATGCTCAGCCTTGACCGTGCCGCCGTCGCACAGGGAAACCGCCTGGAACAGCACGTTCTCCAGTTGCCGGACGTTGCCCGGCCAACGGTAGTGGCTGAGCCGCTCCATGGCTGTCGGGGCCAGTTTCGGCAACGGGCAACCAATCTGCCGGCTGGCCTGATCGAGGAAGTGCTCCACCAGCGGCGTCAAGCCGTCGAGGCATTCGCGCAACGGCGGGATGTGCAGCGACAACACGTTCAAGCGGTGATAGAGGTCCTGGCGGAACTCGCCGCGAGCGCACAATTCGGACAGGTCGACCTGGGTCGCGCAGATCACTCGCACGTCGAGGTAAACCTCTTCATCGCTGCCCACACGACGGAAGCAGCCGTCCTGCAAAAAGCGCAGCAACTTCACCTGCAAGCGTGGGCTCATTTCGCCGACGCCATCGAGAAACAGCGTGCCGCCCGCCGTCAGCTCCAGCAGCCCGAGCTTGCCTTCGGCCCGCGCCCCTTCGAAGGCACCCGGGCCGTAACCGAACAATTCCGTCTCGGCCATGGACTCCGGCAGACCCGCGCAATTGAGCGCCATCAACGGCGACTGCCCACGAGGACTGGCCAAATGGCAGGCCCGCGCCAGCAACTCTTTGCCGGTGCCGGTTTCCCCTTCGATCAACAGCGGCGCATCCAGCGGCGCCATGCGCCGCGCCTCGCGCACCACGGCGGCCATGACTTTCGAGCTTTGGAAGATGCTGTCGAAGCCTCGCAATTCCTGCTTGCGCACGTTGTAGATGCGCTCACCCACCCGGTCGGCGCGGTGCAATGTCAGCACCGCACCGGCCATGGCCTCGCTGTCGTCATGCTCCGATTGCAAGGGCGCGATGTCGGCCAGGAACACGTCACCCTTGACCTTGACCCGCAGCCCGTTGATCCGCGACTTGTTGGCGCGCACCAGTTCCGGCAAATCGAAATCCTCGGCGTAGCGCGACAGGGGAATCCCCGGCACCTCGTCGACCCGCACCCCGAGCAACTGCGCCGCTGCCCGATTGGCCGCGACAATGGAACCGCCCATGTCGATCGACAGCACCGGAAATTCCAGCGCACCGAGCAGTGCATTGAGCTCCATGTGCCGACGCTCGCTGGGCATCAGCCCGACACGCTTGACGCCAAACACTCCGGCAATCGCTTCGAATTTCGGACGCAAGGCCTGGAACTGAATGTTGATCAGGTTCGGGCAATGCAGGTAGATGGCATTGCCATGCTCACCACCCACTTCACCGCGGGCCACGTTGATCCCGTACTCCACCAACAGATTGAGAATGTCGCGCAGGATGCCGATGCGGTTCTGGCAGTGGACTTTGATACGCATATGAATGGCCTGAAAAAACGGTGAGTAAGGTGCGCAGGGATAATTTCTGCTGAGGCGCTCAGATAGTCGTCAAGATTATGTGACAGGCAAAGCGTTTTTCAAACCGGGAAATCTCAATAGCTGCGCGATCGCGATCAATTCGTAACGAAATCTTTACGAAATTTACGGTTTTTTCCTACGCGTGTCGCTGCCCACCTGCTGCAACAGTGCAATCCTTGGGGTATTTCTAGGTCCATAGCAGTACATAACAAGAACGAAATCCCCTAGCAGGAGAGCAGCATGAAGCAGACGCAATACGTGGCTCGCGAGCCCGATGCGCAAGGTTTTATCGACTACCCCGCCGAAGAACACGCGGTGTGGAACACGCTGATCACTCGTCAACTGAAGGTGATCGAAGGGCGTGCGTGCCAGGAGTACCTGGACGGTATCGAAAAACTCGGTCTGCCCCACGACCGCATTCCTCAACTCGGCGAAATCAACAAGGTCCTCGGTGCAACCACCGGCTGGCAGGTTGCCCGGGTTCCCGCACTGATTCCCTTCCAGACCTTTTTCGAATTGCTGGCCAGCAAGCAGTTTCCGGTGGCGACCTTCATTCGTACCCGCGAAGAACTGGACTACCTGCAAGAGCCGGACATTTTCCACGAGATCTTCGGTCACTGCCCACTGCTGACCAACCCGTGGTTCGCCGAATTCACCCACACCTACGGCAAGCTCGGCCTCAAGGCGACCAAGGAAGAACGCGTGTACCTGGCGCGCCTGTACTGGATGACCATCGAATTCGGCCTGGTCGACACCCCGCAAGGCCAACGCATCTACGGCGGCGGCATTCTGTCTTCTCCGAAAGAGACCGTGTATTGCCTGTCGGACGAGCCTGAGCATCAGGCGTTCGATCCGCTGGAATGCATGCGCACGCCCTACCGCATCGACATCTTGCAGCCACTGTACTTCGCGTTGCCAAATCTCAAGCGTCTGTTCGACCTCGCTCACGAAGACATCATGGGCATGGTCAAGCAAGCGATGCAGATGGGTCTGCACGCACCGAAATTTCCGCCAAAACCAAAAGCCGCGTGATCCGCCGCTTTTAGAATCAAGTGAGCCTGTCAGAATCCATCGCTTTGGATTAGCGTGGTAGCACTGAGGGCCGATTTCCCAACATTCGATTTCAGGAACACATCATGACCGCATTAACTCAAGCCCATTGCGAAGCCTGCCGCGCCGACGCCCCACAAGTCAGCGACGAAGAACTGCCGATCCTGATCAAGCAGATCCCGGACTGGAACATCGAAGTACGTGACAGCATCATGCAGCTGGAAAAGGTCTTCCTGTTCAAGAACTTCAAGCACGCCCTGGCGTTCACCAACGCCGTCGGTGAAATCTCCGAGGCCGAAGGCCACCACCCGGGCCTGCTGACCGAGTGGGGCAAAGTCACCGTGACCTGGTGGAGCCACTCGATCAAGGGCCTGCACCGCAACGACTTCATCATGGCCGCGCGCACTGACGAAGTGGCGAAGGACGCTGAGGGGCGCAAGTAATGCATTTCGACGCCATCGGTCGAGTACCTGGCGACCCGATCCTCGGCCTGATGGAGGCCTACGCGCAGGACCCGAACCCGCGCAAGTTCGATTTGGGCGTGGGTGTCTACAAAGACGCCCAGGGCCTGACGCCGATTCTCCAGTCGGTGAAACTTGCCGAGCAACGCCTGGTGGATCGCCAGTCCACCAAGACCTACATCGGTGGTCATGGCGAGCCGGCGTTCGGCAAAGCGATCAATGAGTTGGTGCTGGGCGCCGACTCGAAGCTGATCAGCGCACAACGCGCCGGCGCCACCCAGACTCCGGGCGGCACCGGGGCGTTGCGCCTGAGCGCGGACTTTATCGCCCAGTGCCTGCCGGGGCGCGGCGTATGGTTGAGCAACCCGACCTGGCCGATCCACGAAACGATTTTTGCGACAGCCAAGGTCAAGGTCAGCCACTACCCGTACGTGGGCAGTGACAACCGGCTCGACGTCGACGGCATGCTGGCGGCACTCAATGAAGCGCCCAAGGGTGACGTGGTGTTGCTGCACGCCTGCTGCCACAACCCGACCGGTTTCGACCTGTCCCAGGATGACTGGCAGAGGGTGCTGGAGGTAGTACGCAAGCGCGAACTGCTGCCACTGATCGACTTCGCGTATCAAGGATTCGGCGATGGCCTGGAACAGGATGCCTGGTCGACCCGGCTGTTCGCCGCCGAGTTGCCGGAACTGCTGATCACCAGTTCCTGCTCGAAGAACTTTGGCCTGTACCGCGATCGCACCGGTGCGCTGATTGTCTGCGCGAAAACCGCCGACAAGCTCACCGACATCCGCAGCCAGCTGGCCAACATCGCCCGCAATCTGTGGTCGACGCCACCGGATCACGGGGCGGCCGTGGTCGCGACCATCCTCGGCGACCCGGAGCTGAAAAACCTCTGGGCCGACGAAGTGGAAGCCATGCGCCAGCGTATCGCCCAACTGCGCAGCGGTCTGGTGGAAGCGCTGGAGCCTCACGGTTTGCGCGAGCGCTTTGCGCACATTGGCGTGCAACGCGGGATGTTCTCCTACACCGGCTTGACGCCTGCGCAAGTGAAGAACCTGCGGGACAACCACAGCGTGTATATGGTC
This sequence comes from Pseudomonas sp. P4_B4, assembly GCF_056402255.1. Classification (NCBI taxonomy): domain Bacteria; kingdom Pseudomonadati; phylum Pseudomonadota; class Gammaproteobacteria; order Pseudomonadales; family Pseudomonadaceae; genus Pseudomonas; species Pseudomonas sp. P4_B4. Next base: position 32,898 of record NZ_JBFUHS010000009.1, read on the forward strand.
AGCTCGGGCCGGGCCAACGTCGCAGGCATTGATGCCACGCGTCTGGATCTGCTGGCCGAGGCGATTGCCAGCGCCTGCAAGTAACCATCAGGCACTGCAAGCCCCCTTCAAGTCCTAGCATACAAGCGAGCCTGCTCGCGATAGCGGTCTATCAGTCAACATCACCGTTGAATGACACTCCGTTATCGCGAGCAGGCTCGCTCCCACATTTGTTTTGTGTCGCTCCTCCAGTCATGTCTAGACAATCCCACCCGTCGAAACAAATGGATATAAAAGTCCGTTTGTCATTTTCAGTGCTGTATCCTTTCCAGGCTTTTTTTAAAGCGCGGATCTACCAGATCTGTCAACAGACTTAGCGAGGAGCGCAACCATGCACGAGATTCCTAATCTCCCCTTCCCAAGCCTGCACGAACCTGAGCAGACGACCACGCAGCAAGCCGGAGCCCAACAGCCCGAGCCGAAAGAAGCCACTGGCAGCCGCCAGGCTGACAGCGAAGACTGAAACACCCGCCGTACAGACCGTGTGGAAAGCGCTAACATGCGCTTTCCACACTGCCTGAAAGAGCCTTTACCCATGACCGATGAATTCAGCGAAGCGCAGGCCAGCGTCCTGATCGGCACCGCCGAGAAAATGATCGAGATCTGGAATCGCCTCTCCCCCGAAAAACAAGCCGCCTTGCTCGCCCGCTTCGGCACCCAGGAAAATGCGCTGGCCGCCCTGGTCACCACGCAACTGGTCGCTCCCGCCAAACCTGAATGACGCCGCCCGGCAAATAGTTTTACTTTTTCACAACCTACGACCGTCCACACCGCTATCATAAGCAGCCTATCTATCCCGCTTTACCGTGGACCTTTACCCATGCCTGAAAACCAGCGCCCCCTGGCGGTCACGCTGCAAGTTGTTTCCATCGTCCTTTTCACCTTCATCGGCTACCTGAACATCGGCATCCCCCTGGCCGTATTGCCCGGTTACGTCCACAGCGACCTGGGCTTCGGCGCGGTGATCGCCGGGCTGGTGATTAGCGTGCAATACCTGGCCACCCTGCTCAGCCGCCCTTATGCCGGGAAGATCATCGACAACAAGGGCAGCAAGCTGGCTGTGATGTATGGCCTGGCCGGTTGCGGCTTGAGCGGTGTGTTCATGCTGGTCTCGGCCTGGACCCAGAGCCTGCCGATGCTCAGCCTGATCAGCCTGTTGATCGGCCGCCTGGTGCTCGGCAGCGCCGAAAGCCTGGTGGGCTCGGGCTCGATTGGCTGGGGCATCGGCCGGGTCGGCGCGGCGAACACGGCCAAAGTCATCTCGTGGAACGGTATCGCCAGCTACGGCGCGCTGGCGGTCGGCGCGCCCTTGGGCGTGTTGCTCGTCCATCAACTGGGCTTGTGGAGCATGGGGGTGAGTATTGTGTTGCTGGCGATCCTCGGCTTGCTGCTGGCCTGGCCGAAAACCGCCGCGCCGATCGTTGCCGGTGAGCGTCTGCCGTTCATGCATGTACTCGGGCGGGTGTTCCCCCACGGCTGTGGCCTGGCCCTGGGCTCCATCGGCTTCGGCACCATCGCCACCTTCATCACTCTGTACTACGCCACGCGACACTGGGACAACGCCGTGCTGTGCCTGAGCCTGTTCGGTGCCAGTTTCATCGGCGCGCGTTTGCTGTTCGGCAACCTGATCAACCGCCTCGGCGGCTTTCGTGTCGCCATTGCCTGCCTGTCGGTGGAAACCCTGGGATTGCTGTTGCTGTGGCTGGCACCGGATGCCCATTGGGCTCTGGCGGGTGCGGCGCTGAGCGGCTTCGGCTTTTCGCTGGTGTTTCCGGCACTGGGGGTTGAGGCGGTCAACCTGGTGCCGGCGTCCAGCCGTGGCGCAGCCGTCGGCGCCTATTCGTTGTTCATCGACTTGTCGCTGGGGATCACCGGGCCGCTGGCCGGGGCGATTGCGGCCGGGTTCGGTTTCGCTTCGATCTTCCTGTTTGCTGCCTTCGCTGCCTTGAGCGGATTGATGCTGAGCCTTTACCTGTACCGGCAGGCACCAAAGCAACGCGAAGCGCGGGACACTCCTTAGAAATCGACCTTGCCGCGCCCGGCCTTGATGTTGCCGCGCTTGGATTTGGACTCGAGGCGACGGGTCTTCGAGCCGAGGGTCGGCTTGGTCGGACGGCGCTTCTTCTCGACCTTGGTGGCACTGAGGATCAACTCGGTCAGCCGCAACAGCGCATCGGCACGGTTCTGCTCCTGGGTCCGGTACTGCTGGGCCTTGATGATCAACACACCGTCGCTGGTGATGCGGCTGTCGCGCAGTGCCAGCAGCCGCTCCTTGTAGAACTCGGGCAAGGACGACGCCGGAATGTCGAAGCGCAGGTGCACGGCACTGGAGACCTTGTTGACGTTCTGCCCACCGGCGCCCTGGGCGCGAATGGCCGTCAACTCGATCTCGGCATCCGGCAGATGCACGTTGTTGGAAATGACCAGCATGGAAAAGCGTCCGTATTCAGAACGTGCAGGATACCGCGATCAGATCTTCAGCACGCCACAAATCCCCCAGGGTTTAGTGTCATGCCATGAATTCTATATCCACAAAAAACCCGGCACTTGGCCGGGTTTGTTGTTTCTGCGCGGAGTTACTCCACTGCGGCCTGCAAGGCACGCTGAGCACTGCGCTTGTTCTTGATGCCGTAGCAGACCCACATGAACACGAGCCACACCGGAATCGCATACACCGATGTCTGAATCCCCGGAATCAACAGCATCACACCAAGGACGAACACCACGAACGCCAGGCAGATGTAGTTGCCGTACGGGTACCACAGGGCCTTGAACAGCGGCGTCTGCTTGGTCTTGTTCATGTGCTGGCGGAACTTGAAGTGCGAGTAGCTGATCATCGCCCAGTTGATCACCAGGGTGGCCACCACCAGCGACATCAGCAGTTCCAGCGCGTTTTGCGGGATCAGGTAGTTCAGCAGCACCGCGATCAGGGTCACGGCGGCCGAGGCCAGGATCGAACGCACTGGCACGCCACGCTTGTCGATTTTCGCCAGGCCCTTCGGCGCGTCGCCCTGCTCGGCCATGCCCAGCAGCATGCGGCTGTTGCAGTAGGTGCCGCTGTTGTACACCGACAATGCCGCGGTCAGGACCACGAAGTTGAGGATGTGCGCGGCGGTATTGCTGCCCAGCATCGAGAACACTTGCACGAACGGGCTGCCGCTATAGGAATCACCCGAGGCGTTCAGGGTGGTCAGCAAGCTGTCCCATGGCGTCAACGACAGCAGGATGACCAGGGCGCCGATGTAGAAAATCAGGATCCGGTAGATCACCTGGTTGATGGCTTTCGGGATCACGGTTTTCGGCTTGTCGGCTTCGGCTGCGGTGAAACCGAGCATTTCCAGACCACCGAAGGAAAACATGATGAAAGCCATGGCCATCACCAGGCCGCTGACGCCGTTCGGGAAGAAGCCACCGTGGGACCACAGGTTGCTGACCGCTGCTTGCGGGCCGCCATTGCCGCTGACCAGCAGGTAGCTGCCCAGAGCAATCATGCCGACGATTGCCACGACCTTGATGATTGCGAACCAGAACTCGGCCTCGCCGAACACTTTGACGTTGGCCAGGTTGATCGCGTTGATCAGCACAAAGAAAGCAGCTGCGGAGACCCAGGTCGGGATGTCCGGCGCCCAGTAGTGGATGTATTTGCCGACCGCAGTCAGCTCGGACATGCCCACCAGAATGTACAGAATCCAGCAGTTCCAGCCCGACAGGAAGCCGGCAAAGCCGCCCCAATACTTGTGCGCGAAGTGGCTGAAGGAGCCGGCCACCGGATCTTCGACGATCATTTCGCCCAGTTGGCGCATGATCATGAAGGCAATGAAGCCGCAGATGGCGTAGCCGAGGATCATCGACGGGCCGGCGGATTTCAGTACCCCGGCCGAGCCGAGGAACAAGCCGGTACCGATCGCGCCACCGAGGGCGATCAATTGAATGTGGCGATTTTTCAGGCCGCGTTTCAGCTCGCCTGATTGCGGGTTTTGTCCACTCATGAAAAGGGTCTCACGCAAGGTTTGATGATGTTCAGTAGACGTTGCTGCTCAAGAAAGGCGTTAAGCGGCACCGATCAAACCCCAGCGCAGGCACCAGGAGTTCAGCGTATTTACAACGGTCATGCGTCACCTGTTTGTTTTTATCTGTGACGAAATCGAACCCGACACGCTCGTGACGCGACGGAGTGAACAAGGCGGATAGCCTTGAGGTTTGCGCAGATGCGCAGGAGGTCACAGGTAAAACGCGGCGCATTGTACACCCGTAACCCCCTGCTGCCAGACCCGCTGGACAAGCGTGTCTATGGCCGGGATTGCCTGTATCCGCCCCGAGAGGCTCGGGCGGCTGCAAAAATTGGGTCAGATCCTTGCGGATCATCGACGGGAAAGGCAGGTAAACCGCCCCTCGCAGAGAGATGGATATGGAATACGGCGTTCATTGCGCCTCCTTTTTGTTATGCACCTGCACGACAGGCATGGCGCGCATAACACCCTGCATGGAGTGTTGAAACAAGCGGGCTAGAGGGTTTGAATGAGGAAGGAAGGCGATGATGCGTAAGCGTTTTCTTACGGCATCCAGGAAGTGGCGAATCCACGGGGTTAATCGGTGGATTTTGTCAGGTTTTCTTTACAGGGCGTAACATCGGTTTTCCATTCGGGAGAGTGTGGTGTTGCCGCTGACGTCTTCGCGGGCAAGCCCGCTCCCACAATGGATCGCATTTCGACCAAACAACTCCGTCCCCTGTGGGAGCGGGCTTGCCCGCGAAGAGGCCCTTGAAAACACCTCATCGCTAAAGCCAGACCAAAAAAAACGCCAACCCGAAGGTTGGCGTTTTTTACTTGTCGCTTGCAGCTCGAAGCTTACAACTGCCTCACTCCGGCTTACGACGACCAAAGCCAGGACGCTGACCGGAACCTGCCGGTGCGCCACGGCGCTTGCCCGACGGCGCATCACCGTCGACCAGTTTGATCCCCGGACGCTTCGGTGCAGGCTTGGCCGGGCGCTTGGTGTCGGCCTGACGATCGGCTACCGGCGTACCACGACCTTCGCCACGCTCAGTACGGCCGTTGGCCGGACGTGGCGTGCGTGGACCGCGTTCGCCGTCCTGACGGGCAGCAGGCTTGCGGCCTGGACGCTCGCCTTCGATCTGCGGCTCGCGGCTGGCACGAGGTGCGGCAGGTGCGGCGGCTGCGCCAGTGGCCGGACGCAGGGTACGCACACGCTCGGTCTTGGCCATCGGACGCGACGATTTGCGCTGCATCCGGTCAAGCTTGTCCTTGCTCTTGGCGTTCATCTGCGGCATCGCGACCGGCGTCAGGCCGACCTCGGCACTCAGAATGTCGACTTCGTACTGGCTCATTTCGCGCCAGCGGCCCATCGGCAGGTCAGAGTTGAGGAATACCGGACCGAAACGCACGCGCTTCAGACGGCTGACCACCAGGCCCTGGGATTCCCACAGGCGACGAACTTCGCGGTTACGACCTTCCATCACCACGCAGTGGTACCAGTGGTTGAAACCTTCACCGCCTGGCGCCTGCTTGATGTCGGTGAACTTGGCCGGGCCATCTTCAAGGACAACGCCAGCCTTCAGACGCTCGATCATCTCGTCATCGACTTCGCCACGCACACGTACCGCGTATTCACGGTCCATTTCGTAGGAAGGGTGCATCAGGCGGTTGGCCAGCTCACCATCGGTGGTGAACATCAGCAGACCGGTGGTGTTGATGTCCAGGCGACCGATGTTGATCCAGCGACCCTCTTTAGGGCGCGGCATCTTGTCGAACACGGTCGGACGGCCTTCCGGGTCGACACGGGTGCAGATCTCGCCGTCGGGCTTGTTGTACATGATCACGCGGCGCACCGACTCGGCGGCTTCTTCGCGCTTGATCACCTTGCCATCAATGGTGATGGCGTCGTGCATGTCGACGCGCTGGCCAAGTGTGGCGTCTTTGCCGTTGACCTTGATGCGGCCGTGGCTGATCCAGGCTTCCACGTCACGGCGCGAGCCAACGCCGATACGGGCGAGGACTTTCTGCAGTTTTTCGCCTGCTGGGCCGATTGGCTGGTCGTCTTGCTGGTCTTTGATACTCATCTGGGCACCTCCCGGTGTGGTCTGAAAACTGGGTACTTGGGCGAAGGGATCGCCGAAGGGTCGCGAATCATACGCGCATGAGGGCGTTTGCGCATCAGAGACTAGCTGATCAAGGCAAGGTTATTTGTTTTTCCGCTGACCGGTGGTCCGCACCTTTCTGGCATCAGTCTTCGAACTCGCGGCGTTCGGCTTCGATGGCTTCGGCCAGGGCGCGGGCTTCAGCTTCTTCGTCCGACAGTTCCGGCTCGGGGTTCGGTTGTTCGAGGGCGGCTACAGCGGCCAGCAGTTTTTCCCGGGCTTCGGCAACACCGAGGATGTCGTCTTCTTGCTCCGGTTCAATGCCAGGCTCAGGCTCGCCTTCCGGTTCAGGCTCGGGCTGTGCCGCTTCGACTTCTGGCTCGATAACCGACTGTTCCGAATCAAACTCAGGCGACGCCCCATCACGCAACAAGTCGTCGAAATCGGTCTTGATCCCCTCCTCCATGCTGTCCAGCTCCAGCAACAGCGTGTGGAAACTGGTTTCTTCTTTCGGCTCTTCCGGCTCGGCGCTGGCGTCGGCCAACGCTTGCAGCCCGGCGGGTACGGGGGCGTCGTCGAAGTCGAGCACCGGATCCGGTTCCAGCTCGCGCAGTTCCGCCAGCGGCGGCAGGTCGTCGAGGTTCTTCAGGTTGAAGTGATCGAGGAACGCCTTGGTGGTGGCGAACATCGCCGGTTTGCCGGGCACGTCACGGTAACCGACGATGCGGATCCACTCGCGCTCCATCAAGGTCTTGACGATGTTGCTGTTGACCGCCACGCCCCGCACGTCTTCGATTTCGCCGCGGGTGATCGGCTGGCGATAGGCAATCAGTGCCATGGTTTCCAACATGGCCCGGGAGTAACGCTGCGGGCGCTCTTCCCACAGACGCCCGACCCACGGCGCAAATTTCTCGCGAATTTGCAGGCGATACCCCGAGGCCACTTCCTTGAGTTCAAACGCGCGGCCATCGCAAGACTTGGCGAGAATCGTCAGGGCCTTCTTGAAGACCGGCGGTTCCGGGCGCTCGCCTTCCTCGAAGAGTTCGAACAGGCTTTCCAGGGATTGCGGTTTTCCCGAGGCCAACAGAAAGGCTTCAAGCAAGGGTGCCAGATCACGGGGTTCAGTCAGGTTCATGTTTCGACTCGTTATTCGGCTCGGGCTCGCACGTGGATCGCGGCAAATGGCTCATTCTGCACCAGCTCGACCAGGGATTCCTTGACCAGCTCGAGGATCGCCATAAAGGTGACCACCACCCCCAGGCGCCCTTCTTCAGCGGTGAACAGCTCGACAAACGGCACGAAACCGCCGCCCTTGAGCCGCTCCAGCACATCGCTCATGCGTTCGCGTGTCGACAGCGCCTCGCGGCTGACCTGATGGCTTTCGAACATGTCGCCACGGCGCAACACCTCGGCCATGGACAACAGCAGCTCTGACAAGCGCACATCCGGCAACAGCTTGCGCGCCCGAGCTTCCGGGGCGTCAAGCTTGGGCACCACCACATCACGGCCAACGCGACTCAGGCCATCGATGCCTTCGGCGGCAGCCTTGAAACGCTCGTACTCCTGCAAGCGGCGGATCAGTTCGGCGCGCGGGTCTTCCTCTTCGTCTTCGACGGTTTCGGCCCGTGGCAGCAGCATCCGCGACTTGATCTCGGCCAGCATCGCGGCCATCACCAGGTACTCGGCGGCCAGCTCCAGGCGCACCGACTGCATCAACTCGACGTAGCCCATGTACTGGCGCGTGATTTCCGCCACCGGGATGTCGAGGATGTTGATGTTCTGTTTGCGGATCAGGTACAGCAGCAGGTCGAGCGGGCCTTCGAACGCCTCGAGAAAGACCTCGAGGGCATCCGGCGGGATGTACAGGTCCAGCGGCATTTCCATGACCGCCTGGCCATAGACCATGGCGAAGGGCAGCTCCTGCTGGGCTCCGGCCTGACTGTCGACGGGTTCTACTGCGGACATCTAGGCCTCGACCATGAACGGCGCAGGGTCGCCGCAACCAACGCGAATGACTTCCGGCTCGCCGTCGGCGAGGTTGATCACGGTGGACGCCTTGATCCCGCCGAAACCGCCGTCGATGATCAGATCGACCTGGTGTTCGAGCAACTGGCGCATTTCGTGCGGGTCGCTCAAAGGATCTTCATCGCCTGGCATGATCAGGGTCACGCTCATCAGCGGCTCACCCAGCTGTTCCAGCAGTGCCAGGGCAATCGGATGACTCGGCACGCGCAGGCCGATGGTGCGTTTTTTCGGGTGCAGCAACAGCCGTGGCACTTCGCGGGTGGCGTTGAGAATGAAGGTATACGGTCCCGGCAGATGGGCCTTGAGAATACGGAACGTGCCGGTGTCGATCTTGGCGAACAGGCCCAGTTGCGACAGGTCGCTGCAGATCAGCGCGAAGTTGTGCTTTTCATCCAGCTGTCGCAGGCGCCGAACGCGCTCCACGGCCACTTTGTCGCCGATCTGGCAACCTATGGCGTAGGAAGAGTCCGTGGGATAAATCACCACCCCGCCCTTGCGGATGATTTCGACTGCCTGTTTGATCAGGCGCGCTTGCGGGTTTTCCGGATGAATCTGGAAAAATTGACTCACATTCTCTACCTGTTCAGACGGCGGCAATAACTGGGTCATGTTTGAATCGACACCATAGCGGCGGCAGATCCTCCGGGAGTGGCCGGTATTCACCGATCTCCGACCAGCCTCCAGGGCCATGAAAATCACTGCCGGCGCTGACCAGCAGACCGAACTCGCGGGCCAGAATGGCCAGGCTGCCCACTTGCTCGGCAGGCTGGTAACCATTGACCACTTCGATGGCGTGGCCCCCTGCTTGAATATAGTCGGCAATCAGACGACGTCGCTTGCTGCGCGTGAATTCATAGTGCCATGGGTGTGCCAAGCTGACCCAGGCCTTGGCTGCGCGCAGGGTTTCGACGGTTTCTTCCAGGGTCGGCCAGTGTTGCTTGACGTCGCCCAGCTTGCCGGCGCCCAGCCATTTGCGGAACGCCTCGGCGCGATCCTTGACGAAACCTTCACGCACCATCCAGTCGGCGAAATGCGGGCGGGCCGGCGCGTTACCGCTGTCGCCCAGCTCCTGCTGGATCTCCCGAGCGCCATCCAGCGCCCCCGGCATGCCTTTGAGCGCCAGTTTGCGGCTGATTTCCTCGGAGCGTAGCCAGCGGCCATCATGCAATCTGGCGATGGCCTCGACCAACGGCGCGGCGTTCACGTCAAAACCGTAGCCCAGGACATGAATGGTTGCGCCGCCCCAGGTGCAGGACAATTCGACGCCATTGACCAGTTGCATCCCCAGCGCGGTGGCCGCGTGCCGGGCCTCGTCGAGGCCCTCAAGGGTGTCGTGATCGGTCAAGGCCAGGACTCGCACGCCTTTCTCGAACGCTCGCGCGACCAGAACCGCAGGCGCCAGGGCGCCATCGGAGGCCGTGCTATGGCAGTGCAAATCAACATTCACAGGGCTTTGTAACCTCAAATCAGCTGGCGCTATCGCGCGCCCATATGTTTGTTATTATGCCGCCACATCCTGCTTCTGGCTGCCACTGTGAAACAATTCATCGATTTCATCCCGCTCCTGCTGTTTTTCATCGTCTTCAAAATCGATCCACGGGTCGTCGACATCGCCGGCCATGAGGTCACTGTAGGCGGTATTTACAGCGCCACCGCGATGCTGATCGTCAGTTCCCTGGTGGTCTACGGCACACTGTTCATCAAACAGCGCAAGCTGGAGAAGAGCCAGTGGCTGACCCTGATCGCCTGCCTGGTCTTCGGCAGCCTGACCCTGGCGTTCCACAGCGAGACGTTCCTGAAGTGGAAAGCCCCGGTGGTCAACTGGCTGTTCGCCCTGGCATTCATCGGTAGCCACTTCGTCGGTGACAGCCTGCTGATCAAACGCATCATGGGCCACGCGCTGACCCTGCCGGAGCCGGTCTGGACGCGCCTGAACATCGCCTGGATCGTCTTCTTCCTGTTTTGCGGTGCCGCCAACCTGTTTGTCGCGTTCACCTTCCAGAGCTACTGGGTCGACTTCAAGGTCTTCGGCAGCTTGGGCATGACTTTGCTGTTCCTGGTCGGCCAGGGCATCTACCTGTCCCGCCATCTGCACGATGCCGACACCACAACGCCAAAAACCGAGGACTGACATGCTTTACGCAATCATTGCCACAGACGTCGCCAACTCCCTGGAAGCCCGCCTGGCCGCACGGCCTGCACACCTCGAGCGCCTGCAAGTGCTCAAGGGCGAAGGTCGCATCGTATTGGCCGGCCCACACCCGGCGATCGACAGCAATGATCCGGGCGCGGCGGGTTTCACCGGCAGCCTGATCGTTGCCGAATTTGATTCCCTGAGCGCCGCCCAGGCCTGGGCCGACGCCGATCCGTACATCGCCGCGGGCGTCTACGCCAACGTTCTGGTCAAGCCGTTCAAGCAAGTCCTTCCGTAACTTTCTTCTTTCAACTGCCCCCACGCGGTGAACCTTGTCGGTTCATCGCGTTCTCAATCGCTCATTATTCTCGTTTGCCGGCCGACAACTTGCCCAATACTCGTATTGGAATCAGGAGTCGAGATGCGCAAGGGTCCGTTGTGTCTGATGTTGGTCACGTTGTCGATCGGGGCGCCCGCCCACGGTGAAGAACAAGTCGAGGGTGGCAATTCGACGCCGCTTTCCTTGAGCGCCGGCAGCCAGATCACCGAGCTGCAACAACGCTTGAAAGAAAGCGAACGGCAACGGGAAGATCTGAACAAACAATTGCAAACTGCCGATGGCGAACGCGCAAGCCCGCTGCTGGCCCGGTTGCGCCAGGAGAACCAGCGTTTGAAGCTGCAACTCAAGGAAGCCCAGGCCAGCAGTCCGCTGCCGCGCCTGCTGACCGACCAGCAACAATGGTTCGTCATTGGCGCCGGGGTAGCGCTATTGGCTCTGCTCTGCGGTATCTTCGCCAGTGGAGCAAGTCGAAAACGTCGACAATGGCTAAATTGAGTGAGTCATGAGCGAGCTGTTACTTATTGATGATGACCAGGAGCTGTGCGAGCTCCTGAGCAGTTGGCTGAGCCAGGAAGGGTTTCAGGTACGTGCCTGTCACGACGGCCAGAGCGCACGCCGCGCGCTGGCCGAAACCGCCCCGGCGGCCGTGGTGCTGGATGTGATGTTGCCCGATGGCAGCGGCCTGGAACTGCTCAAGCAGTTGCGCAGCGATCACCCGGATTTGCCGGTACTGATGCTCTCGGCCCGGGGCGAGCCCCTGGATCGTATCCTCGGCCTGGAACTCGGCGCCGACGATTACCTGGCCAAACCCTGCGATCCACGGGAACTGACCGCCCGCCTGCGCGCAGTCCTGCGTCGTAGCCACCCGGCAGCGGTGTCCAGCCAGATCGAACTGGGCGACCTGTGTTTCAGCCCGGTGCGCGGCGTGGTCAGCATCGACGAACAGGAATTCACCCTCACCGTCTCCGAAAGCCGCCTGCTGGAAGCCTTGCTCAAGCAGCCCGGCGAGCCCCTGGACAAACAGGAACTGGCGCAGATCGCCCTCGGCCGCAAGCTGACCCTGTACGATCGCAGCCTGGACATGCACGTCAGCAACCTGCGCAAGAAGATCGGCCCACACCCCGATGGCCGACCGCGCATCGTCGCCCTGCGCAGCCGCGGTTACTACTACAGCCTGTAAGTTTTGTCAGGTCGGCGGGAAATCGTCTTTACCCAAGCTTTACCCTCCGCTGACCGCCGCTGACCTTGATCTGCGTAATCTGTACTCATCCGGAACGTACCGGGAACGAGACAAGGAGATACACCATGCGCAAGACTCTTATCGCTCTGATGTTCGCTGCTGCCCTGCCGACCGTTGCCATGGCCATGCCTGAAGGCACCGGCGCCATGGATGGGCCGATGGACGGTTCGCGCCACGGCGGTCAGATGCACGGCATGCACGGCAAAGGCCCGTACAGTGAACTGGACCTGAGCCGCGAACAGCGCGAGCAGATCCGCAAGATCATGGGCGAGCAGATGCACGAGCGTAAGCAACTGGTCGAAAAGTACCTGGAGAAACTCTCGCCAGCTGACCAGAAAGCCATGAAAGACGAGATGGCCGCCAACCACAAGAAGGCTGAAGCGGACGTGCGCGCCTTGCTGAAACCGGATCAACAGAAGAAGTTCGACGAGATCCAGAAAAAACAGGCTGAACGTCGCGCCGAGTGGGCTGAATTCAAGGCCTGGAAAGCGCAGCAACCGCAAAAAGCGCAATAATGCGCTAACTCCGGACCCAACGGTTTTTCACCGCTGGGTCTGGCACCACCCGATTTAATGTGGGAGCGGGCTTGCTCCGGGCGGCGCTCCGACGAAGGCGGAGTATCAGTCACCATTTTCTTGGCTGACAAATCGCTTTCGCGAGCAAGCCCGCTCCCACATGGATTTGTGATCGTTTGAGGATTTCCTGTGCGTTCATTGTTCTGGCGTATCCTGGCCAGCTTCTGGCTGGCCATCGCTTTGGTTGCAGGGCTTTCCATCCTGCTCGGGCACATGCTCAACCAGGACGCCTGGATTCTCAGCCGCCACCCGGGCCTCAACACACTGGCCGAACAGTGGACGCAAACCTACGAAAGTCAGGGCGAAGACGCCGCCCAGGACATTCTCCAGCAACGTAAACGCCAGTATCACATCGACGTTCAGGTGCTCAACGAAAGCGGCGACCCTGTCGTGCGCGGCACCTTCCCCAAACGAGCGGCGGCCTTTGAGGCGCGCCAGAACAACGAGGACCGGCGCCTGCCATGGCGGCGTCTGACCGATGAGTTCACCAGCGAAAAAACCGGTGACACCTTCCTGTTCATCTACCGCATTCCACACCCGGAACTGGACGCCTGGCACCGCGAGAGCCTGCTCTGGCCGCTCAGTGCGCTGGGGATCGCCCTGGTGGTGCTGACCCTGTTCAGCCTGCTGGTGACCTTTTCCATCACTCGCCCGCTCAGCCGTCTGCGCGGAGCGGTGCATGACCTGGGACAAACCACGTATCAACAGAACAGCCTGGTCAAGCTGGCCAACCGTCGTGACGAGTTCGGCGTCCTGGCCAACGATTTCAACCGCATGGGCGCGCGCCTGCAAAGCCTGATTGGCAGTCAGCGACAACTGCTGCGGGATGTGTCCCACGAACTGCGCTCGCCCCTCGCCCGCCTGCGTATCGCGCTGGCGCTGGCCGAACGGGCCACCTCGCAGGAACGGGAACAGCTGTGGCCGCGCTTGACCCGTGAGTGCGACCGACTGGAAGCGCTGATCAGCGAAATCCTGGTACTGGCGCGGGTCGACTCCGATAACGCCAGTGCCGAAGAGGTGGACCTGAACGCCTTGCTCAACACCCTGCAAAAGGATGCGCAACTCGGTTCACCCGAGCAACTGGTCCACCTCGAAGCCGAGTCGCAACTGAATCTGAAGGGCTGGCCGACCATGATCGAACGGGCCGTGGACAATTTGCTGCGCAACGCCCAGCGCTTCAATCCGGTGGGTGGCCTGCCGATCGAAATGCAGGCGCTGCGTCAGGGTGAGCGGATCGTCGTGACCGTGCGCGATCACGGGCCGGGTGTCAGTGCCGAATATTTGAACCAGCTCGGTGAGCCGTTCTATCGGGCGCCGGGGCAGACAGCGGCCGGACATGGCCTGGGGCTGGCCATCGCCCGGCGCGCGGCGGAGCGCCATGGCGGCAGCCTGGTGCTGGCCAATCACCCGGAAGGCGGGTTTATTGCCAGCCTGGAATTGCCGTTGGTGCCCGGGGCTGTAGTACAGCCCTGATCCATTGTGGGAGCGAGCTTGCTCGCGAAAGCGGTTTGGCTGTCACTACGATGTTGAATGTGCCGACGCCTTCGCGAGCAAGCCCGCTCCCACACTGGATGTGTGGTGTCAGGCTTTACCGGGCCAGGCGCTGACGAATTCGGTCAGGTCGACTTTCTCGGCCACACGCGGTTCTTTCTGCGGCGTACCCAGATACAGGAAAGCAATCACCTCCTCCCCCTCCGCCAGGCCCAACCCCTTGGCCACATGGGGCGAATAAGCCAGGTCACCGGTACGCCACACCGCGCCAATGCCCTGCGCATAGGCCGCGAGCAAAATCCCGTGGGCCGCGCAGCCCGCCGCAAGTAACTGCTCGGACTTCGGATACTTGACGTGATCCTGCACGCGAGCGATCACCACCACCACCAACGGTGCCCGCAGCGGACCATTGCGCGCCTTGTCGATGGCCGCTTCACTGACTTCGCTGTCCGAAAGCTTCGCTGCTTCGGCCAGCAACTCGCCCATTTGCTCGCGCGCCGCACCTTCCACCGTCAAGAAACGCCAAGGCTGCAAGTGACCGTGATCCGGGGCGCGCATGGCGGCGCCGAACAGCACCTCGCGCTGTTCGGCAGTGGGTGCAGGGTCAATCAGTCGTGGAACGGAAACACGGTTGAGCAAAGCGTCGAGAGCCTGCATCGGCCACCTCCTGAAAAATTTGTGCGGCTATTCTAGCGGTAACTGCCGCAGCAGTGCCGGTTTACATGCCCTGCCTCGCAGGTAGAATGGCGCCCTTTCCACTATCAGCCGAGCGGACCTCATGGCGTTGCCGACCTTACGGATCATTGGTTTCATCATCGGCATCTTCCTGATAACGCTGGCGATCTCCATGGTCGTGCCCATGGCCACGCTGGTCATTTTCGACCGTACCAGCGATCTGCCGTCGTTCCTCTGGGCCAGCATGATCACCTTTGTCGCCGGTTTGGCGCTGGTGATTCCGGGGCGCCCCGAACACATTCACCTGCGCCCCCGGGACATGTACCTGCTGACCGTCAGTAGTTGGCTGGTGGTGTGCATCTTCGCCGCGCTGCCGTTCCTGCTGACCCAGCACATCAGCTACACCGACTCATTCTTCGAAAGCATGTCCGGCATCACCGCCACCGGCTCGACCGTACTCAGCGGCCTGGACACCATGTCCCCCGGCATCCTGATGTGGCGCTCGTTGCTGCACTGGCTCGGCGGCATCGGCTTCATCGGCATGGCGGTGGCGATTCTGCCGCTGCTGCGTATTGGTGGCATGCGGTTGTTCCAGACCGAGTCGTCGGACCGCTCGGAAAAAGTCATGCCCCGCTCGCACATGGTGGCGCGGCTGATCGTGGCGGCCTACGTCGGCATTACCATTGTCGGCAGCCTGGCGTTCTGGTGGGCCGGGATGAGCCTGTTCGACGCCATCAACCATGCGATGTCGGCGATTTCCACCGGCGGCTTCTCCACCTCCGACCAGTCTTTGGCCAAGTGGCCGGAGCCTGCGGTGCATTGGGTCGCGATCGTCATCATGATTCTCGGTGCCCTGCCGTTCACCCTGTATGTCGCCATGTTGCGTGGTAACCGTCGGGCGCTGATCAAGGATGAACAGGTTCAAGGCCTGCTCGGCATGCTGCTGGTGACCTGGCTGGTACTCGGCACCTGGTATTGGTGGACTACCCAACTGCATTGGCTGGAGGCGTTGCGGCATGTGGCGCTGAACGTGACGTCGGTAGTGACCACCACTGGTTTTGCACTGGGGGACTACAGCCTGTGGGGCAATTTCTCGCTGATGCTGTTCTTCTATCTGGGGTTTGTCGGCGGTTGCTCCGGCTCGACCGCGGGCGGTATCAAGATTTTCCGCTTTCAGGTGGCCTATATCCTGCTCAAGGCCAACCTTAACCAGCTGATTCACCCGCGCGCGGTGATCAAGCAGAAGTACAACGGTCACCGCCTCGACGAAGAAATCGTGCGTTCGATCCTGACCTTTTCGTTCTTCTTTGCGATCACCATCTGCGTGATTGCGCTGCTGCTGTCGCTGCTCGGCGTGGACTGGATGACCGCCCTCACCGGCGCGGCCAGTACCGTGTCCGGTGTCGGCCCGGGGCTCGGCGAAACCATCGGCCCGGCGGGCAACTTCGCCACCCTGCCGGATGCCGCCAAGTGGATTCTCTCGTTCGGCATGCTGCTGGGCCGGCTGGAGATCATTACGGTGTTTGTGCTTTGTATTCCGGCATTTTGGCGTCATTGACCGCGTCAGGTGTTTGCATCAGCCGCATCCGGTACTCGCCGGGTGTGGCATCGAACCAGCGGCGGAAAGCACGGAAGAAGTTGCTCGGATCGGCAAACCCCAGCAAGTAGGCAATTTCCAGCAAGGTCATGCTCGGTTGCGCCAGGTACTGCTCGGCCAACTCGCGCCGGGTATCGTCCAGCAGCACCTGAAAACTCGTGCCCTCTTCCTGCAAGCGCCGTTGCAAGGTGCGCTGGGACAGATGCAGCGTCTGCGCCACGGTGTCGCGCTTGGGCTCGCCTTGGGGCAACAGGCGGCACAACACCTGCCGCGCCTTGTGAGTCACGCGGCTTTCGGAAAAACGCGCCAGGTATTCACCGGCAAAGCGGTCATGCAGCAACGCCATGGCCTCGTTGGCCGTCGGCAGCGGCGCTTCCATATCGGCGCGTTCGAAAATCAGCGCATCGTAAGGCGCGTTGAACACCAGCGGTGCATGGAAGGCTTGTTTATAGGGTTCCAGGTTGGCCGGCTCGGCGCCTTGCAACAACACTTTGCGTGGTTGCAACGTACGCCCGGTCAACCAGCCGCACAGCGCCAAGGCACAGGCCAGTGAAGCTTCGGCGCTTTGCCGGGTCGGCGGCAGATGATCGCCATGCACCGTCAGAATCAATGCGTAGCCTTCTTCCAGCAGTTGGAAACTCAGGTCGGCACTTTCGGCGATGATCCGCTGATAGCGCACCAGTCGCTGAAAGCCTTCGGCCAGGGTCTGGCTGGACATCAAGGCGTAACCGGTCACATGAAACTGCGCCGGTCGCACCAACTTGCCCATGTTCAGGCCGATGGCCGGGTTGCCGGACAGTTCGACCGCGCGCTGCCACAGCCGGGTCATGGAATCTTGCGTGAAGCGTGCATCCGGATCATCCAGTGCCGCGTAGTCGAGCCCCAGCTGTTTGAACAGCGCCCGGCAATCGAGGCCGTCCATCTCCAGCGCTTTGACAATCCCCATCGCCCAGCTTGCAGAAGTCGTTCGTTCGCTCATGGCGTTTTCTTACATGGTGAGCCGCATGCTACGGCTATTGACCGAAGGATACTAAAGTGGCGCCTATTGTCACTGGCTGATGCCATTGATCACTCTAGACTCAAATAAGCTACCCGCAGAACAACTTGCAGCAAGAACAATAACCACAGAGATCGCAGTCGTGGAAAACGTCAAACGATTCAACAGCTTCACTGAGTTCTATCCTTACTACCTCAGCGAGCACAGCAACAGCACCTGTCGCCGTTTACATTTTATCGGCACGACCCTGGTTATCTTGATTCTGTCGCTGACCATTGGTCGCGGAGCATGGGTGCTGTTGTGGACCCTGCCACTGGCCGGTTACAGCTTTGCCTGGGTCGGGCATTTCTTCTTCGAGAAGAACCGCCCGGCAACGTTCCAACACCCCTTCTATAGCCTGCTCGGCGATTTTGTCATGTACCGGGACATGGTTATGGGGCGCGTTCCGTTCTAGCTGACATCCGTCACAAGAGAGTTGCCTATGAATGCCAATGCCCGCTTCACCCACATGAAGGACGGCACGCAGGAAGACTGGGCGATCATCGCCGCGGACTTCAGTGCCTACGCAAGACAATTGCCAACACGGATCGTGGCGCACCTGAGGTTGCTGGAGGGTGATTTTGGCGGGTTCCCGGTGGATCGCCTGACCCACTCCCTGCAAACCGCCACCCGCGCCTGGCGCGATGGCCGCGACGAAGAGTACGTGGTCTGCGCCCTGCTCCACGATATCGGCGACACCCTGGGTTCCTACAACCACCCGGACATCGCGGCGGCGATCCTCAAGCCGTTCGTCAGCGCCGAGAACTTGTGGATGGTGGAAAAGCACGGGATTTTCCAGGGCTACTACTTCTTCCATCACCTGGGCATGGATCGGCATCTGCGTGAGCAATTCCAGGACCATCCGCAGTACCAGGCGACCGTCGAATTCTGCGCCAAATACGATGCGGCGGCGTTTGACCCGGCGTACGACACGCTGCCGTTGAGCTTTTTCGAGCCGATGATGGAGCGCTTGTTTGCGCACCCCAGGGATTCGATCTACAAGGCGGCGATGGAAGAACACGCACCGGCCTGACAGATCCAGTGGGACCGCTTCGCGGTCCATTCGCGAGCAAGCCCGCTCCCACAATGGCCGGAGTTGCTCACAACCCTGTGGAAGCGGGCTTGCTCGCGAAGAGGCCAGCACACACACCGGATAATTTTCAGGCCAACTCTGCCACCCTGGCCGCCTTCAACTGCGCCTCACGCGCCTGGGCATCCGCCAGGCGATACAACTCGATCGAACCATCCCAGTGCTCGATCAGCGCCGTGCACGATTCCACCCAGTCGCCGCAATTGAGGTAATCCACCTCGCCGACCTTGCGAATCTCTGCATGGTGAATGTGCCCGCACACCACGCCGTGCAGCTCGCGCTTGACGCATTCATGGGCGATGGCTTCTTCGAAGTCGCTGATGAAGCTGACCGCGGTTTTCACCTTGTGCTTGAGGTAGGCCGACAGCGACCAGTAGCCGTAGCCATATCGCGCGCGCCAATGATTGAGCCAGCGGTTGAGGGTCAGGGTGAGTTCGTAGGCCGAGTCACCGAGAAACGCCAGCCAGCGATGGTAACGGGTGATCACATCGAACTGGTCGCCATGAATTACCAGCAGGTGCCGGCCGTCGGCGGTGACGTGCACGGCTTCGTCGACCAACTGGATATTGCCCAGGATCAGCTTCGAATAGCGGCGCAGGAATTCGTCGTGGTTGCCGGTGACGTAGATCACCTCGGTGCCGCGCTTGCTCATGGTCAACAGGCGACGGATGACGTTGGTGTGCGCTTGTGGCCAGTACATGCCGCCGCGCAGTTTCCAGCCGTCGATGATGTCGCCGACCAGGTAGATTCTGTCCGCGTGGTAGCTTTTGAGAAACTGTGACAGGTGTTCAGCCTGGCAATCCCGGGTGCCCAAATGCACGTCGGAAATCCATAAAGTCCGTACGCGTTGTTTACGGGTGGGTTTGGCGAGCTCGGCGCTGGTCATGGGCAACCCTCTGGACATGTTTTGTAAAGTTTGCGCTGGTCGAGTTAATGGTCCATGACAACACCAAGTCAGTCGTGTGACAGCGCTTATCAGCCTGCCCGGGTGTAGACTGGCGGCCTGATACGGGAGACCTGCGATGAGACCGATCCTCACGCTCCGCCAATACAGCCACGACCTGATCGTCCACAGCCACGAACACGCACAATTGGTGTTCGGGCTTTCGGGCGCGCTGGATTTCGAGGTCGACGGCCGTGGCAGCCAGGTAGTCCAGCAGAGTTTCGTGGTGGTGCCCTCCGGAGCGCATCACGCGTGTGGCAGCGCCAATGGCAGCCGCTGCCTGGTGCTGGATGTACCCGGCGAACAATGGGTTGCCCAGTCGTTGGGCGATCACGCCGAGTCCAGCCGACGCTTGCTCGACAACGCCGGCCGGCTGCCCCTGGACGCCGGGCAAAGCCAATTGGTCAGTTGGCTGGCGAACAGTCCGGTCGATGATCCGTTGATCGCTCAACAAGGCGCGGTGCTGTTGCTGGCCAGTCTCAACAACGCCAGGCCCGATGCCGTCGGCGGTCGGCGCCTGCCCTATGCGGCGCTGAATGCACACATCGATCAGTACGCGGCGTACCCGCTGCAAGTGGCCGACCTGGCCCGGGTGGCCGGCCTTTCCAGTGCCCGTTTGCATGCACGGTTCGTGACCGAATGCGGGCAGACGCCGATGGACTACATCCGTAGCCGACGCCTGCACATCGCGGTGGGCTTGCTGCGCAACTCGGCGCTGCCCATCGGCGAGATTGCCAGCCGCGTCGGCTACAGCTCCCAGAGTGCCTTCGCGGCGGCGGTGTTGCGCGAGTTCGGAGCATCGCCCGGGAAACTGCGGCGCGAGGCTGGCGACAAAGGACGATAGTTTGCCGACAGACTTGATGGGCCATTACGCGCTTCAATGAGGCCTCTGTTCGTTTGTCGTTAAGGATTGCAATGACTCCCCGTACCGCCCTTGGCGCCTTGCATATAGGCGCATTGATGTTCGGCCTGACCGGTGTGTTCGGCAAACTGGCTGCCGCGTCACCGGCGATCATCGTTTTCGGCCGTGCCGCCTTTGCCGTGCTCGCGCTGGCGTTCTTTGCACGGTTCGCCAGCCAGACGCGCTGGCAGAAACTCGAGGCTGTGGACTGGCGTCGGCTGCTGCTCAGCGGCTTGTTGCTGGCCGGACACTGGGTGAGCTTCTTCATTGCAGTGAAAGTCGCAGGCGTGGCGATTGCGACGCTCGGTTTCGCCAGCTTCCCGGCCTTTACCGTGATCCTCGAAGGGCTGATCTTCCGCGAGCGCATTCGCGCCAATGAAATTGTGCTGGTGCTGCTGGTGAGTGTCGGCCTGG
Source organism: Pseudomonas sp. P4_B4 (assembly GCF_056402255.1). NCBI lineage: Bacteria > Pseudomonadati > Pseudomonadota > Gammaproteobacteria > Pseudomonadales > Pseudomonadaceae > Pseudomonas > Pseudomonas sp. P4_B4. The sequence goes on from NZ_JBFUHS010000009.1 coordinate 53,495, forward strand.
TGCTGGTCACGCCTGACTTTGATCTGGCCAGCGGCGCCACCACCGGTCTGCTCTGGGCAGTAGGTTCCGGGTTGTTGTTCGCCCTGCTGTCACTGACCAACCGTGCCAGCTCCGGGCGGGTCCCGCCGGTACAAGCGGCGCTGTGCCAGAACGTGGTGGTTGCCCTGTGCCTGCTGCCGGTGGCGGCGCCTCAATTGAGCGAAGTGCGCGCCATCGACTGGCTGTGGATCGGCCTGCTCGGTGTGTTCTGTACCGGTGTCGCCCACAGCCTGTTCGTCGCCAGCCTCGCGGTGATCAAGGCACGCACTGCCGCCGTGGTGTTCGCCCTGGAGCCGGTCTACGGCATCACCGTCGCCTGGCTGCTGTTCAACGAAAACCCGACCCTGCGCATGTTGCTGGGGGGCGCGCTGATCATTGTGGCGATTGTGGTGTCCAGCCGGTTCTCAAGTGGTACAAGCAAGAAGGCCGTTGCAGCCGAGGCCGCGTCTCACTGAGTGCGGTCGTTGTGCCCCAGGTCGCGGTCCGGGTCGATCTGGTCACGGACTCGCTGCTTGAGCACTTTGGCCTCGGGGAAGCCACCGTCCGCCTTGCGCTCCCAGATCTGCACGGTGTCACAGTAAATATGAAAGACCCCGCCGGTACCCGGCACCAGGGAGACTTTGCCCAGGTCATCACCAAAGGTGCTGAGCAGTTCCTGGGCCAGCCAGGCCGCACGCAACAGCCACTGGCATTGCGTGCAATAGGTGATGATGATTTCCGGTTTGCTGACGGTCATGATGGGAATTGACTCCAGAGTTTGACGACGCCGCTATGATAGCCCGACCGGTGGCTGCCGAGACGGCGGCGCGGGTTGCGCCTCCAACTCGAACGCAGGCTCGATCATGGCCAGAGCAACTGACTGCCTGTTCTCGTTCGGGCTGATCACGTCCCAACTCGACGCCATGGACAGCTCCTCCAGGTTGAGCCGGTACTCATCGTCAGTGGCGGATTCGCCGGACATCGCCAAACCCGGAACCACCGCCACGGCGGCAGCGATCGGCATGGAGTGACGGCTATCGACCCGCTCAAGCTCATCGTTGGCCGGCACTCCGTCGCGATGCGCAGTGGACGGTGGCATGACGGGGGGCCACATCACTGGCTCGGAGAGGAGTTCAGCCAATGGCTCATGCTGCGACGACAGAGCCTCTGACGCTGTGGCTTGGTGCTGCTGGCGCTGGCGGCGAACAAACCAGCCCAGTACCAGCAACATCAGCGCCGCCACACCAGCGATCGGCAGCCAGCCAATCCCGGGGTTTTCAGCAATAGCGGGGGCTGGCGCCACTGCGTCGGAAGCAATGGGTTGCGCCTTTACCTTCTTGAGCTCCGCCAGTTGGGTTTGCAGTTCGGCCAACTGTTTTTTCTGGCCGGTGATCAGCTCATCCTGGTCTTGAAGCTTCGCGTTGAGCTCATCGACAGTGGTTTGCAACTGGTGGTTTTGCAGGGCGCTGGCGGCCAGTTGTTCAACAGCGGGATCAACCACGGCGACGTCCGTTTCTGACGTCGTCTTTGTCTCGGGTGACGGCGGTACGACCGGTTGAACACGGGGGAATGCGGACGCAGGGGAACGGGAAACCAGTTCATCGGCGGCGGGAACAACCCCCGACGAACCCGGCGGATCGATCAGTACCGTGTACTCACGCAGCAATCGCCCATTAGGCCGATTGAGCTGTACGAGGAAATTCAGGAACGGCTCACTGACCGGTTTGCTGGAGGTCACCTGGATCACGCTGCGATTACCGCGCAGGACCGGGGTGAACTTCAGGTTATTGAGGAAAAATACCCGGTCAACCCCGGCACGGCTGAACTCGTCCGCCGTTGCCAGGCTCACCGACAACTCGTTCTCTTCCAAGCCAGCCGCATCCACCAGTGCAATCTCGGCACGCAGCGGTTGATTCAGCGCCGAATGCAGGGTGATTTCACCCAGGCCCAGCGCAGGTGCCCATGCCGAGTAAGTGACTGCGGCCCCGGCCAGCAACCACTGAGAACCACCGCGTAAAACCAATCGCCAACACTTGAGCATGAGCATCCTTGAGATCTACAGAAACTACCCGTACGCGTTCGTACATCCGTTACGAACACGATATTGCCGAGTAGTTCTTATAGTTTGCCCAATGCGGTATCTCAAAAACCTGGCGTTCGGTTATGCCTCAAGACTTTTCAAGGTTGCCCAGGATGTGCCCGTGAACCCGCATGCACACCTTCAAGTCCGCCTCATCGACGCCTTCGAACAGTTCGTGACGCAGTTGTGTGGCAATGGTTTCAATTTGTTCGATCAGGGGACGCGCCGGCGCGCAGAGCACGATTTTCTTCGCCCGACGGTCTTCCAGCACCGCCTGGCGTTGCACCAGGCCCTGGCTTTCCAGGCTGTCGAGTAAACGGGCCAGGGTCGGGCCTTCGACGCCAACGCTTTGTGCCAGCTCACGCTGGGTCGGTGCTTCATCGAAACGCGCCAGGTGCAGCAGCACCAGCCAGCGCGCCTGGGACAAGCCCATGCCCGCCAGTCGGCGGTCCAGTTCGGCACGCCAGCCACGGGACATCTGGGCCAATTGCATGCCAAAGCGGTGTTGATCGGTTAACGGCATAAAACACTCATGATTAGACTGAAATAAATAAAAACTAATTATTAGTCAGCTAAGCATGAGCCTCGGCTTGAGGCAAGGCTTGATCTGCACTGAATCGTTACATCAGCACAACAGATGCCTCAAATCTCGAACTCCGACTGCAAGGCAGCACGAACGCAGTACAACACCCCTTCCGGCACCCTGCCTGCAAACAGCGCGGCGATCTCGGAAACCGCCGGCAATTCGCCTTCACCGTCGAGGAAGGCGTCCTGGATTTCACCCATCAGGTCTTCAGGCAGATCCAGTGCCTGCTCCAACGACAACTGCTGCTTGCCGATCGCTTCGGCCAGCATGGTGTAGACGTTCTTTTCCGAGCACTGCAATTGACCGGCGATCTGTACCGGCGTCATCCCGGCCCGCGCCAGAGTGATCAGTTCATGACGCACGTCGGCCACCGGTTTCGGCGCCTCGACCTGGCCGCCAAGCACTTCGAGGAAGGCCTCGCCATAACGCTCCAGCTTGCGCGCGCCGACACCGCTGACCGTGGCCATTTCCGCCAGCGAGGTCGGCTGGCTGCGCAGCATCTCCAGCAAGGTCGAGTCGGGGAAGATGACGTACGGCGGCACGCCATGTTCTTCGGCGAGCTTGCGCCGCAAGGCGCGCAAGGCTTCCCATTGTTCGCGCTCCTCGCCACGGACCAGTTGGCTCGCCTGGCTCTTGCTGCTTTTCGCCACGGTTTGCGCCTTGAGATCGCGGCGCAGCTCCAGGGTCACTTCGCCCTTGAGCAGCGGCCGGCAACTGTCGCTCAGGCGCAAGCCGCCGTAGCCTTCGAGGTCGATGTCCGCCAGACCACGGGCCACCAGTTGGCGGAACAACGAGCGCCATTCGCCCTCAGCCATCGCCTTGCCAACACCAAACACCGACAGGTGCTGATGGCCAAAGTTGCGGACCTTTTCGTTGTCCTTGCCGAGCAGTACATCCACCAGGTGCCCGACGCCGTAGCGTTGACCGGTGCGGTAGATCGCCGACAACGCCTGACGCGCCGGCTCGGTGGCATCCCAGGTCTGCACGCCGTCGACGCAGTTGTCGCAATGCCCGCAAGGCTCGGGCATGTCTTCGTCGAAGTAGGCCAGCAGCGTTTGCCGACGGCAGCGGGTTTCTTCGCAGAGCGAGAGCATGGCGTCGAGCTTGTGCTGCTCCAGGCGTTTGTGACGCTCGTCGCCTTCGGAGTTCTGCAGCATCTGCTTGAGCATCACCACGTCTTGCAGGCCGTAGGCCATCCAGGCATCCGCTGGCAGGCCGTCACGACCGCCGCGACCGGTTTCCTGGTAATAGGCCTCAAGGGATTTCGGTAGGTCGAGGTGCGCGACAAAGCGCACGTTGGGCTTGTCGATGCCCATGCCGAACGCCACGGTCGCGACCATGATCAAGCCTTCCTCATTGAGGAAGCGTTTTTGATGGTAGGCCCGCAAATCATTGGGCAGGCCGGCGTGGTACGGCAGCGCGGGGAAGCCTTGCTCGCTGAGAAACGCGGCGACTTCCTCGACTTTCTTGCGCGACAGGCAATACACGATGCCCGCATCACTACGGCGCTCGGCGAGGAATGCCAGCAACTGCTTGCGCGGCTGTTCCTTGGGCACGATGCGATAAAAGATGTTCGGCCGGTCGAAGCTCGACAGGAAGCGCTCGGCGTCTTGCAGGTGCAAACGGGTGACGATTTCTTCCCGGGTGCGCTTGTCGGCCGTGGCGGTCAGGGCAATGCGCGGCACGTCGGGGAACATTTCCGCCAACTGGCCCAGTTGCAGGTATTCCGGACGGAAATCGTGGCCCCATTGCGACACGCAGTGTGCTTCGTCGATGGCGAACAGGGAGATGTTCAGCCCCTGCAGAAATGACAGCATGCGCGGCTGGACCAGACGTTCCGGCGCCAGATAGAGCATTTTCACTTCACCGCGACGGATGCGGGCGGCCAGATCGCGCTGCTGCTCGGCGCTGAGGGTGGAGTTCAATGCGGCGGCCGCCACGCCCAGCTCTTCGAGGGTGGCGACCTGATCGTCCATCAGTGCGATGAGCGGCGAGACCACCACGGCCAGGCCTTCACGCAACAGCGCCGGGACCTGGAAGCACAGGGACTTGCCGCCACCGGTAGGCATCAGGACCAGGGCATCGCCGCCACTGGCCACGCGCTCAATGATTGCACCCTGGCGGCCACGGAAACTGTCGTAGCCGAAGATGTCCTTGAGGACGCGTTGAGCCTGTTCGAGCATAGAAACTCCAAAAATCACCGAAACATCCCTGCAATGCTGGTTCAGAACCCGCGATGCTGCACCGACAAATCGTAAGTGCGCATTGCATGACGCTTCACATTTCAGCCGTAACGCCAGCAGGGCATCACAAAACGCGCGAGTATACCCGAGCCCCGTTCGGCAAAGGGTGCCGCTGATAAGACTCACACAATCGGACTGTGGGAGCGGGCTTGCTCGCGAAGAGGGAGTGTCAGTCGACATTAATGCAGCCTGGCACACCGCCTTCGCAAGCAAGCCCACTCCCACAAAGGTGCAAATATGCCGTGCGGCTGGCCCAAGCGCTCAAGAAGGCCTAGAATTCCCGCATCGAACATTCCCCAAGGTAGTCCTTTAATGTCCTTCGCTGAGCAACTAACCCGCCTGCAAGTCTTCCTCGATGCTGATGAACTGCATGACGAGGCGCTGGACTACGTGGCCGCCCACGGCTACCTCACTGCGCTGTCGATCTGCTCCGAAGTGGTTCCGGACCGCGAATGGATCGATGCCCTCTTCGCCGAAGAGCCGCATTACAGCGGCGAAGCCCAGCGCGAAGAGATCGAAGCCACGCTGATCGGCCTCAAGGCTCACATCGCCCGTCAACTGGCCTCCGACGAAGAATTCGAGCTGCCGTGCGACCTCGACCTGGGCGACGACCCGGACGATTCCGAACTGCGCGGCTGGTGCATCGGTTTCATGGAAGGCGTGTTCCTGCGCGAAGAAGCCTGGTTCGAAACCGCCGAAGACGAAGTCAGCGAAATGCTGCTGCCGATCATGGTCGGTTCGGGCCTGTTCGACGAGCAACCGGAGTTCTCCGACATTGCCGCCGATGCCAACCTGATGGACGACATGATCGTGCAGATCCCGGAAGCCCTGACCGCGCTGTACCTGCTGTGCAACGCACCAGACGAAAAACCGGCGATCCTCAAGCCACGTCACCACTAAGGTTCTGCCTATGGACAACCCCATAGGCAACCGCCCCCTGATGTTGCGCTACGGGCTGCTGGCCATCGGCTGGCTGAGCGTGGCGCTGGGGGTAATCGGGATTTTCCTGCCGGTATTGCCCACCACCCCTTTCCTGCTACTGGCGGCCGCCTGCTTCGCCCGCAGCTCTCCGCGTTTCTATCAATGGCTGGTTGAGCATCCACGGCTTGGCCCGTGGATTCGCGATTACCTCGATGGCAACGGCATCCCGCTCAAGGGCAAGGTCTACGCCATCGGCCTGATGTGGGCGAGCATCCTGTTCTCCTGCTACCTGGTGCCGCTTCCCTGGGCACGGAGCTTCATGCTGACCAGTGCGGTGCTGGTGACCGTCTACATCCTCAAGCAGAAAACCCTGCGCAAATCCTGAAGTCTCCCGGGACCCTTGTGGCGAGGGGGCTCTGCGCAATCCCGACGATCTGCCCTCCCCCCGCAAAAACCCCACCTAAACTTCACCCATCTACACTCGAGCAGCCAGACATGGCCCGCAGTCTGCGTAGTCCAGGATGGCCAACGCTCCGACTTCGGCTCGGCGGGTGGTTACTGCTGGCAGGTTTGCTACTGGTCGCATTCAACGGGGTCCGGGCCGATTGGGATTTTGCGCAGATTCTGCTAACCGTTGAAAAACGCTACGGCCCGCTCGGACCGGCGCGTGGCCGGATCGAGGCGTGGAGTCAAATGCTGCAAAGTGCACGCGGCGCCCCCGAACGCGATCAGCTCAACGCGGTGAACCGTTTCTTCGATCAGCAGCTGAACTTCCAGGACGACACGCGCATCTGGCAACAGAACGATTACTGGGCCACGCCCGTCGAAGCCCTGATCAAGGGCGCCGCCGATTGCGAGGACTACGCTCTGGCGAAGTATTTAAGCCTGCGCCGACTCGGTATTCCCAGCGAAAAACTGCGAATCACCTACGTCAAGGCCCTGAGCCAGAACCAGGCGCACATGGTGCTGACGTTCTACAGCACCCCCACGAGCGACCCACTGGTGCTGGACAACCTGATTGGCGATATCCGCCCCGCATCCCAACGCAAAGACTTGCTGCCGGTATACGCCTTCAACGCCGAAGGGCTGTACTTGCCGGGCAAGAACGGCGGTCAGCGCAGCAGCGACTCGAAAAAGCTGTCGCGCTGGCAGGACGTGTTGAAAAAGATGCAGGCCGAAGGGTTCGACATCGGCGACGGTTAACCGCCTTGGCAAGGAGCGAAGCATGACACTGCGTAAACAGTTGTTCCTGGCCATCTGCCTGTTCCTGCTGGTGGCGTTCAGCGGCAGTTTTTTTGCCAGCCTGGAAAGCTCCCGCGAGCAAACGCTCAGCCAGCTGCGCGCCCACGCCCAGGACGCGGCCACCGCACTGGGGCTGTCGCTGACGGCACAGGTCGATGACCCGGCAATAATGGAGCTGATGGTCAGTTCGATTTTCGACAGCGGCTATTTCAGCAGCATTCGCGTCATCAGGCTCAAGGATCAGCAAACCCTGGTGGAACGCACCGCACCGACAAAAGTCGACGGTGTGCCTGACTGGTTCGTCAACCTGGTCGACCTGCGCCCGGAAGGTGGCGATGCACTGATCATGCGCGGCTGGGAACAACTGGCACGGGTCGAAGTGCTGAGCAATCCGCAATTCGCCCTGGCCAAGCTCTGGGACAGCACCCTCGGCAGCCTGATCTGGTTGCTGTTGTGCGGGTTGTTCAGCGCGGTGATTGGTGGATGGATGCTGCGCCGGCAATTTCGCCCACTCGACAGCATGGTCCGACAGGCTGAGGCCATCAGTAAACGCGAGTTTCTCAGCCTGCCGAAACTGCCGCGCACACCGGAACTGAAACGGGTGGTGCTGGCGATGAACCAAATGGTCGAGAAGCTCAAGACCCTGTTCGTCGAAGAGGCTGCGCGCAGCGAAAAACTGCGGGCCGAATCCTATCTGGACAGCCTCACCGGCCTGGCCAACCGGCGCCTGCTCGACGAGCAACTGACCGACCATTTACGCGTGTGCGAACAGAGCCGCGACGGCCATTTGCTGATGTTGCGGATCAACGACCTGAACGGCCTCAACCAGCGCCTGGGTGGCCAACGGACTGACGCGCTGATCACTGCCGTCGGTGAATTGCTCAAGCGCCTGACTCAATTGCCGCAGCGTCACACCTGGCTGGCGGCGCGCAACCGTGGCGGCGAATTCAGCCTGCTGACACCGGGTCTGGATGCTGAAAGTGCCGCGCGCCTGGCTGCCGATGTCAGCGTCAGCCTGGAGAACCTGCACCTGACCGGCGCCAGCGATTGCATGCCGGTCGCCCATCTGGGCGTTGTCGCCTACCACCCCGGTGAGCCGATCAGCACCGTACTCCTGCGCCTTGATCAGGCACTGACCGAGTCCCGGCAGCATCCCGAACGACCCTGGGTTCATTTGAGCCATCGTGACACGGCGCCGAATCACTCCCAGCACGACTGGCGCACCTGGATCGACGACGCCCTGACCCACGGCAAAATGCAGTTGTACTTCCAGCCCGTCGTGCAATGCGCCGACACCCGCCAGGTGCTGCATCACAAAGTGCTCGCACGCCTGCTCGACCCGCAGGGCGAGGCGATTACCGCCGGACATTTCCTGCCATGGATCGAGCGTCTCGGCTGGTCGGCACGCTTCGACCTGGCGATGCTCGAAGCCACGCTGGACGACCTGGTGGTCAACCGCAGGCCCTTGGCGCTAAGCCTGTCCGGGAGCACCCTGCGCGACCAGGTGCAATGGCGAACAATCCTCGACCTGCTTGATTCCCTTCCCGAACTGGCGCCGCTGCTGACCCTGGAAATCGACGAGCGCCAGTTGCCATCCCCCGAAGTGCTGCAGAACCTTTGCAGCACATTGCTCAAGACCGGTTATCGAGTCGGCCTGCAGCACTTTGGCGGGCGCTTCAGCCAGATCGGCAACCTGACCCAGTTGGGGTTGGCGTACCTGAAAATCGATGGGGCCTACATTCGCAACATCGACGAGCAGCCTGACAAGCCGCTGTTCATCGACGCGATCTTTCGCGCGACCCACAACATTGATCTGCCGCTGATTGCCGAGATGGTCGAGACACCGGGGGAACTGGAAATCATCCGGGAGTTGGGCGTATTCGGGGCGATGGGGAGGTTAATCGGACCACCGAAGCCAACGTAGCAAGGCAGCCTATACAACTTCAACCATTGATTGGAAACCAACCTGCAGCTGTTATTTATGACAGTAGGCAAGCTATCTGACCAGGTTTTAAATCACTCCGGCACCCTCACTTTTCAATACCCGGAGTCATCATCATGACTGCTAAACCACCGAACACCTCAGCACTCACGCCAGACACACAGAGTGAAGTAATCGCTAGAGTAACCCTCGATGAAATCCTAGACAGCAGCGGTGCTCTCGTTGACAAAAACAGCGTTACTTTTGACCCAATCCTGGAATTAAGGGGTACCGCCGCCCCTGATAGGGAGCTCAATATTCGCGATCGCTCATCCCCTATCAGTAATGTGACCAGCGGTAGTACAGGAAACTGGAACAAAGAACTCGACTTTCAACAGGGATTCAAGCGTTACAGCCTTAGTGCTATTGAAACAAAGAGACCTTACGACTTCTCCACATCGTATACGTTCGTTCTGGCGACCGAGACACCGATCATCGACAAAGTCACTGGCAAGGATGGTCCGATTGAAAGTGGCGCGATCTACGACGGCGACTGGTTGGTGATCTCCGGCTACGCACCTCCCGATATGGAAGTTGTAGCTTTCAACAGCGACACATCCACGGGCAAGAAAGCCACTGTTGATCGTGACGGCCTGTTCAATCTCACCTTCGATGGGATTACCGCTGGCACCTACAGCATCAAGATCAAGGCAACCAATGGCAAAGCGTCCAGCGTGTTCGAATTCCGCGTCGTATCGGATGTAAAACTGATCCTTGATACGGTCCTCGATTCCGAGGGGAGGGTGATCGCTGAAGGCACCACCACCTACGACGACAAGGTTACGGTCAGTGGCTATGCCAAGCCCGGCAAAAAGGTGCAACTGCGCAATAACGAGACCCCCATCGACGGAGCAACGGCGACCGCCCGGGAGGGCGACGGACTCTGGGAAATCGTACTTGAGGTGTCCCCCAGTTCGTACAGCCTTGACGCTCAGGCGCTTGATGACGAGAGCGAGATTTCCAAGCCGCCACGCACCTTTACCGTGGAATCCACCATCAAGCCGCACAATACCCGGGTGTACGATACGGACGGCCTGATCGAAGACAACGGTAATACCCGATACAACTATGTCGTTGTCAGGGGTAATGCTGAACCGTCAGCCGAGATCAAGCTGAAAATCAACGACGTCACCGACCCTAGGCCGGAAGCGACCGACGATAAGGGTAAATGGGCCAGACTCGTTTCAAATCTGAACTACGGAACCACTTATGAATTCCGTGCGGTGGCAGAGTATGGAGAAAATTCAGAGTCCGATTCATGGACTATTTCTGTAGAAAGCGAGCGCCTTCGTGCCGATCCTTGCCTAGTCCTGAAATAGGTTTACACCTGTTTCACCCTAACGCCCGATGCACCGCATCGGGCGTTTTGTATTTCAAAGGAGAGGTGCGGGCGCTCCTGGTTGTAGATCAAGATCGGCGCCCGCGCAGCATCGCTTTGTAATCGAGCAACCGTTGCTGTTGAGCAGACAATTTTTTGAATGTCGACATTTCGTAGTTCCTTTCCGTGACCGGACACAATGCGCCAACGGTGTAGCTATCTGACGCCCGGTAAAATCAAAAACCGGCGGTTGTTCGAAAAAGCTGACATACGCCCGAAAACGAGAAAAGCCCTGCAAGCGTAAACCTGCAGGGCTTCTCGGTCAGGCTGACCATCTCATTAAACCCGCCACTCCTTCACAGGGATGGCGGGTTCTTTAATGGTTTTTCAGATCACACGGTGTCCACCTTCAACGAATGGTCATTGAGCATGCCGTTGATGATGGTCGCCGTGTCTTGCCCGCCCGCGATCACCCCACCCGCTCCCGGCGTTACACCGTAATGGCTGGCGAGGTTGACGCCAGCCAGGTCGACGGTCTGGTTTGGCGCGGCGCCGGCCATGGCGCTGACGTCGATGCTGGTCACCGTCGACGGCCCGCTACCGGTGACGGTGAAGTGCAGGTAGTCATCCAGTGAAGCCGTGGTGCCGCTCTCCCCTTGCAGCAGTTGCGACAGATCGAGCTTGTCGGTGCCGGGCGTGAAGTCGGTGATCACGTCATGGCCACTGTTGCCCTTGAGCCACTGGAAAGTATCGGCCCCGGTTCCGCCGGTCAGGGTGTTGTTGCCCAGGCCGCCGATCAGCAAGTCATCGCCGCCCCCGCCGTTGAGGATGTCGTTGCCCAGGCCGCCATTGATCACGTTGCCATTGTTGTCACCGGTCAGGGTGTCGTTAAAGTTTGAGCCGGTTAGGCTTTCGATACCGGTCAGGGTGTCCGAGCCCGCGCCCAGGGTGTTCTGTGCAGCGAGCAGGCTGAGGTCGACCGTCACTCCGGCGCTGGCATGGGCGTAACTGGCCGTGTCGATGCCCGTACCGCCATCGAGGATGTCATTGCCCTGCCCGCTGAAGAGCAGATCATTGCCGGCGCCGCCGTGCATCTCGTTGTTGCCGGAGCCGGCAGTGAGCACATCGTTGCCGTCGCCGGCATTGATGATGTTGTTGCCCGGGCCTGCCACCAGTACGTCATCGCCGCTGGTGCCGGTGAGGGTGTGGCCGTCCTGATAGCTGATGGTCAGGTTGGCCGAGTCGCTGCCGCCATGGTTGTCGTTGGCGGTGTAGGTGCCGTGGTAGTCCGGGGTGACGTCGTGTGCCCCGGCGTAATTCACGGTCATGGTCAGCTGATAGTCTTCCGCCGCATTCGTATTGCCGTTACCGGGGTTGGTGATGTTGGTCAGGTGGATCTGGTAGGTGCCATCCGCGCTTGCGGTGATGGTGCCGCCATCGGCGATGCTGACGAACGCCCCACCGTTGAGCGAATACTCCATCGTGACGTGCCCGGCATCCAGGTTGTGATCGAGATTGAGCGTCTCGCCTTGTTTCAGCTTGACCGTGATGAGGTCTTCATTGTTGCCATTGGAGTTGTTCGCTGCGCCGAGATAGCCACTGATCACCAGCAGCGCCGTCATGGTCGCCGCGTTGGCCGCAAAGGCATTGCGCACGTCTGCCAGACTCTGGTTGGCGGGGTTGTTGTTGGTGCCGGTGAAGCTGATCGCGCCGGTGCCAGTGAAGTCCGCGCCCTTCGCTATCCAGCCGGTGTTGAACGAGGTCGGAGTCGCCGAGAGTTGATCGCCATTGGGGTCGGTGTCGTTGGCCAGCAACAGTTCGCCCGGCACCACGACAGTGCCCGAGAGCACGTTGGTGATGACGTTATCATCGGCGGCCACTGGCGGTGCATTCGGTATGACTTTGACCGTCAGGGTGGCGCTGGCCAGGTCGCCGTCGTTGTCGCTGGCGGTGAATCCGATGTTTTCGGTGATCAACACCGACGTGGTTTTCTGCGAAATGTAGGCGTATTCACCGGTGTCGAGATTGATCTGCAAGGTACCGCTGTTGTTGGTGGCAATGCTCAACGTGTTGTCCACGGTGTTGAACGTGCTGTGGTTGAGCCCGCCGCTGAAGCTCAGCGAGCCCTGATTGCTATTGCCGCTCGGATCGTAGGTGTACGTGGTGCCGTCCACCGTGATGGTCTTGATGAAGCCGCCATCGGCGCCGAATGTGCCGCCCTCGCCCAGCAGCGAACCGGTTACCGGTGCGCCGATCACCGTGCCGGACAGCACCGAGTTGAGCTGGTTGAGGTCGGTCACCACCACCGCATTGGTGTCGGTGTGGCTGCTGCCGTCATAGGCCAGTGGATTGAGATTGTCATTGCTCACACCGCTGCCCAGGCCGATCGCGTAGTTCTTGATGTTGTTGGCATTGAGGAAGACTTTCAGCGCGGTCTCGTCGGCGGTGCCGATTTCCAGGCCAGTGTTGGGCTTGCCGTCGGAGAAGAAGTAGCCGACGTTTTGCGCACCGGTCAGTTTGCCCGAGGTGTTGAACGCGGTCTGCATGGTCACCACGGCCGCGTCGTAGTTGGTGCCGCCGTTCGCGATGAGGCCGGCCAGCAGTGTCTTGGCGGTCGCTACATCGACCCACACCGAGGTCATGTCGGTGGCGCTGCTGCTGAAGGTGACGAGCTGCACTTTCACATCCCCCAAGTCGTCGTATTTATCCAGCAAGGCACTGATGGCCTGCTTGGCCAGATCCAGCCGCGACAGGTTCGACACACCGGAAGGGTCGGCCATGCTGCCGGAGACGTCGAGCACGATCAGCAGGTTGGAATCGATCTCCACCGCCGCCACCGAGCGGTCCGTTGCCACCGCCTTGGGCACGTCATCGACAATGTTGACCACGATGGTGCTGGTGCTGCTGTTGCCCAATGCATCGGTGGCTTTGTAGGTGAAGCTTTCACTCAGGCTGTTCGGCCCGTCGTTGGCATTAGGCGAGGTTTTCGGTGCCGAGGTCAGGGTGTAGGTGTAGCTGCCGTCGGGGTTGAGCAGGATCTGCCCGTAGGTGCCGGTGGCGCTGCCGACCAGGGTGTAGGTGAGCGCGCCGCTGCCACCCGAGACCGAACCGACCAGGGTCCCGGACGCGGTTTCGCCAGTGTTGCCCGGGTCGCTGCCGGTGACGGTGCCGGCGGCCAGGTCCTGCCCGTCCTTGCTCAGGTCGAGGGCTTTTTCGTAGACCGTCACGTCGCTATCGGGGTTGGCCTTGATAATGCTGTCGGCCACGTCGATGGTGATGGTGGTGGTGCTTTCATCGCCATCGGAATCACGCACGGTATAGGTGAACGTATCAGTGGCCCCCGCATCGCCGACCGAGTTCTGGTTGCTGTGATACACCGCGTTGCCGTTGGCATCGAGGGTCAGGTAGCCATAAGTGCCGTTGATCGGGTTGCCCAGCCCGCCGATGGCCGACGTCGAGGTATTGCTGCCGGCGCGTACGCCGACCACCGTCGCCGGACCATCGGCGCCGCTGATGTCGTTGCCCAGCACACTGATGTTGACGGTGCCGCCCTCCACTACCGACGACGAGTCAGGTTTGGCGCTCGGCAGGTCATCGACGATGTTGACGTTGATCTGCCCGGTCGCACTGTCGCCGTCCGTATCGGTGGCCACGACGTTGAAGTTCTCGGTGAGGCTGTTGGCGCCGTTGGCCGTTGGATGGGCTTCGTTATCGTTCAGCGTGTAGCTGTAGCTGATCACCCCGGTGGCGGCGGCGAACCCGGTGATGGTCAGAGTGCTGCCCAGTGGCGTGACGGCGGTTTGCGGGAAGCCGGCGACCACGCCACCGCTGACCACAGTGATGCCGCCCACGGTCAGTGTCTGCAGGCCGTCGAGGGCAGCCACGGTGAACGTCCCGGTCTGGGTCAGGGCCGACGTGTTGGGGCTGGTGCCGTCGCTGAGGTTTTTTTCGTAGACCGTCAGCTCACCCCCATACACGTCGAGGCCGTTGAGGGTCACCGTATCGTTGTTGTTGTAGACGTTGAGCACCAGGTTGGCAGTGCTGCTGTCGCCGTCCGAATCGGTGATGGTGTAGGTGAAGGATTCGGTGCCGTCGCCACCACCGTGCAGGGCTTTGAAGTCGGCATCATTGGGGTTCAGCGTGTAGGTGTAAGTGCCGTTGGCGTTGAGCACCAGGGTGCCGTAAGTGCCGGTAAAGGTACCGGGGGTGATCGGTCCGGTGTTTTCACCGACCGTCACCCGGTCGGCGCCTTGCACGTCGTTGCTCAGCACGTTGCCGTTGAGCGTCAGCAGGGTTTCCGAAGCGGTATTGGCATTGCTGTCGTACACGCCTTTTGGCAGGTCGTCGACGATGTTCACGTCGAGGCTGCCCGTCGCGGTGGTGCCGTTGTCATCGACCACGGTGACGGCGAACTGCTCAGGTAGGGTGTTGGCGCCGTTGGCGGTTGGGTGGGCTTCGTTATCGTTGAGGGTGTAGCTGTAGCTGACGACACCGGTCGCGGCATTGAACCCGGTGATGGTCAGGGTGCTGCCCAACGGGGTGGTGATCGATTGCGGGAAGCCGGCGGCCACACCAGCGGTGACCACGGCAATGCCGCCGACGGTCAGGGTTGTCACGCCATCGAGTGCGGTGACGGTGAAGGTGCCGCTTTGAGTCAGGGCCGGCGTGTTGGGGCTGGTGCCGTCGCTGAGGTTTTTTTCGTAAACCGCCAGCTCGCCGCCATACACGTTGAGGCCGTTGAGGGTCACCGGATCGTCGTTGTTGTAGACGTTGAGCACCAGGTTGGCGGTGCTGCTGTCGCCGTCTGAATCGGTGATGGTGTAGGTGAAGGATTCGGTGCCATCGCCACCGCCGTGCAGGGCTTTGAAATCGGCATCGCTGGTGTTCAGGGTGTAGGTGTAAGTGCCGTTGGCGTTCAGCACCAGGGTGCCGTAAGCGCCGGTGAAGGTGCCGGGGGTGATCGGGCCGGTGTTTTCACCGACCGTCATTCGGTCAGCGCCTTGCACGTCATTGGTCAGTACGTTGCCGTTGAGGGTCAGCAGGGTTTCCGAGGCCGTTGAAGCATTGCTGTCGTACACGCCTTTTGGCAGGTCGTCGACGATGTTCACGTCGAGGCTGCCCGTCGCGGTGGTGCCGTTGTCATCGACCACGGTGACGGCGAACTGCTCAGGCAGGGTGTTGGCGCCGTTGGCGTTAGGGTGGGCTTCGTTATCGTTGAGGGTGTAGCTGTAGCTCACGACACCGGTCGCGGCATTGAACCCGGTGATGGTCAGGGTACTGCCCAACGGCGTGGTGATCGATTGCGGGAAGCCGGCGGACACGCCACCGCTGACCACGGCGATACCGCCCACGCTCAGGCTCGTGACGCCGTCCAGTGCGGTGACGGTGAAGGTGCCGTTCTGGGTCAACGCCGTGGAGTCCGGTGCGCTGCCATCGCTGAGGTTTTTCTCGAAGACGGTCAACTCGCCGCCCTCGACGTTCAATCCGTCAATCGTGATCGAGTCATTGTTGTTGTGGATCTGCAGCACCAGGTTCGCGGTTCTGCTGTCGCCGTCCGAGTCGGTGAGGGTGTAGGTGAAGGATTCGCTGCCATTGCCGCCACCGTGCAGGGCTTTRAAGTCGGCACCGCTGGGGTTGAGGGTGTAGGTGTATGTGCCGTTGGCATTGAGCACCAGGGTGCCGTAAGTCCCAGTGAAAGTGCCGGGGATGATCGGTCCCGCATTTTCCCCGACCGTCACGCGGTCGGCGCCTTGCACGTCGTTGCTCAGTACGTTGCCGTTGAGGGTCAACAGGGTTTCCGAGGCGGTACTGGCGTTGCTGTCGTCCACGCCAGTGGGCAAGTCGTCGACGATGTTCACGTCCAGTGAACCGGTCGCGGTGGTGCCATTGTCGTCGACCACGGTCACGGCGAACTGCTCAGGCAGGGTGTTAGCGTCGTTGGCCGTCGGATGGACTTCGTTATCGTTRAGGGTGTAGCTGTAGCTGATCACCCCGGTCGCCGCGTTAAATCCGGTGATGGTCAGGGTGCTGCCCAACGGCGTGGTGATCGATTGCGGGAAGCCGGCGGCTACACCGCCACTGACCACGGCGATGCCGCCGACGCTCAGGGTCGTGACGCCATCGAGGGCGGCGACGGTGAAGGTGCCGCTCAGAGTCAGCACCGTGGCATCCGGTGCGCTGCCGTCGCTGAGATTTTTCTCGAAGACGGCCAACTCGCCGCCCCCAACATTCAAACCGCCAATCGTGTCCGGATCATCGTTGTTGTGGATCTGTAGCACCAAATTGGCGGTGCTGCTGTCGCCATCAGCGTCTGTCAGTGTATAGGTGAAGGTTTCAGTGCCGTCGCCACCACCGTGCAACGCCTTGAAGTCGGCATCGCTGGTGTTCAGCGTGTAGGTGTAAGTGCCGTTGGCGTTGAGCACCAGGGTGCCGTAAGTGCCGGTGAAGGTGCCCGGGGTGATCGGGCCGGTGTTTTCGCCGAGCGTCACGCGGTCGGCGCCTTGCACGTCGTTGCTCAGTACATTGCCGTTGAGGGTCAGCAGGGTTTCCGAGGCGGTGCCATTGTTGTCATCGACTGCTTTGGGCACGTCGTCGGTGATGCTGATATCCAGCGTACCGGTAATGCTGTCGCCATTGCTGTCGCTGGCCACCACGGTGACGTGTTCGACAAGACTATTGGCACCCTCGCCGCTTGCGTGAGATTCGGCACGGTTGAGGGTGTAGCTGTAACTGACCACGCCCGTGGCCGGGTTGTAACTGGTAACGGTCAGCGTGCTGCCCAGCGGGGAGATGATCGACTGCGGGAAACCTGCCGCCACGCCGCCGCTGATCAAGTTGATCCCGCCGATGCTGAGGCTGCTCAGCCCGTCGGGCGCATTGATGGTGAAGGTGCCGCTTCGCGTCAGCGAGTCTGCGTTCCTCGCTGAACCGTCGGCCAGGTTGGCTTCATTGACGGTCCGCTCGCCGTTCTGCTCCGACAGGCCGTCGAAGGTGACCGGATTGTTCGGCACTTCCGGAACCACCGGCGGCACCACAGGAGCATCGGCCGCTATAGCGTTGTCCGGATTAGCGTTCAGGCGTTCTTCTGGAAGTTCGGGAATGCCATTGAACCCGGCAGTGGGGAAGCCGATGATCGGATCGACTCGCCCGCCCACTTCTTCGAGCAGGACGAAACCATGGCCACTGCCCTGGACGCCGCCCGGCACACCGGCAGTCGTGGCAGGCCCGGCAGCGGTGGCTTCAGCGGTTTGGGTCGGGTCGTCGCCCGCCGCAATGGCTTTTTGCAGCTGTGCGACATCCGTCAGCTGCGCTTCGCTCGGCGTCAGCGCTTCAGGTGAGTCCACATGGGGAATCTGATTGGCGAGCAGCTGCGGTGTCATCTGCATGCTGCTGCCGCGCCCGAGGGTCAGTTCCTGGCCATTTTGCAGATGCACCGCCACCGCGCCTTCAACACCAGTGCTCAGTTGGTCGCCGGCGAACAGCCGGTCCCCTTCGACCAAAGCACGCCGGGAGCCGTCGCTCGCAACCGCGAACACCTGACCGATGACCTTACTGACGATACCGATGAGCGTAGCCATGTGCACTTCCTCCGCTGCCAACCGCTGTCGGCAGCTTGTTTGTGCGAAGAACGTGCTCATGGCTCAAGCGGGTTGTCTGGCGGATCGTGCTGCGGGTACCGGTTTACTTGAGTAAGCCGTGGCCCCGGCAACGATCTCGCCCAGCCAGTCGCTCACGGCGCTGTTTACGATTTCGGGAAAAACCCTCTGCAATCAATGGCATCGGATCCCTGTACGCAACAACGTTGCCTGTGAGCGGTGCGTAACGATCTTGAATCACCAAAGTGACAAAAAACCGTCACCATCAGATCGCTCGCATCCCTCCCCTCCAGCACTTCTCCGCTCTTTGTCGATAAGTGGATTGGAACTTTCCTCAAACCCCGATGAGCACCCTAGAGCTCGTAAAACAAGGGCTTTCGAATTGAACAATGTGCTGGATTTTGCAGAGCGCATAAGTTTTTTTTGGCATACCGGTTATGAAAAAAATTTCTTAGCTACGCTCCAGAATGTTCTTAGCTCTTTTGTTAAAGATGTGAAACAACTCCACCTATAAATATCGTCAAATAATTGGCGACTGATAAGCACCACCAGGAATCAGGGAGATGTACCATGCGCCTATTAACCCCCCTCTGCAGCGCGGTTCTTTTGGCCATGGCCTGCTCGTCCCAGGCTCAGGCCATGACGCTGACCGACGCAATCCAGAGCACCATCGCGACCCACCCGGAACTGGCATCACGGGTAGACAGCCGTCTGTCGGCGGATGAGGACGTGAAGGTCGCCAAAGGGGGCTTTTATCCATCGGTTGATCTGAACGCAGCCTACGGGCGCGGGTACAGCGATAACACCAATACCCGGGCGTTCGGCAATCACCACACCGAAACTCTCAACTACACCCAGTCGGAATTGCGCCTGCGGCAAATGCTCTTTGACGGGTTCAACACTGCCAATGAAGTCGGGCGCACCGAGGGCGTGGTCAACTCACGAGCCTATTACGCTCAGGGTACGGCTCAGGATCTGGCCCTGCGCACCACCGAGGTTTACCTAGAAGTGCTCAAGCGCCGCGAACTGGTGACACTGGCCAAGAACAACCTGCAAGCGCACTTGCGGGTCAACGACCAGATCGGCCTGCGCACCCAGCGCGGCGTGGGCAGCAACGCCGATGCCGACCAATCCGCGGCTCGCCGGGCACTGGCAGAAAACAACCTCGACACCGCCGAAGTCGATCTGGCTGACGCCGAGTCGAACTTCTACGCCGTTGTGGGGCGCATGCCCGATGAACTCGAAACCCCGCCGTCGATTCGCGGCGAAGTCCCCACCTCCCTCCCTGAAGCCCAGCAGAGCATGGTGGAAAACAACCCTTACCTGAAATCCGCCCAGGCCGACGTGCAATCGGCCGAAAGCCAGTACGAAGTCGCCAAGTCGCCGTTCTACCCACGCTTCGACGCCGAGGCCGCTGTGGGTGCGAACAACAACGTGCAGGGTGATGTAGGCCACGACAATGAATGGCGGGTCGGTGTGATAATGAACTACAACCTGTTCCGCGGCGGCAGCGACAAGGCGCGTCTGGCCTCTGACTCGCACAAGATCAACCAGGCCATGGACATCCGTAACAATGCCCTGCGCCAGCTCAACGAGAATATTCACCTGGCCTGGAACGCCATGGTCAATGCCAAGAAACAAACCCCGACCGCCCGTGAATACGCCGACACCAGCAAACGCGTACGCATCGCCTACCAGGATCAGTTCGGCCTCGGTCAACGGACCCTGCTGGACCTGCTCGACAGTGAAAACGAACTCTACAACGCCAACCGTCGCTACACCGAAGTGCGCTACACCGAAGAGTTTTCGATGTACCGAGTCCTGGCGAACATGGGCCAGTTGTTGAGCAAACAACGGGTCGTACTGCCCGCCGATGCAATCGCCCAGACCGAAGTGAAAAACGAAGCGCGTCTGCCTGATATGAAGTAGTGCCCGGGAGGGTTCAATGACCAGCATGGAACCTGGCAACACCGGTGTCGATCCGCGACTGAGCTTCGATGACCCGCTTCTGGACGGTCTGCTGATCCTCTGCAAACTCCACGGCGCGGCGGTCAGCCGCGCCAGCCTGAGTGCCGGGCTGCCCATGGCACACCAACGCCTGAGCCTGGACCTGCTGCCCCGTGCAGCGGCCCGGGCCGGTTTGCAGGCGCGCTTGCTGCGCCGTGACCTCAAAGACATCTCCGCGCTCAACCTGCCCGTGCTGCTGTTGCTCAACAACGGCCGCACGGCCGTCCTGCGCCGTTATGGCGAAGACGGCAAGGTGCTGATCCTGCCCAGCGAAGCCGACGGCGGCGAACAATGGCTCAGCCCCGAGGAGCTGGCCGAACACTACAGTGGCCAGGCGTTGTTTGCCCGGCCACGCCACGAACTCGAAGACTTGCGTTCGCCGCTGGTGCCACGGGTCCAGGCCTGGTTTCGCGATACGCTGAAGCTGTCGAAATGGCTCTACAGCGATGCGATCCTCGCGAGTTTCCTGATCAACCTGCTGGGACTGATGGTACCGCTGTTCGTGATGCAGACCTACGACCGCGTGGTGCCGAACCAGGCCACCTCGACCTTGTGGGTGCTGGCGATCGGACTGCTGATCGGCACCGTGTTCGAACTGGTGCTGCGGGTCGTGCGTGCGCATTTGCTGGATACCGCCGGCAAGAAAACCGATGTGATCCTGTCGGCCACCCTGTTCGAGCGCATCACCGGCATGGCGATGAAAGCGCGGCCGGCGACCATCGGTGGCTTCGCCCAAAGCATTCATGACTTCCAGGGCCTGCGGGAGTTTCTCACCGCCGTGACCCTCACCAGCCTGATCGACCTGCCCTTCTGCCTGCTGATGCTGCTGGTGATCGGCCTGCTCGGTGGCTGGCTGGTGGTGATCCCGATACTGGCATTTCCCATCACCATCCTCTTCGCCATGGTGATCCAGGTGCGCCTGCGCGACACCGTGCAGAAAAGCCTCAGCCTCGGCGCCGAACGTCAGGCACTGCTGATCGAAACCCTCAGCGGCCTGGAAACCCTCAAGGCCTGCAGCGCCGAAAGCGAACGCCAGCACAAATGGGAAAGCACCCACGGCGCCCTCACCCGCCTCGACAGCCACGCACGCAACCTCTCGGCCCTGGCCACCAACGGCACGCTGTTCATCCAGCAACTGTCCGGCATGGCAACCATCGTCGCCGGGGTCTATAGCATCATCGCAGGCAACCTCAGCGTCGGCGCCCTGGTGGCCAGCTACATGCTCGGCAGTCGGGTGCTGGCGCCACTGGGACAGATCGCCGGCCTGATCACCCGCTACCAGCAAGCGCAACTGACCATGAAAAGCACCGATGCGCTGATGGGCCTGCCCCAGGAGCGCGACGCCAGACAACGGCCGCTGGAGCGCACCCAACTGCAAGGCGCGCTGGATGTTGTCGGAGTGACCTTTCACTACAACGGCCAGAGCTCTCCCGCCCTGGCCAATGCCAGCTTCAGTGTGAAACCCGGTGAGCGCATCGGCATCATCGGCCGCAGTGGCTCAGGCAAAAGCACCCTGGCGCGACTGGTGATGGGGTTCTATGAACCGGATGAAGGCCAGTTGCTGCTCGATGGCCTGGACCTGCGGCAACTGGACGTCGCCGACCTGCGCCATCAAATCGGCTATGTCGCCCACGACCTGCCGCTGCTGGCCGGCAGCCTGCGCGACAACCTGACTCTGGGCGCGCGCTATATCAGCGACTCTCGCATGCTCGAAGTGGCGGAAATGACCGGCGTCACCGAACTGGCCCGGCAACACCCGCAAGGCTTCGACCGGCCCGTGGGCGAACGTGGGCAACTGCTGTCCGGCGGCCAGCGCCAGGCAGTATTGATGGCCCGGGCGATGTTGCTCGACCCGCCGATCATGCTGCTCGACGAACCCACCAGCGCCATGGACAACAGCAGCGAAGACGTCCTGCGGCAAAAACTTCACGGCTGGGTCGAGGGCAAAACCATCCTGCTGGTGACCCACCGCACCTCGATGCTGAGCCTGGTGGACCGGTTGGTGGTGCTGGACAACGGACGGATCGTCGCCGACGGTCCGAAAGAAGCGGTCATCGATGCACTGCGCAAGGGCCGTGTCGGCTCTGCGGCCGTCTAGGAGTCGTCCATGTCTGCCGATCAAGGATCCCGTGGCTACTTCGACAGTTTCAACAAAAGTGCCGAAACCGAGTTCATGCCGGAAACCGCCGGCGCCTCCTTGCAGGACTCACCGCGCTGGTCGCGAATCACCGTGTGGCTGGCCGCCGCGCTGGTGGTCAGCGCACTGGTCTGGGCCAAATTCGCCGTGTTGCAGGAAGTGACCATGGGCGAAGGCAAGGCGATTCCGTCGAGCAAGGTCCAGGTGATCCAGAACCTGGAGGGCGGCATCGTTACTGAAATTTTCGTCCGTGAAGGGCAAATGGTGAACAAGGGCGACACTTTGCTGCGCCTGGATGACACCCGCTATCTGTCGAACAAGGGCGAAAGCGAAGCCGATCGCTATGCCTTGACCGCGCAGGTCGAACGGCTTTCGGCCGAAGCCGAAGGCCGGCCGTTCAAGCTGTCAGAAGAAGTGATCGCCAAGGCTCCGCAAGTGGCTGAAGACGAGCGCTCGCTGTACGAACAGCGGCAACGCCGACTCGCCAGCGAGCAGCGCACGCTGTCCGAGCAACTTCGGCAAAAAACCCAGGAGTTGGCAGAGTTCCGCTCGAAACAGGGGCAGTTCAGCTCCAGCCTGGCGCTGCTGCAACAAGAGATGAACATGTCCACGCCGCTGGTGGGCACCGGTGCGGTGTCGCCGGTGGAAATCCTGCGGCTCAAACGCAGCGCGGTGGAGATTCGCGGCTCATTGAACGCTACGACCCTGGCGATTCCCCGGGCCGAATCGGCGATCAACGAGATCAAAAGCAAGATTGATGAATCGGAACAGACCTTTCGCTCGGAAGCGGCAAAAGAGCTGAACGAGAAACGCACCGACCTGTCGAAAATCACGGCCTCGAGCATTGCCATCGACGACCGCGTGACCCGTACCACCGTGGTCTCGCCGGTGCACGGCATCATCAAGGTGTTGAAGGTCAACACCATCGGCGGCGTGGTCCAGCCCGGCAGTGACATGGTGGAAATCGTGCCGCTGGAAGACAACCTGCTGATCGAAGCCAAGGTCCGTCCACAGGACGTTGCATTCCTGCATCCGGGCCAGAAAGCCATGGTCAAGTTCAGTGCCTACGACTACACCATTTACGGCGGCCTGAGCGCCAAACTGGAGTTGATCGGCGCCGACACCATCACCGACGACAAGGGCAACAGCTTCTATCTGATTCAGGTGCGTACCGACAAAAACCATTTGGGCGGGGACGTCAAACCGCTGCTGATCATTCCGGGGATGGTGGCGACGGTGGACATTATTACCGGGGAGAAAACGGTGCTGGATTACTTGCTTAAACCGGTATTGAAAGCGCGGACCGAGGCGATGCGGGAGCGGTAGTCACTATTCAAGATCTTCTGTGATTGTTCCACCGCCATCGTGAGCAGGCTCGCTCCCACATTGGCTCTTCGGTGAACACAATTTTTGTAACCACCGAAAATCCCCTGTGGGAGCGAGCCTGCTCACGATGGGACCAGTATAAACAACAACTATTTCGACCCATGGTTACGCTGGTAAACCTCCTCCCCCATCGCCGCAATCTGCCCCTCGATCAACGCCTCGAACGGCTTCAGCAACGGCGCAAATATCGCCGGTGCTTCGAGGGTTTCCAGCGCCTGCACAATCGCCTCCACCGTCGACAACGCCCCCGGCCCCGGTGCCTTGCGCAGGCGATAACGGGACACTCCGCCTTCGGCCAGCGTCACCCTCGGCAGCGCCGCCAGCAGCGGATTGAGGTGCAGCATCTTGCGCGCCTTGCGCCAGGTACCGTCGGGGACCACCAGCAACAAGGGTTCGTCCGTCGCGGCACAAGCCTGCATAGGTTGGGCATCGTCGCCGGGAAACAGCAACCGCGCCCGATACCCCGGCTGATTCAACAGCGCCGGCAAATCCTCGAACACTTCCCCCACGATCAACTCGGCATTGTTCAAGCCCAACGCCGCCAGACGCGCAGTGTTCAACGCATGATTCACTTCGCTCGGATGCTGCAACAACAGTACCCGGGTGCGGCTGTCGAGGCTGGGAATCAACGGGCACAGGCAATGAGTTTGCGGGCGCAGACAACGCGGACATTGAATTCTGGACATCGTCTTTATGCCTGATTCAGTTGTGCTTTGAGCAGATCACGGAATGTCTGGATCAGCGGCTCGCGGCTACGCCCCCGACGCACGATCATCGAGAACGGCGCCTGATAACCAAAGGTCGCCGGCAGCAACACCCGCAGGTCACCCTTGTCGGCCCAGGCCTGGGCGTAGTGCTCCGGCAAATAGCCGATGTAGGCGCCGGACAGCACCAGAATCAACTGGGCCTCCATACTTTCTACCGTCGCGGCGCTGTGCTTGAAACCGTGGCGCGCCAGTTCGGCCTGGCTCCAGTAGCCACGACCGACCATGCGCTGCTGGGTGATGACTTGCTCGGGGATGCGCCGCTCATTGAACAGCGGATGCCTCGTACTGCAATACAACCAGTGTTGTTCACGGTACAGCGGCATGTACACCAGGCCGCTCATGCGCGTGGAAAACGCGCCGATGGCCAGGTCGAGACGGTTGTCCTGCACCCCGAGTTGCAATTCGTAAGGGCTCATCACCGACAGGTGCAAGTGCACGGCCGGGTGTTCCTGGCTGTAGGCGCCGATGGCCTCGGCAAACGGCAAGGCCTTGTCACTGACAGTGGAATCGATCACCCCGAGGTTCAACGTACCGCGCAACTCGCCCTTGAGGGCGGCGGCGTACTGCTCGAAGCCTTCGAGTTCGCCCAACAGACGCAGGGTTTCCTGATGGAACAACTCGCCCTTGCTGGTCAGGCTGAACCCGCCACGGCCGCGATGGCACAACACCAGGCCGAGGGCTGCTTCGAGCTGGCTCATGTAGGTGCTGATGGCCGACGTCGAGAGATTGAGCTCCTGCTGGGCGTTGGCGAACCCCTGATGGCGCACCACGCTGACGAAGATGCGCAATAGTTTCAGGTCGGGTAAAGCGTTGGCCATGGGGACTCCTGCTCTTGTGGCGAGGGAGCTTGCTCCCGCTCGGCTGCGCAGCAGTCGTAAAACCTGCTCATGTGGTTTGTCTGCCGCACTGAGGTGAATGGTTTGGGGCTGCTTCGCACCCCAGCGGGAGCAAGCTCCCTCGCCACAGGATTCTGCGGAGCACTTTAAGTCTATCGCTGTCCCAGCCATTAGTTTAGAAAAATCTGAACTAAGTATTTGCCCGTAGCGATTCTTCCCGGCCACTACATTTCGCAGAATCGGCGCCACAAGGTTCGCCCGTACTCCCGTGAACGGCGCAATCCAATAAATAAAACAACGACGATGAGGCCCTACCCGTGGACAAGATTCTTCACCAACCACTGGGCGGCAACGAAATGCCGCGCTTCGGCGGCATCGCCACCATGATGCGACTCCCCCATTTGAATACCGCTGCCGGCCTGGACGCTGCCTTCGTAGGCGTGCCTCTGGACATCGGTACCTCGCTACGCCCTGGCACCCGCTTCGGGCCTCGTGATATCCGCACCGAATCGGTGATGATCCGTCCTTACAACATGGCCACCGGTGCTGCTCCGTTCGACTCGCTGTCGGTTGCCGACATCGGCGACGTAGCGATCAACACCTTCAACCTGCTGGACGCCGTTCGCATCATCGAAGAAGCCTACGACGACATCCTCGAACACAACGTGATCCCCCTGACCCTGGGCGGCGACCACACCATCACCCTGCCGATCCTGCGTGCCATTCATAAAAAGCACGGCAAGGTCGGCCTGGTGCACATCGACGCTCACGCCGATGTGAACGATCACATGTTCGGCGAGAAAATCGCCCACGGCACGACTTTCCGTCGCGCTGTTGAAGAAGGCCTGCTGGACCCAGACCGCGTCGTGCAGATCGGCCTGCGCGCCCAGGGTTACACCGCTGACGACTTCAACTGGAGCCGCAACCAGGGCTTCCGTGTGGTTCAGGCCGAAGAGTGCTGGCACAAATCGCTGGAGCCTTTGATGGCTGAAGTCCGCGAGAAAGTCGGCGGCGGCCCTGTTTACCTCAGCTTCGACATCGACGGCATCGACCCGGCCTGGGCACCTGGCACCGGCACCCCGGAAATCGGTGGCCTGACGACCATTCAGGCGATCGAGATCGTTCGTGGCTGCCAAGGCCTCGACCTGGTCGGTTGCGATCTGGTAGAAGTCTCGCCCGCTTACGACACCACCGGCAACACCTCGCTGCTGGCTGCCAACCTGCTGTACGAAATGCTCTGCGTACTGCCTGGCGTAGTCCACCGCTGAGGATTGGTCATGAATGAACGTGATCAGGTGCTCAAAGCCGCCGCCGATCTGGTGTCCGCTTTTACCCGTAACGATCGCGAAGTCTACTTCAGCGCGTTCAGCGCCGACGCCAGCTTCGTCTTCTACACCCTCGAACAGCCCCTGCTGTCGCGCGACGCCTATCAGGCGATGTGGGACGGCTGGCGCTCGGAGGATGGCTTCGAGGTGCTCTCGTGCACCTCAAGCAACGCATTCGTCAGCCTGCAGGGTGACGTGGCGATTTTCATCCATGACGTAGCCACCGAGTTGCGCATGCAAGGGGAGCAGCACTTTAGCCAGGAGCGCGAGACGATTGTTTTCAAGAAACAAGCGTCTGGCCAAGAACAACAAGGCCTATGGCTGGCCTGCCACGAACATTTGTCCGCGATGCCGGAAGGGCTGCCAACCCCTTAGCCAACACAGGTGACGCTCACGCACGATGAGCGCGCCTTTATGATCGGAGCTGATCATGAATAACAACAACAAAGACCAAAGCCTTACTCAAATTGAAACCCACGGGGTCGAACAGATCCCGGACAACGAACGCACCGCAGGCCCGACGGACTTGTTCCGGATGATCTTCGGTGGTTCCAACACCTTTGCCACCGCCGTCCTCGGCAGCTTCCCGGTACTGTTCGGCCTGTCTTTCCAGGCGGGCGTCTGGGCGATTGTGCTGGGCGTATTGCTGGGTTCGCTGATCCTCGCGCCAATGGGCCTGTTCGGCCCGATCAACGGCACGAACAATGCCGTGTCTTCCGGTGCGCACTTCGGCGTGCACGGGCGGATCGTCGGCTCGTTCCTGTCGCTGTTGACCGCCATCGCCTTCTTCTCGCTCTCGGTGTGGAGTTCGGGGGATGCGCTGATCGGTGGCGCCAAACGCCTGATCGGCCTGCCGGAAACCGACCTGACCCTGGGCCTTGCCTACGGTCTGTTCGCGATCCTGGTACTGACCGTGTGCATCTATGGCTTCCGCTTCCTGCTGTGGGTCAACAAGATCGCCGTGTGGAGTGCCAGCCTGCTGTTCCTGCTGGGCATCTTCGCCTTCGCCGGTCCCTTCGATGCGAACTACGCCGGCACCGTCAACATGGGGCAACCCGGTTTCTGGGCCGCCTTCATCGGTGCTGCGCTGGTGGCGATGAGCAACCCGATTTCCTTCGGTGCGTTCCTCGGCGACTGGTCGCGCTACATTCCGCGTGACACCTCCAAACGCCGCATCATGGCGGCGGTGGTGATTTCGCAGATCGCGACGTTCATCCCGTTCCTGTTCGGCCTGGCCACCGCGACCATCGTGGCGATCAAAGCACCGGACTACATCGCGGCCAACAACTATGTCGGCGGTCTGCTGGCGGTATCGCCGAGCTGGTTCTTCCTGCCGGTGTGCCTGATCGCGGTGATCGGTGGCATGTCCACCGGCACCACCTCGCTGTACGGCACCGGCCTGGACATGTCCAGCGTGTTCCCGCGGGTGCTGTCGCGGGTCAAGGCCACGCTGCTGATCGGTGTGATGTCGATTGCCTTCATCTTCATCGGGCGCTTCGCGGCCAACCTGGTGCAGAGCGTGTCGACCTTCGCCGTGCTGATCATCACCTGCACCACCCCGTGGATGGTGATCATGATCATCGGCCTGCTGGTGCGTCGCGGCTTCTACTGCCCGGATGACCTGCAAGTGTTCACCCGCGGCGAGAAAGGTGGCCGCTACTGGTTCACCCACGGCTGGAACTGGCGTGGCCTGGGTGCCTGGATCCCGAGCGCGGCCGTCGGCCTGTGCTTCGTCAACCTGCCGGGTCAGTTTGTCGGGCCGCTGGGCGAAATGGCCGGTGGTATCGACATCAGCCTGCCGGTGACCCTGGGCCTGGCTTCGCTGGTGTACCTGGCGCTGCTGAGCCTGTTCCCGGAATCGAGCGCAGTGTTCGGCCCGAACGATTCACGCAGCCAGAGCACGGATTCGCTCGCTAAACCGGCGATGCGTCAAGCCGCCTGATTTTTTGAAGACAGGGCCATGAGGTGACCTCTGTGGCGAGGGAGCTTGCTCCCGCTCGACTGCGAAGCAGTCGCAAAACAGGCTAATGGGTTTTTCCTGAAGAAACGCCTTTGCAGGGTTTGGGGCTGCTTCGCAGCCCAGCGGGAGCAAGCTCCCTCGCCACAAAAACCACCCCATAGCCATAACGCAACTTAGTTCCACCATAAAAAAGACAATCGGAGACACGCAACAATGGCTTTGGATTTATTCGTCGTACTCATCTACGCCGCCGCGATGCTGATACTCGGCTACTACGGCATGCGCAAGGCCAAGACCAACGAAGACTTTTTGGTCGCCGGTCGTAACCTCGGCCCAAGCCTGTACATGGGCACCATGGCTGCCACCGTCCTGGGTGGCGCGTCCACCGTGGGCACCGTGCGTCTGGGCTACGTGCACGGCATCTCCGGTTTCTGGCTGTGTGCGGCGCTGGGTTGCGGGATCGTGGCGCTGAACCTGTTCCTCGCCAAACCGCTGCTGAAACTGAAGATCTACACCGTTACCCAGGTGCTGGAAAAACGCTACAACCCGATGGCCCGCTCGGCGAGCGCGGTGATCATGCTGGCCTACGCGCTGATGATCGGCGTGGTTTCGATCCTGGCTATCGGCACCGTATTGCAAGTGCTGTTCGGCCTGCCATTCTGGGTGTCCGTTCTGCTCGGCGGTGGCGTCGTGGTGATCTACTCGGCCATTGGCGGCATGTGGTCCCTGACCCTGACCGACATCGTCCAGTTCGTGATCAAGACAGTCGGCCTGATGTTCATACTGTTGCCGATCTGCCTGTACCGCGTTGGCGGCTGGGATGAGTTGGTATTGAAACTGCCGGCAACCGCCTTCAGCTTCACTACCATCGGTTGGGACACCATCATCACCTACTTCATGATCTACTTCTTCGGGATCCTGATCGGTCAGGACATCTGGCAACGGGTGTTCACCGTCAAGACCGCTGAAGTGGCTCAGGTTGCCGGTACTGCTGCCGGTATCTACTGCATCGTTTATGGTCTGGCCTGCGCCCTGATCGGCATGGCCGCTCACGTGCTGATCCCGGATCTGGATAACGTCAACAACGCCTTCGCCGCCATCGTCAAACTGTCTCTGCCGGACGGTATCCGTGGACTGGTGATTGCTGCTGCACTGGCCGCCATGATGTCCACCGCCAGCGCCGGCCTGCTCGCCGCTGCCACCACCCTGACCGAAGACCTGCTGCCGAAACTGCGCGGCGGTAAACAGTCGAGCCTGGGCCTGAACCGCCTGGTCACCATGCTGACCGGTATTGTGGTGCTGGGTATCGCTCTGGTCGTGAACGACGTGATCAGCGCCCTGACCCTGGCGTACAACCTGCTGGTAGGCGGCATGCTGATCCCGCTGATCGGTGCGATCTTCTGGAAACGTGCCACCACCGCCGGCGCCATCGCCAGCATGGGCATGGGCTTCGCCACTGCCCTGCTGTTCATGTTCAAGGATGGTCTGGATGCCAACAGCCCGATCTACTACAGCCTCGGTGTAGGCCTGGTGAGTTTCGTGCTGGTGAGCTTGATGTCCCGCCGCCCGGCAGCAGTGGCCAGCGCTGCCTAAGCTGAACATAACGACTTGATGCTTTCTTCGACGGGTGTGGCGTCGGTTGCCACACTCGTTTTTTTTCGCCTGGAGAAAATGAACTATGAAGATTGTTTCTCGCAACCAGTGGTTCGAGGTGAAACCACTCAGTGACGGCATCCGCTTGATTCACGAGCCGTACATCCGCCCCTTCTACCGCTGCAACCTCTGGCACATCCAGGGCCGTGACAAAGACCTGCTGCTGGACAGCGGCTCGGGCCTGGTCAGCCTGCGCGAGCAACTGCCGTGGATCACTGAACGGCCGCTGGTGGCCGTGGCCAGCCACTGCCATTTCGATCACATCGCCGGTCATCACGAATTCGCTGAACGGCTGGTGCACCCGGCCGAGGCGGACATTCTCGCCGCACCCGATGGCGACAACGACCTGAGCAAAGCCTTCGTCGGCGACGACATGTTCGAGGCGCACCCTGATTGCCCGCTGTGCTACGCCGAATACCGGGTCAAGGCCGCACCGGCCACGGGGTTTGTCGAAGACGGAGATGTGCTGGACCTGGGCAATCGGGTGTTGCACGTCGTGCACACACCGGGACACTCACCGGGCGGCATCTGCCTGTACGAAGCCGCCACCGAGACCTTGTTCAGCGGCGACATCATCTACGACGGCCCGCTGATCGAAGACGCCTACCACTCCAACCTCGATGACTACGCGCGCAGCCTGCAACGCTTGCGTGAGCTGTCGATCCGCACGGTGCATGGCGGGCATTTCGGCAGTTTTTCCGGGGAGCATTTGCGCAGCATGATTGACGAATGGCAGCGCTCACACGGCTAAAGCCTGCTGTACTCAACGGCAGGACCTGCACCGGCAGGGAGACCTACACCCACCTCCTCGAAGAACGATCATGAAAGAAGCTGCCCTTCGTGCTGTCGTACATCGCTACATCAGCCGCCTGCTGGAAGGCCGGGATAACTTCGACGACAACGCCAGCCTGGCGCAATTGGGATTGGATAAAAAAGATATCGAAGAGCTGATCTTCCATCTGGAAGATGAACTGGGTGTAACGGCGTTTACCGCGGAGGAAGACCGGATGCTCAAGACCGTCAGGACGGCGAATGATTTGAGCCGGTTTTTGCTGGAGATTGGGCGGTACTAAGGCTGGCGTTCAAACGTACACGAAGCGGCAAGGGAGTTTGCTCCCTCGCCACGGAAAACCTTTCACCTGTCAGATGTTATCTGCCATTACCGGCGACGCTGCTGGCGTCGGCGCTGTTCGTCGTCAGTACGAACAGGCACGGGTTGCAGAGGCGGTTCGATCAAACCGAGAGCCACACCCAGGTCATGCAGCCAGTTTTGAATTTTCTCTTTCATGGTGCCCCCTTCAGGGTAGTGCCGAGCGGCCAAAGTTCTGTAGCCCCTTCGCACTGATAATAGTCCGAAGTCCTGTGCAATGCTCGCGCAAAGTCGCAATGATCTGTTACTGAATCAATCACAATCAGCCTGTGTTCAGGCAATTTCCTGCGCCCGCACCCGTGCCGGCGGAAAAACCACCTGTTGCTGCTCGATCCAGGCATTCAGGTTGGCCCCGACCATGCCCTTGCGCCACATCAGCCAGGTGGTAGCGCTGGCGAACGGTTCGGCCAACGGATGCACGGCCACACTCTCGCGGCCCGGCAGACTGGCGAGCATCGACTCCGACATCAGCGCCACGCCGGAACCGGCAATCACACACGCCAGCATCCCCGGATAGGACTCGATCTCCATCGCCCGGCCCATGGCCGCATGGTCATGGGCGAACCAGGCTTCCAGGCGCATGCGGTAGGAGCAGCCTTGGCGAAAGGTGAACACCGAACGACCTTGCACATCCAGCGCGCTACGCACGGGTGGATGGTCGGCCTCGCTGATCAGCACCAGGCGCTCGTCGCACAAGGGCACCCCGTCGAGCCCGGCCAGTTCCAGGGGGCCATCCACCAGCGCCGCATCGAGTCGACCGGTGAGCAGGCCTTCGAGCAATTCACCGCTGGGGCCGGATTGCACTTGCAGGTTCACCGCCGGATACAAACGGTGGTAGTGCGCCAATAGCCCCGGAAGGTGAATCGCTGCCGTGCTGTACATGGTGCCGAGCACGAAGTCGCCCGCCGGTTGCCCACCCTGCACTGCCGCGCTGGCTTCATCGCGCAAGGCAAACAGCCTGGCGGTGTAGTCCAGCAGGACTTTTCCCGCAGGCGACAACTGCAAGCGCTGACGCTCGCGCAGGAACAGTTCGACACCCAGTTGCTCTTCCAGCTGTTTGAGCCGGGTCGACAGGTTCGACGGCACTCGATGCAGCCGTTCGGCGGCCCGGGTGATGGACCCTTCTTCCGCCACCGCCTGGAAGATGCGCAATTGGCTGAATTCCACGACATTCTCCAAAAAAGAACAAGTTACTCACTATTATTCATTTTTAAAGAAAGTCAATCAGTCCTAGCCTGACGGTCATTGATCCTCCAGACGGAATCCAGACCATGTCTCCCCTGATCCGCTTATCCGCCAGTTTCGTTGCCCTGATGATGGCCATGGGCATCGGCCGTTTTGCCCTAACACCGCAACTGCCGCACCTGCTCAGCGAAGGCCAGATCGACCTGACCGCCGCCGGGCTGATTGCCGCCGCCAACTACCTCGGGTATTTCATCGGCGCGGTGGACGCCATGTTTTCCCGACGTCCCGCGCAAGTGCGCCGACGCTTGCTCGGCGGACTGTGGCTCTGCGTGCTGCTGACCCTGGCGTCGTTCTGGGCCAATGGTTTCTGGTCGCACCTGCTCCTGCGTTTCGGCACCGGCGTGGCCAGTGCCTGGGTGCTGGTGATGATTACCGCCCTGAGCCAGCCACTCGCGGCAGAGGCCGGTCGTCCTCGGCTCGGCGCCCTGGTCTTCGCCGGACCGGGGTTGGGGATTTTTCTGACAGGTTTGTTGGCCCTGGCCTCGAATCTGCTGGGCCAGACTTCCGCCACCTTGTGGCTGGTGTATGCCGCCGCAGGACTGGCGATGTTGCTGGGGATCCTGCCGTTCCTGCCACAACCGGCTGTCACCGCGACGGCTGCGCCCAGTGCCAGCGCGTCGGGCAATCAAGGCATCGCTCGCCTGGGCTGGATCTATGGCTTGTACGGATTGGGCTACATCATTCCGGCGACCTTTTTGTCGCAAATGGCCAACGCGCAATTCCATGGCCAATGGCAGGCCGACCTGTTCTGGCCATGCTTTGGCCTGGCGGCGGCAACCGGCGTGGTGCTGGTGAGTCTGCGGCGGCAAAAACCTGGCGCAACGAGTCACTGGTTGATGGCGACGTTATGGCTGCAAGCCGCTGGCGTGTTCGCCTGCCTGCTGGGCAACGGGCCAGGCTTGGCGTTGGGTGTGGTCCTGTGCGGCACGCCGTTCCTGGCCTGCATGCAACTGGTGATGCAACGCTCCCGGGAACTGGCGCCCCATGCCACCCAGCGCAATGCCGGCCTGCTGACAGCCTGTTTCGCCGTGGGCCAGCTCAGCGGGCCATTGCTGGCGGCGCTGAGCAGTCATTTCAGTGGCGGTTTGCAGCCGGCACTGGTGGTCGCCGGCTGCGGCTTGCTGATCGCCGGCGGTCTTTTGCTCGCGCCGGTCAGTACTGCCCGAGGGCTTTGCGCAAACGACGGCGCAACCACTGCTCGGCGCTGACAAAAGTGATGCCCGCCAATACCAGCACGGCACCGATGACGAAGTTCAGGCTCAGTTCCTCACCGAGCAGCACCACACCGAAGGTGACGCCGAACAACGGCGTCATGAACGAAAACACCGCGAGGTTGGCCGCCAGGTAACGGCGCAGCAGCCAGAACCAGATCAGGTAACTGAAGAACGACACGACCACGCCCTGAAACAGCACACTGGCCACCGCCACGCTGGTCAGGCTGACATGGCTGATCTGACCGCTGAGCAGCGCAATCAACAACAAGCCGAAGAAGCCGACAATCAACTGATAGAACAGCGTCAGGGTCACCGGCGCTTCCGACAGGCGCGAGGCGCGCACTACCACCGTGGTCGCGCCCCAGGCGGCACCCGCCAGCACACCCAGGGCATCGCCCATCAACATGCGGTAATCAAGGTTGTCCCAGGACACCCCGCCGGCAAACGCAATGGCAATCCCGATAAAGGCCAGGACAATCCCCAGCCATTGCAACGGCCGCAAACGCTCACTGGGCAGCAACCAGTGCACACCCAATGCGGTGAAGATCGGCGCGGTGTAGAGGAACACCGACATGTGCGCCGCCGTGGTCAGTTGCAGGCCTTCGGAAATGAAGAAGAACTCCAGGCCGAACAAGGCGCCGGCCAACAGACCGCCGCGCCAGGTCGCACCCACCTGGTTCCAGCCGCCCTTCCAGCAGATCAGCAGCCCGACCAGCAACGCCGACATACCGGAACGTCCGGCCGCCTGCATCACCGGCGCGATATCGGCCGCGGCCCACTTGATCATCACCTGCTGCACGCCCCAGACCAGGCACAACCCGACCATCACTTGCAGGGCAAACCCGTCGGCGCTGCGCCGGGTGGCGCTCACCGAAACACCTCGAGGACACAATCCATGGCAAAGACTCGGCAGAAAAAAAGCAAAACCCCGGCCTTCTCGTTGAAAAGAAAACACCGGGGCGAAGAATCATGTTGTCGATTATTAACCAGAAGGCCAGAAAATGCCGCCCGCCAGAGACCTCTACTTCTCTGCTTGCGCCATCCTGGCCCTCTGTCTTGTCAGCGTATCAACTGAGTTCGATACGATCGGCATGAATGACAATCTGGCCATTCTTGTACAACGTACCAATGGCCTTCTTGAAGTTGCCCTTGCTGACACCGAACAGGCTGCTGATCAACGCCGGATCGCTCTTGTCGCTCACCGCCAGGGTGCCGTTGTTTTCACGCAACTTGGCGAGGATCTTCGAGTTCAGGCTGGTGGCCGCTTCCTGGCCGACCGGTTGCAGGCTCAGACTGATCTTGCCGTCGGCGCGAACTTCCTTGATAAAACCTTTTTCTTCTTTACCGGCGCGCATGAACTTGAAGATTTCGTTCTTGTGGATCAGGCCCCAGTGCTTGTTGTTGATGATGGCCTTGAAGCCCATGTCCGTGGCTTCGGCCACCAGCAGATCCACTTCCTGACCCGCGGTGTAGTTGGCCGGGGTCTTGTCCAGGTAGCGGTCCAGGCGCGCGGTGGCGGTGATGCGACGGGTGTGCTTGTCGAGATAGACGTGCACCACCACATACTCGCCCGCCGTCATCTGACGCTTCTCTTCGGAGAACGGCAGCAACAGGTCTTTCGGCAACCCCCAGTCCAGGAATACGCCGATGCTGTTGACTTCAACAACTTTCAAACTGGCGAATTCACCAACTTGAACTTTCGGTTTTTCAGTAGTTGCGATGAGTTTGTCATCGCTGTCCAGATAAATAAAAACGTTGAGCCAGTCTTCATCTTCGCTAGGAATATCTTTTGGAATATAACGATTAGGCAGAAGGATTTCGCCATCCGCACCACCGTCCAGATATAAACCGAAGTTAGTGTGTTTAACCACTTGCAAACTGTTGTAACGCCCGACTAAAGCCATGTCCAATACCCTCATTGCGTGGGCGGCATTCTACCCGGTTTTAAGCGCTGCGTTTGGCAGCCGGCCCGGTGGCGCAAGAAAATCCTCTGAAACCCTTAATTTTCCCGGGGTTTCATCCCGCGCCTGGCCGCTCGTCAGGCCGATCCGGGCATTTACGCCATGCCCAGGCAAGCCTAACGCGGTATTTTTGCGGGCAATGTTTTTAGTTAAAACAGCGGCTTAGGTGCTTATTTCGAATATTGGCCGACGACTAATTACCCCGCCCTCACGAATATGCCGAGGGGATATTTGCCAAGCAATTATCAGGTAATTCCTGTACGATGCCTGGCCAAGTTAATTTTCTATAGGTTAATGGCCGCCATGCGTGTAAAAGCATCCACCAGCAAAGCAAAGCCAGCTCCAGCCGTCGAAACCAGCGAATCGATCAACAGCCAGATCGCTGCGTTCCTCAAGTCCGGCGGTGAAATCCAGCAAATTGCCAAAGGCGTCAGCGGCCAGACGTTCGGCCCGTCCAAGCAGATCACCCTGGGCAAAAAGTAATCCCCTCGCGTCACCTGGTCCCAAAGCGCTTTGAGCTTCGAAGCGCTTGGACTGGAACCCTCGCTTCTCCCCTGCGCCACACTATCAAATCCTCTGAAAATCGACGAACGGCCTTCATTGCCGATCATTCGCCGGTATCCTTGCACGCGTCTGGATCAAGCGTTCCAGCGGGCTCACCAGCCTGCCCTCGCTGTTCATGGAGTGACGCATGTTCAAACCTTTCTATCTATCGGCATTGCTCGCCAGCCTGCTGGCCTGCTCCGTAGCACACGCACAAATCTTTCAGCGTGAGCTGGGGGGCTTCGACCTCAAGCTAGGCACCACCCCCACCCGCAGCATGGCCCAAGGCCTGGTCAAACCCTCGGCCGTCGGCTCGTTCCACGGCGGCCTGGACCTGAGCCACGACAGCGGTTTCTACGTGGGCCAATGGTCGCCCAGCATGGGCATCAGCCCGGGGAAAAACCTCGAGATCGATTCCTACATGGGCTTTAAACAACCCTTCGACCAAACCCTCGGCTACGAAGTGGGCCTGATCCGCTACAGCTACCCGGAAGTCACGACACCCGACAGCCAGGAACTGTTCGGCGGCCTGACCTTGCTCGGCAGCCGTTTCGGCATCGCCTTCAGCGACGACCCGGACAAACAGAACAACACCCTGTTCGCTGACTTGAGCGGTAATCAACCGTTCGGTGTCGGTATCAGCCTGAAATACACCGCCCACCAATTCAATACGCCAGTGGCGGTGGATGGCGGGTATGTAGGCAGTTTTACCGATTGGTCGCTGAAATTGTCCCGCCCGTTCATGGGCGTCGACCTCGACCTGATCTACAGTGACTCCAGCCTGAGCGGCAGCGGTTGCTCGGCCTATGCCGGACACAACAGCCAATGCGACGGGCTGGTTACACTCAAGGCCGAACGCCCGTTCTATTGATCGGCTGAACTGCCGGGCTCCTCCCGGGTTCACATGAGAATCAGACCCCGAAGGCTGGCTTTCGCAAGGATTCGCCCATGTCCCGCTGGTTCAAACATATCGCCTTTGTGCTGACCATCGCCCTCACCCTCGGCGCGTGCAGCCGCGTGGGCCTGGCCTACCGCAATCTCGATGTGATCATCCCGTGGACGCTCAGCGACTACCTGGACATGAACGGCGAGCAAAAAAGCTGGCTGAACGAACGCCTGAAGGAACACCTGAGCTGGCACTGCACCACCCAATTGCCCGGCTACCTCGACTGGCTGGACCGCCTGCAAACCATGATCGCCACCAACCAGGTCACCGATGCCGCCTTGCAGGCCCGCGCCCACGAAGCCGAACAGGCGATCGCCGAGACCGCGCGGGAAATCACCCCGTCGGCCATCGAGTTGCTGCAAGGGCTGGATGACAAGCAAGTCGCCGAAATGAACGACGCCTTTGCCAAGGACCAGCGCAAACGCCAGGAGGAATACCTCAAACCTTCCCTCGACCAGCAGATCAGGGAACGCGGCGCACGCATGGAGAAGCGCCTGAATGACTGGCTCGGGCCACTGAGCACCACCCAGCAACAGCGGGTAGCCACATGGTCCAGCGCCCTGGGCGAGCAGAACACCCAGTGGCTTGCCAACCGCGTCCATTGGCAGAAGCAGTTCAGTGCGGCCGTTGCGCAACGCCAGAGTCCCCAATTCCCACAACGCATCGAGACACTTCTGGTCAATCGCGAGAGCTTGTGGACACCCGCCTATCATCAGGCCTTTGCCAACACCGAGGCCCAGGCGCGTTCACTGTTCGTGGATCTGATGGCTGAAAGCACGTCGAACCAGCGTGAACGCTTGCTGAAGAAAATTGAAGGTGTGAGGAAGGACTTCAGCGACTTGAAGTGCCTGAAAGCGGCGAAACAAGGCTGACTGCAACACAAGTCCCATGTGGGAGCGAGCCTGCTCGTCCAGCACCTGTCGCTGGTGATCATTGCCGGGAATACTGCTGTCCATCAGCCGGGCATTTGCTGACGACCGACCGGCGGCATGTCGAAATCCACGCAAGCCAAACGACTAGGCTGTGTAAGTCACCTCCCCGCCCCACGCAGGAGAAATCAATATGAACATCCAGAACCATCCCGTCGTGTCGCGGGAAGAATGGCTCGCCGCCCGCAAACAGCACCTGGCCCGCGAGAAAGCCTTCACCAAGGAAAGGGACAAGCTCAGCGCCGAACGCCGTGCCCTGCCCTGGGTTAAAATCGACAAGGACTACCGCTTCCAGGGGCCCAACGGCGAACTGAAACTGGCGGACCTGTTCGGTGGCCGCAGTCAGTTGATCATCTACCACTTCATGTTCGCCGAGGGTTGGGACGAGGGCTGCCCCGGTTGCTCGTACCTGAGCGATCACATCGACGGCGCCAACCAGCACCTGGCCCACCATGACGTGGCCGTGGTAGCGGTTTCCCACGCACCTTTCGCTGAATTCCAGGCGTTCAAGCGGCGCATGGGCTGGAAGTTCGACTGGGTGTCGTCGGCAGGATGCGATTTCAACTACGACTTTGGCGTCTGTGCCCGAGCCGAAGAGGTCGCCGCCGGAAAGGCTACGTACAACTACGAAAAAACCGACGGCTCCGAGGAAGAACTCCCCGGTCTCAGCGTGTTTTATCGCAACGAAGCCGGCGAAATTTTCCATACCTACTCCACCTACGCCCGAGGCCTGGACCTGCTGGTCGGCGCCTACAACTACCTCGACCTGACGCCCAAGGGTCGCAACGAGGAGGAAATCATGGAGTGGGTGCGGCATCACGACAAATATGAGGAACAGGAGAAGTCGAGCTGCTGTCATGGTGGTTAGCCCCCCAGGCACCGAGGCGCGGCCTTCGCGGGCAAGCCACGCTCCCACAGGTTTTGTGTTGTACACAAGATATGTGCTCACACCAGGCCCCTGTGGGAGCGGCGGTGCGGCGATCCGACTTGCCCGCGAAGAGGCCCAACCATTCAACACAAAGTCCCCAGATTAGAAACAAGGCCAAGACAATGAACGTCACCCTCAAAACCCTGCCCCCCGCCCGTGTCGCCTACCTGCGCTACACCGGCCCCTACGGCCCGGAAATCGGCACCTTCTGGCGCGAAACCGTCGCCCCCTGGATGATCGAAAACAACCTGCTCAACCGCGTGCGCTACGGCATCGGCCACGACGACCCCAGCGCCACGCCAGCGCAATACTGCCGCTACGACGCCTGCGTCGAAGTGCCCGCCGACTTCGAACCCAAATACCCGCTCGCCGTCACCCACCTGCCCGGCGGGCGCTACGCCGTCGCTCACTTCAAAGGACCGGCCAGTGAAATCCCGGCGGCGTGGGGTGAGTTGTGCGGACAGTGGATGCCGGAAAGCGGATTGGCCTACGACCAGCGTCCGGGTTTCGAACGGTACCCGGTGGAGGCTTCCTACGATGAGAACACCGGCGTGATGGAAATGGACATGTGCATCGCAATAAAAGACCAATAGTCCCCAAAACCCTGTGGGAGATCATTGCCCGCGGTGGCCGATAGGTTGTGGGTAGCGCGCAAGGTGCCGGTGTTGTTCAGGTCCTGGCCGGCGATCAGGGTGACGTCGCTGCCCTGGATCAGCGCACCGTTGGCGGCCAGGCGGTTGTTGGCGTTGGCCAGGTACAGCACCGGCACCAGCACCTGTTCGCCGTTCACCACGGCGTTTTCCATCCAGACAATGTCGTGGGTCAGCGCCGCGACTTGCTCGGCCGTCAGGCTGACGCCCAGCGCCAGGTTGAGTTCCTGTTTACTGGCGATGGCGTTGTTCATCAGGTACTTGAACAGCGCTTCGTCCGAGGTCTGGCCGTCGATAAACCGCTGACCGGTACGCGCCACGACGGCCTGCTGGATCAGGCGCTGTTCATACAGACCATCGCCCAGTCGCTTGGCGCTGTTGTCCGGGTCGTAACCAAAATTGGACAGCAGGTAATCCGAGCTCAGAACTGCTTGAGGTCGGTGAGGACCGGGTTGGTTTCGATCAGGTATTTATGGGCGTTGCTCGACGCTTTGATGTCCGGTAGGACGGTAACACGGCTGACGGGGCGGTTATCGGAAATAGCGGACAGATCTATTTACTGGTCATCACACAAACCAAACAAATAAATCCGTCCCCTTTTCTGTCCCCTTTTCTCTTCTTTTCTCTTGGGAGACAGTAATCAGTAGCGTATTAAACATGCACGACGCTAAGCGCTGGACACAAGCTGCGACTAATCAAATTTACCCGGCGCAATTTCGATACCTTTTGTACCTTATGAGCTATTACCCATTAACTCCCCAAGCATCCTCTTCAAATTTGAAGAATCCCTTAATAGCTCAGCATCGCTAGTTAAATGTTTTACTTCATTCAAAGCACAGACTGTTTGCAGCATCGCATTTGAGCTCGCTTGCCAGTAACACGTATTCACACCTGCAAGAGCGGCTATCAGCTCACCGTCATACCGCTCTCCCGCCAGAACATCATCGTTTAATAGGGCTACCGCAATAGGAAGTATCTCGCAAACAAAAAGACCCTGTCTTAATGTGCGACACACATCCCCTACGCTTAACTGCTCTAGAGGGGTGTCGCGCACCGACAAATACCACTCGGTTAAAGGCGATGGATGATTTTCAGGCAACCAATAATTTGGAGCTTCTTTTTCTAAATCGCGAAACTTCATATCCCCGCACCATTTAAAGCTGACTCAATACGATTAATAGAATCTATTGCTCTTTGACGTGCAGCTTGCGCTGCAGGATCACTCACACCCTTTAGAGGGCCTGCATGGTTTCGTAATCCTCGAAGCATGTCGTTCATCTCTTTCAAGTGATCCCAATAACCGCCACCCGGCTTCGGAACAGGAGTACCGGCCATATCCTTTAAGGTACCCGTGATATCGCTATCTTTGAAGTTACTGAGAATATTGTCAATTTTGCTGATAGCTCTTTGTTGTCCTTGGCTCAGTTTCGCCAAAGAATCCCCAGTCCCTTTTGCACCACTAGAGAAAACCTCTAGCTAGCGTAATTTTCCTTCATCAGATCAATCGCAACCTCGAGCTTTCGGCGGCTCTCAATGGAAAGGCGACGCTCCTTATATTTATTTAAATCTAACACTTCGACTGATACGTCTTCCAAGTCACTACTTAATCGCGAGATTTCTACAGTTGCAATACGATCTAAGTCGATCAGCACCCAGTAAATATCCTCGGCCTGTTCAGGAATCCAGTTTACGATCAGAGCAAAAGACAACCAGGGAAACGCCGCTTTAAGAGCAGCCAACAGCAGAGGATTAGTGTCCCCTGAAAACAGCGACGCCATAGAGCTCAGCAAATCCGCTCGCACATGGTCACGAGAGCTCATTTGAGCACCCCTGGGAATGCTGTTACTAGATTCCCAAATTTATCAGTCATAACAGTCATTATCGAGGTTGACTGTCCACCACTGAATTTATCCGTACCAATAGAACGCCCAACTTCAACTTCGCGCACATAGCGCACACCATCAGCACTGTCTACCATTCGTGTGACAGGTGTACTCACAACCGTTTTGCTTTGCAGAAGACCACGCAACTCAGGCTCCCCGATAGAAAACTGGCTTGCATTTACTTTGCCCGACAAGTGACGTGAAGCCAAGTGCTCCATACCATCATTAGCTAAGTTGACTCGGGACTGGACTCGACCAGGAACACCTTCCAAGGTATTCAAAGGTCCTTTTGCACCTCCCTCCGCCAACGCCGCACCGAACTTTTTCTCCAAGGCCTCCAGAATCTCTTTGCCTACCGGGCCAGAGATGGCAACCGCCGCTTTACCCTTCCCTGTTGGCGTGGGGAAAAACAGGTCAATGCCCAGCCCGACAATTTGCTCCGTCAGAGTCGGCTCAAAGAAAATTTCACGAAGATCCCCAGGAGAGAATTGATTCAGAAATTCAACAGTTCGAGGGTTCAGCTTCGCAGGGTCTTTTTCACCATCGGCAATTTTCTGCAGGTCTGCCAGTACATCCTGTGGCTGCAGATCCACAAACTGGTTTTGCTCATGCAGAGTAGCGAAGCCTTTCTCCAAACGGGCTGCTGCCTCTCTATGCACTTGCTGATTGTAACGCTCGGCATTGCCCGCCACCCAGCTTGCAATCTCTGGATCGCCACTACCCATGGCGCCAGCCAGGACACCGATAATCTGAGCGGTGCCCACCTTGAATTGATCATCGGTGGCAAAACGCGAATCCAGATAGTTACCCAAGGCCTCGGTTGTAATCGCATTCAGGCCCTCCACCGCCGCACCTGCCAGGGCTCCGGTCTTGAAGTCGCCCCCTCTTGCCGCTGAAAGTGCACCTCCCAAGATCGCATGCATCAGTATTTTCTGTGCCGACCCTGGATCGACGTTCAAATGATCGGCAAGGTCTCCAACCTGTTTATTACCAAAGGCAGCGGCAAGATCCAGGCCTTCAGAGACCAGAGAGGTACCCAGATTGTCTTTTAAACTGCCTCCATTGATGGCGGTGTTGATCGAGCCTACAACCAGTGCATGTGCCGTGCTGCGCAGGACATTCTGACTGACGGTGTTCCAATCCAGCATGCTTGCCGAGTAGCCGGGATTCATGACCCCGTCCGCTTTCAGAATGAGCGCTCCATCGGTACTCCAGCCACTCACCATCCCATCAAGACCATTCAACGCATAGCCGGTAGCAAATTGCGTGGCATAACCCTTGATTGCATCTTTGCTGACGGTAGCTTTCAGGCCCGCCCCCAAATCGCCACCGTTGTTCACGGTACCCACTGTAAAGTTGGTGGCCATCGCCCCCATCAAAGGACCGAGAAACATGCTGGCGACAATGGCAATGACTAACGCAGATGCAGCCCCGAGTCCGGAGTTGTCATATTTCCAGCTGTCATGGATTTCCTTGACCAACCTCCAATCGACCTGACCGTTGGCTTCCGCCTGTTTTATCCACGCTAGTTCGGGCTCAGCTTTCACCATTGCATCAATGGTTTCACTAACGGTTTTCTGATCAATCTGTTTTATGTCGATCGTGATTTTTCCAGCGGCCCTCATCGCCAGCTCGCCCTGAGCCACCAGTTGGCTTTGGCGCAGGGTCTCGTCGGTGTTGCCCTTGCCTTTCGATGAGGTCCAGAACGCATCACCATTGCTCTTGGTATGGCTTTCATCATGAACGTCCTTCACCGCCTCGAAAGTGATGCTGCCACCACTGTCCAGCGTGATGTCCTTGCCACCCTCCAGCTTCGCCACCTGATAGCGCTGATCCCCACCGCTTTTCAGCGTCAGGTCACCGCCGGTGGTGATTTCGCTGCCGATGTTTTTCACATCGGTGACTTCATCGTGTTGGGTTTTCTTGGCGCCGAAAGAGCCCTTTTTCTTCATGTCGTACAGCGAGTAATCGCTGTCCTGTGCGGCCAGCAACTCAAGATTGCCGCCCGCCACCAGATAGGCTTCGTCGCCGGCGCTGACCCGACTGGAGAGCAGGGTCAGGTCCTGGCCGGCGCTCAGGGCGACGTTGCCGCCGGCGGTGAGGCTGGTGCCGACCTGGCTGACGTGGTCTTCCTGCGTCGTGACTTTTTTGGTTTTGCTGTAGCTATGCCCCTCGTCCGCTGCCGAGGCCAACGTGAGGTTGTCCGTGGCGGCCAGGGCGATGTCGCGCTTGGCGTTGATCTGGCTGGCGATGACGCTGATGTCACGCCCCGCATTGACCGAGAGGTCACGACCGGCGCTGACGGAGCCACTCATCTGGGTGATGTTTTGCTCGAGAAAGCTGCTGCCGTTCGCAAGCTTGTTTTCGGCCTGCGCGGACACCACGTTCACATCCCGACCGGCGTTGATCGTAGTGTCGCGGCCGCTCTGGAGCACCCCGCCGATGTTGTTGACGTCACGACCGGCCTTGATGGTCAGGTCGTTGGCGGCTTCGATGCGGGCGGCGCTATCGGCGTACGCGCGGCCGGTGCTGAAATCACCGTTGCTGGCTTGCGCGGCGGTCACGCTGCGTTCGTTGATCACGTCACCGTTGACGGCAGTAAGGGTGACGTCACGGCCCGCGATGATGCCGCCGGCCGTGTTGACGAGGTTGTTCCCCGCCAGCAGGTCGAGGCGATTGCCGGCTTCGGCCAGGCCGCTGTTGACCAGGTCATTGCCCGCGGTGGCCGACAGGTTGTGGGTGGCGCGCAGAGTACCGGCGTTGTTCAGGTCGTGGCCGGCGATCAGGGTCACGTCGCTGCCCTGGATCAGTGCCCCGTTGGGTGCCAA
This sequence comes from Pseudomonas sp. P4_B4, assembly GCF_056402255.1. Lineage (NCBI taxonomy): Bacteria > Pseudomonadati > Pseudomonadota > Gammaproteobacteria > Pseudomonadales > Pseudomonadaceae > Pseudomonas > Pseudomonas sp. P4_B4. The sequence continues at coordinate 97,827 of NZ_JBFUHS010000009.1, forward strand.
GCGATTGTTGGCGTTGGCCAGGTACAGCACCGGCACCAGCACGTCCTCGCCATTGACCTGCATGGTTTCCATCCAGACGATGTCGTGGGTGAGTGCTGCGACCTGTTCGGCGGTGAGGGATACGCCAAGCGACAGATTCAACGTCTCCTTGCTGGCGATGGCGTTGTTCATCAGGTACTTGAACATGGCCTCGTCCGAGGTCAGGCCGTCGAGAAAGCGTTGACCGGTACGGGCGACCACTGCTTGCTGAATCAGGCGTTGTTCATAAAGGCCATCGCCGAGGCGCTTGGCGCTGTCGTCGGGTTCGTAGCCGAGGTTGCCCAGCAGGTAATCCGAGCTCATGAACTGCTTGAGGTCGGTGAGGACCGGGTTGGTTTCGATCAGGTATTTTTGCGGTTTGGACTGACCGCTGCTGCTGGGCAGGCCTTGCACCCGGGCGACGGTCTGGCTGGCTGCCGGGGTGATTTGCGCAATGGCAGGCGATGTCTGGCCGAGCAGCGGAGCGACGGCGGCGGGCTGACTGGATAGGTTCGCGCCGGTTATATCGCTGACCACGGTGGCAGCGGGCGCATCGGCGCTGTGCCCCGGCACGACGACGCTGCCGGCACCGCCATCGCTCGGCGCCGTAACATTGATCGACGATGCATTGCTGACAACGCCGACACCTTGACGGGCGTCCGCGACTACCTGACGGCTGGCGACCGAGGTCTGCGTGATATCGCTCAGTTGGATGTCGCGCACCTGAGCATCCGGCACTGCTTGGTCGCGTTGAGCCAAGGCGACACTGGCACCACCGAAGGTCCAGCTTTGTGGCGCAGCGTTGGCCTGAGTTGCCTGGGCACCGCTACCGCCATGCCCGCTCAGGCGGAACAGACCGTTTTGGCCGGTTGGCAGGTTGAAGCCCGGCAGTGTCAGGGGATTGACCTGCTGTTGGGCTAGGTTGGGCGGTAGTTGGGCGTTGAGGTTGACGATGGTCGGGGCGGTCTGCCCATTGAGCTGGGTCGAGCCGACGCGTGATGCACCGGAACCGTTGACCACCCCTTCGCGGATCACACTGTTGGTGAGATTTTGCGACGCGGTGATATTGACTGCACCACCCGCCTGCACGACCGCATTAGCGTAAGACGATGGGCTGTTGTAAGTCACCGTGGTGTCGAAGGGAATTGCGGACTGGATCGCGTCCGGTGCATCGGTCCGCACACCGTCGCCGTAATGAGGAAGCGTAAAGTCGTACCATAGGGATCCAGCAGGCACGGTGATATATACCGAACCAAACCTAATGTAGGTTTCCAGGTTTTTGCCGTCAGGGTGAGGTGCTACCTGTATTACGGATTCAGCGCCGGAACTGTTCCAGAAATGGAGATTAGGCCTTGAGAAGGTCGGGTTGCTGCCGCCGACGTATCCCAATGATCCCGGATCGTAGGAAGGATCATTGGCAGCGTTGTAAGCCATGATCGAATTCCATAGATTCAAATCGGTAGTCTGTTGCCCGGCAGTAAGAGCAATAGATCGCCGCACGTTATAGTCGCCTACAGAAGCCCCTTGATTCGTAAAGGCCTGCAGGTTGAACGTGAGGTTGTTTCCTGCGCTGAGGGTCGACGCCTGATTGAGTAACACCCCGCCGGTTGCCAGAAAGTTACGCCCAGCCGTCATACTGGCCGAGGCTGAATCCTGAACAATCTGCGACTGGTAGTTTTCCACCCAGACCGCATAACTGTTTAAGCCCAACGGGGCAAGAGGATCGAGCGAAGAGCAGGTGTAGCATTGCACCCCGATCTCGCCAGAGACCAACCCGCCCGTGGTCTGGAATACGTCTTTGCGGTTCTCGATGGAGTTGGACGCCAGGCTCAGGTCGCCACCGCTCTCGATGGTCGCCGACACGTTGGAGATCGACGCACTCAATCCATTGTTGTCGTCCCTGGCAATGCTGACGTTGCCGAGGCCATAGACATCCGCGTAGCGGTTGGTGAAGTTATCAGTGTGCAGCGCCATGTCGCCGCCGCTGAAGATCAGGCCATTCTGGTTGAGGATAGTGGGGGCGTTGACGCGCAGGTTGGCACCACTGCCCAGGGTGCCCTGGTTGTTCAGGTAGGCGGCATTGACCGTCAGTGCCCCGACTGAAGTGAGGCGTCCGAGGTTGGTCAGGCTGCCACTGCTACCGACGGTTCCACTGGCGCCAGCCGTGATACTCGCCACAGAGGTAAGGTCGATCTGCGCAGCACTCAGACCAAGATTGCCGACACTGCTCACGCTGCCGTTGCCGCTATAGACACCGCCCAGGTTGAGGGCAAGACTGCCACCGCTGGCAATCAACCCGTCGTTGTACCAGTTGCCCCCGCTCCCCGTGAAACTGTCGGAGGCCAGGAGTTGGCCGCCGGCGGTTTGGCTGAAGTTGTTGACGTTGACGTTCAGGCGCCCGGCCTGAATGACGCTGCTGTTGGTCCAGGTGTCCGCGTTTAGAGTCAGGCCGCCACGGGTGATCAGGCTGCCGCCGGCGTTGACGACGTTGGCCATGGACAGGCCAAAAGTGCCGGTGCCGACATGCAACAGGGTGCCGCCAGTGTTAAGGAAGCTGCCGGCAGCAAGGGTCAGGTCGCTGTTGGCGCTTTCGACGGTGCCATTACGGTTATCGAACAGGCCATCGACATTGAATTGGGTCGCGCCACTGGTGCCGAGGGCACGTAGTTGGCCCGTCTGGTTATCGATACTCGCCGCGGTGATCGCCAGGGTACTGTCGCTTTCGATGATGCCCAGGCGGTTGTTCAGACCACCGCTCAGGGTCAGGTCGATCTGGCTGCCGGCGATCTGGCCGTCATTGCTGCCGCTGTTGTCGAAGTTGTTACCAGTGACACTGACTCGGCCTTGGGCGTAGAGGCCGCCGTTGCGGTTGTCGAAGTCAGCGGTATGAATGATCGTATCGCCGGCTTGCGCGGCGATACGCCCACCGTAGTTGTCGATGCCGGCCAGCGCGGTCAGGTCCAGGCGCTGGGCCTGGGTGACGCCGCCCTGGTTGTTGTTGCTTGGGTCGTAGCCGTTTTTCAGCACGCCGGTGAGGTGGGCGCTGAACGCGCCTTGCAGGCTGGCCAACACGCCGCCACGGTTGTCGAGGTTGCCGGCAATGATGGTCAGGTCGCCGCCTTGGGCGATGATGCGACCGCTATCGTTGTCGATGTCGCCGGTGAAGTTAAGGTTCAGCACGCCCTGGCTTTGCAGTGCGCCATGACTGTTGGCTAGACTCGCGGCTTGCAGTTGCACGCCACCATTCTTGCTGTAGATCAAGCCATCGGCGTTGTTCTGCACGGTGCCCGTTGCCGTGAGCGATAGTTGACCGTTGGCGGCCACGGTGCCGCGATTGCTGTTGTCGAGGCCGCCGGTGAGCAGGGTCAGCAGGGACTGGCTCGCCAGTTGCCCACCCCGGTTGTTGATTTGGCTCGCACCTTGAATCAGTAGCGGGCCGGCACTGGCGAGTTTGCCGTTGGTGTTGGTTAAAGCGCCGAGCAGATCGAGGCTGACCGTGCCATTGCCGATCAGGTTGCCGGCCGTGTTGTCCAAGGTGGTGCCGGTGAAGCTCAAGCCCTGTTGCGCGTTGATCGCACCCGTCGCGTTACCGAGGGTCATGGCTTGCATGACCAGGGCCGCACCACTGTCGATCAGGCCGTTCTGGCCGTTGTCCAGCAGGTCGCTGACGGTCAGGGTCTGGCCAGCGCCACTGGACAGGATGCCGCCGCTGTTATCGAGGCTGGAGGCGTTGACGCTGAGTGTATTCTGGCTGACCAGTRCACCGGCGCCACTGTTGAGCAAGGCGCCACTCAAGGTCACGCCGAGGTTGCCGCTGCGGCTGGAGAGCGTGCCGCCGTTGCGGTTGTCGAGGCTGGCGCCCGTTACGGAGAGGCCCTGCCAACCGGAGATCAGGCCGTTCTGGTTGAGCAGGCCGCCGGTGGCATCGAGGCTCAGCAGGTTGCTGCTGATCAGCTTGCCGCCGCTGTTGTCAAAGATGCGTCCGACCAGGGCAATGCTCTGAGTGCTGGAGACTTCACCACTGCGGTTGTTCAGATCGCGCAGGTTGCTGATGGTCAGCGGCCCTTTGGCTGTGATCAAACCGTTGTTGTTGCTCAGGTCTCCACCGCCCAGGTCAAGCGTGATACCGGCATCGCCCAGCAAGCGACCGCCGTTCTGGGTCAATGCACCAAGGTTCAGGCCGATAGCGCTTTTGGCCGACACTTCACCGCCATTGCTGGAGTCCAGGCTGTTGGCCGTCAGGCTCAATCCGCCCTGACTGTTGATCAAGCCATTGGCGCTATTGTCCAGGGCTGCCGCGTTGACCGTCAGCGCCGTGCCGCCGAGCAGTTGGCCGCCCTGGTTGTTGAGGTCGGCGGAAGCGACATTGAGCGCCTGCGCCGCGTTGATCAGGCCGTTACTCTGGTTACTCAGCAAACCATTGACGTCAAGTGCGAGGTTGCCTCGGCTGGTCAGGAGGCCGCCGCGGTTGTCCAGCGTGCCGGCGCGCGTATCAACACTGGCGCCCGCAATCATGCCGTTGACGTTGCTCAGCGCTTGATTGACGCGCAGGGTCAGGCCCTGGTTGCTCAGCAGTTTGCCGCCGCTGTTGTCGAAGTTTTGCGACGCCAGGGCAAAGGCTTGGACGCTGGAGATTTCCCCGCTCTGGTTAGCGACGCCGTTGAGGTTTTTCAGCAGCAGAACCGGCCCATTGATCAGACCGTTCTGGTTGTTCAACTGGCCGTTGTTCAAGTCGAGGGTCAAGGCACTGTTGCTGAACAAGGTACCGTTTTGCTGGTCCAGCCCCGTGACGCTGACGGTCAGTGCATCGCTACTGCCGATGCTGCCGCCTGCCTGGTTGGTCAGTTTTGCGGCGGTCACGTCGAGGCGACCGGCGCTGCTGACGCGGCCACTCTGGCTGTTGTCGAAGGCTCCGGTTTGAATCGAGACGGGGCCTTTGCCGCTGATCCGGCCCTGCTGCCGGTTGTCGAGGCTGGCACTGTGCAAGTCGAGGTTGGCATCGGTGACCAGTTGCCCGCCCTGATTGCTGATTGCCCCAACGCTATTGACGCTCAAGCTACCGGCGCTGGAAAAGCTGCCTGCCGTGTTGATCAGATTGCCCACGCGCGCGCCGAGCGAACCTTCACTGCTGAACAGACCGAGGCTGTTGTCCAGCGTAGCGCCGAGGTCAACGTCGATGCTCTGCTGGCTGAGCAAGGATCCGCGGGTGTTATCCAGCCCGGTGCCTGTCACGCTCAATCCGGTCTTGCCAAAGAGCAGGCCTTTGTTGCGGTTGATGATTTGATCGACTGTCAGCAGCAGGGTGTTCTGGGCAAGAATTTGTCCATTGTCGCTGTTATCCAGTTGCTGGCCGACCAGGGTCAGGTTGCCCTTGGTGGAGAGTTCACCACCACGGTTGTCGACGATGCCAACCTTGATATCCAGTGTGCCCGTCGCACCGACGATGCCGTTCAGGCGGTTGTCCAGGCGATCGCCGGTCAGGCTCAAATTACCTTGGGCAATCAGCTGTCCGCCCTGTTGTTGCAAGCTGCCAACGGTGGCGGTGAGGTCTTGTTTACCGGCGATCTGGCCGAGGCTGTTGTCCGTTGTGGTAGCGCTGAGCAGCAGATTGCCGTCGGCGATCAAGGTGCCGTTGTGGTTGGTGAAGCTGTTGTCAACGGCCAGTTTCAGGCCATCACGGCTGCTGATCAAACCGCCGCTGTTGTCCAGGCTGGCGCTGTGGGCGTTCAGCGCGGCAGCGGAAATGATGCCGTTGATGTTGCTCATCGCCTGCGCCAGTCGCAGCGTCAGCGCTTGATTGCTGAGCAGCTTGCCGCCGCTGTTGTCGAGTGTTTGAGCGTCAACAGTAAAGGCTTGGGCGCTGGAGATTTCGCCATTATTGTTGGCGACGCCATTGAGATTTTTCAGCAGCAACGCACCGGGGGCATTGATCAAGCCGCCCTGGTTGTTCAACTGGCCGTGGTTCAGATCGAGGCTCAACGCGGTGTTGCTGAACAGTTCACCACCCTGCTGATCGAGGCCGGTGACGTTGGCGTTCAGCACCATGGCACTGGCGATGCGACCAGCGTCTTGGTTGGTCACTTGGGCAGCGTTCAGGTCCAGGGGGTTGGCACTGGTCAGGCGACCGCCGTGGCTGTTGTCGAAAGCACCGGTGCTGACCCGAGTCGCGCCTTTGCCGGACAGTACACCGCTATTTCGGTTATCGAGACTGGCACTGTTGAGGGTCAGTCCGGCGTCGGTGGTGATCGAGCCACCCTGGTTGCTCAATATCCCGGTGGTGGTGACGTTCAAGGCACCGGCGCTGGACAGACTGCCCGCGCCGTTATTCAGGCTGGCGGCATTGACCGTCAAGGCGGCTTCGCTGCTGAGCAGGCCGGCAATGTTGTCCAGGTCGCCTGTGAGGTTGAGGCCGAGGCCGTTCTGGCTGGCCAGCGTGCCGCCGGCATTGTTCAGGCTAGCGCCGTTGAGGTTGAGTGTGTCGCCGAACAGCAACCCCTTGTTCTGGTTGATCAGTTTGGCGACGCTCAGGCCCAGTGCGGTGCCCGCCAGCACCTTGCCGCCGTCGCTGTTGTTCAGTTGTTGGCCAATGATGGCGACATCAACCTGACTGGAGATTTCACCCGCGCGGTTGTCGATGTCACCGACATTGAGTTTCAGCGCTTTTGTCGCCCCGACCAAACCACCCTGGCTGTTATCCAGTTTGGTGCCAGTCAGCGTCAGCGTGCCTTGGGCGACCAGTTCGCCGCCCTGCTGGGTCAACGCGTCGATGTTGACGTTCAGGTCGCTCTGGCTGGCGATGCGACCGGCATTGTTGAGCACGACGCCTGCTTGCAGCTGTACGAGGCCTATGGCGCTGAGCAGCCCGCTCTGGTTATCCAGACGCTGGCCGGTGAAGCCGATACCGGCCTTGCTGCTGAGCAGACCTTGCTGGCGGTTATCCAGTTGATCGATGTAGAGCTGCACGTCCTTGTCGGCACGAATGACACCGCCGCGATTGTCCGACGAGCCATTGCGCAAGGTCAGCAGATTTTTGCCTGAGATGCGACCACCGCGGTTATCCAGGCTCAGGCTTTGCAGGTTCATTACGCCCTTGGCCTGCACGCTGCCGCCGCTCTGGTTGTTCAGCAAGCCGCCAAGGCCGAGGTCGAGGTTACCGTCAGTCACGAGGCTGCCCGCCTGACTGTTATCCAGACTTGCGGCGCTGAGGCTCAGCCCTTGCCCGGCCCCCAAAGTACCGGCCTGGTTATCCACGGCGCCGCTGATCATCAGGCTCAGGCGTTGATCAGCCAGCACCTGACCGCCGCCATTGCCCAGGCTCATGGCTACAAGGGTGGTGTTTCCGGCGCTGGACAGTTCACCGTTCTGGTTGAGCAGCGCGCCAGCCAGTTGCAGGCTCAGGTCGGCATCGCTGCTGATGCTGCCGTTGCTGTTGTCCAGCCGAGCGGCGCGCGCATCCACACTCGCTGCCGAAATCAATCCTCTGACGTTGGTCAGTGTCTGATTGAGGCGCACGGTCAAACCCTGGTCGCTGAGCAACTTGCCGTCAGTGTTGTCGAGGCTTTGCGCCGTCAGGCTGAACGCCTTGGCACTGGAAATTTCACCGCCCTGGTTAGCGACGGCATTGAGGTTTTTCAGCAGCAGTTGACCCGGTGCCGTCAGCAAACCACCCTGGTTGTTCAACTGGCCATTGCTCAAGTCCAGGGTGACATCCGTGCTGCTGAACAATTGCCCGTCCGCGTGCTGATCGAGGCCGGTGACGGTTGCGGTCAACGCCATGGCGCTGGCGATGCGGCCAGCCACACTGTTATCCACTTGGCCGGCCGTGAGGCTGAGCGCGCCAGTGCTGGTCAGGCTCCCGCCTTGCTGATTGGTGAACGCACCGGTGTTGAGTACCACGCCGTTACCGACGATGCGGCCTTGCTGGCTGTTGTCGAGACTGCCGCTGTTCAAGGTCAGACCGGCGTTGGTCAGCAGGGCGCCGCCCTGGTTGGCAATCGCACCGCTGCTGGTCACGGTCAATCCGCCCACGCCAGATACGCTGCCCCCCTGGTTGCCGAGACTCGCCGCTTGGAGCGTGAGCGTGCCGTCGCCGCGCAGAGTGCCCTGCGCGTTGTTCAGTTGATTGGCCAGGATCAGGTTGAGATGGCGTTTCGCGTACAGGCTGCCCGCCCCGCTGTTATCCAGCTGCCCGGCGTTGAGCTGGACATCACGCTGTCCGGCGATCACGCCATTGAGCTGATTGTTCAAGCTGTCGAGGCTCAGTGCGATGTCGCCGTTGGTCAGGATCTGGCCGCTGCTGCTGTTGTCCGCCTGACTGGCGCTTAATGTCAGATCGCCGACACTCGACAGATGGCCGTTGCGGTTGTCCAGCGAATTGGCGGTGAGTTGCAGATTGCCGCCTGCGTTGATCAGCCCGAACTGATTGAGCAGTGCTCCGGCAATTCGGGCGGTGAGCGCACCGACACTGGTCAGCTTGCCTTGCTGATGGTTGTCCAACGTCCCAGCCACGTTCAGGCCCAACGTGCCTTGACTGACCAGCGAACCTTGCTGACTGTTGTCCAGTGCACCTGCGCTGATCTGCAGGTCCTGCTGGGCAAGAACACGCCCCCCCTGATTATTCATCTGGCCACTGGCGGTGATACTCAGGCTCTGCCCGGCGCCGATCAAACCGGCAACGTTATCCAGAGCCCCCACCTGCACGGTACTGACTGTCAGGCTGGACAGTTCACCGCCGCTGTTATCCAGATACCCGGCGTTGGCATTGAGGTTGCCAGTACTGGTGATCAGGCCGCCTTGGCTGTTCAACACCTGATTGGCGGTGACGCCCAGGCTGCCCTGGCTCAACACTCGACCTCTCTGACGGTTATCCAGGGTCGAGGTGGAGATTTGCGCGCTGCCTTGACCGTTCAGCGTCCCACCTTGGTTGGACAGGGTCTGTGCCACCGTGGCTTGCAGCGAACGGCTGGCGATCACGCTGCCACTGTTGGTGAGGTTCCGCGCAGTGAGGCTGACATCACCGCTGGTGTTGCGGCTGTTGTCGGCGTTGACGCCGGCTTCGATCACCGCCTGATTGCTCAGTTGCCCGTCGCTGGACAGGCTGATGCGGTCGCGGGCAGCGAGGTTTTGTTGTGTGTTGAGGTCTCCCGAGGTTGTGACTGCAAGGCTGGTGCCCGCATAAACCGGTCCCTGGGCATCGAGACTCGCGGCTGTGACGTTGACTGCACCAGCGGCAGCAGTCTGGGCCAGGCTCAGATGACCATTGGCATCGATCTGGATGTCACCGCCACTGGCGGCCAGATTACCGGCCAGCTTCACCCCGACCCCGGCCTCGGTGCCGACCAGTTTGATCGCCCCGGCGTACATGCCACCCAGCGCCGAACTGTCGATGGCCAATTGTGGTTTGGCGCTGCCGTCATCGGCGCGAACAGTAGCACTGAGCGTCTGGGCGTTGACGTCGTTGCGACCGGCCACAATCGTCAGGTTTTTTGCTTGAATCTTGGCGTTGATCTTCGCGCTGCGGGTGATGATTTCGAAGCTGTCGACGTTGTTGGCATTCAGCCCTGCGCCGTCGATGGAGACGCTGCCCTGATCCACCTGATAACGATCCACGCGCCCGTTATCCAGCACGGGTTTACCGGTGGTCAATGTCACGCGCGGGGTATTGATGAAGCCGCAGCCGTTGCAGCTGATTCCATAAGGGTTGGCGACAATGACCCGTGCCGATTGGCCGGCCACTTCGGTGTAACCGTTGAGTTGGCTCGGGCTGCCGCCGTTGACTTCGTTGAGGATGATCTGCGCGGCGACCCCATTGAAGTTCGGGTTGCCGACGATGATCCCGCCCAGTTGGGTGGATTGAGTACGCGCGGTGGCGTTGTTGAGAATGACGCCCTGGGTACCGACGTTGTAATCGTGAAACTGGTTATGTGACAGCCCGCTGCCATTGGGCGCGGTGATGTTGACGATCGGCACGCCGTTGCCCGCCTGACCGAGGCTGGTGCCCGGCGTGGCTACCACGATGCCGTCGGCCTGCGCCCACATCGGTTGCCAGAACATCACGTTCGCCAACAGGAACGCCAGACCGCGCTTGGGCATGCCGCAGAAGTGCTCGCGCGATCTCACTGCGGCAGAAGGCTGGCGGCTCAGGAAGGCGTATTGGCGGGCGTCCATGTCGAAGGTCTCGGTGAGGCGAAATCAGAGAAAGAAATCCATCCGGAACCAGATCGGCGCTTCGCGCTCGGTCAGGGCGTCCGGACGTTCAAGGGAATGGGCAAAGGTCACGCTCGCGGCGAGGTGCTGGCCGCGAGCAAACACCTCCACCGAGTTGCCGGACATGCGCCCGTGTTGATCGCCGTTGAAGCGATCGTTGCGAATCACGCCCTGGTCGTAACCGAGGCTGGTGCCGTATTCAGCGAACACAGAGCGCAGCCAATCCAGGGTGACCTGCCGGCTCCAGCGCAGGTCGTTGCGCCAGTAACCGCCGCTGTCACCGGACAGGGATTGGTCCTTGTAACCACGGATCGACGACAACCCGCCGAGGCTAGTGCGCTGCGGGCCGAACAGTACGTCTTCACTGCGCTGGCCGGTCATCAGGCTGCTGAAACTTAGTGACTCGCCCCATAGCTTGAACGGCTGCAAGTAGCTCGCCGTGGCGGTGTATTTGCGGTAGCGCGCGTTCGGTTCGCCAGGGCCTGGGTGATCGTTGCCCTGCGCATCGAACGCACCGATACCCTCTTGCATCCCGAGGTCGAGGTTGACGAATGCGCTGCCGACTCGCCGACCGTGATTGATCCCAAACTTTGCTTCGCTGATGCGGTTACTGCTCAGCTTGAGCTTGCTACCTTCGATGAAGTTGTTGGTGCGCAGGTACGACAAGCCAGTGCTGAGCGAGGTCTTGCTCACTGCATCGCGATGGATCACCCGCTCAGCATGTAGTTGATGGTTTTCGCTGTCGCCGATCTGTTTGAAATTGAAGCCGTTGGCCTGGGCCAACGAGCGATAGTCACTCTGGCTGTAGGCGTAACTGAAGTTCCACCAGCCCACGGCAGGCTGTAATTGAGCATTGTGTTGCTGGAGGTGCGCTGGTGATCGCTCACCGCATCGTGACCACCTCGCAGATTCAACTGATCGGCCAGCCCTAGCGGGCTGTCCCAATCAAACGTCGTGCCCCACTGCTGCTCGCCGGTGCTGCGCATGCCGTCGTTGCTGCGGGACAACCCGGCGCGCCAGGGTTTTTGCGGGGAGTTTTTGACCAGTACTTCGCTGCCCCCAACGTTCTTGCCCGGTGCCAACTCCATCTGTGCCTGATTCGATGGCAAGCGGTTGAGTTGATCGACCAGTTGCTCGATTTCGCGCAGGTTGACCAACTCACCGGTTTTTCCGGGGAATGCCATGCCCAGCTCACGGTCCGACAGCTTGCTGCCCTGCGCGCCTTTCAACCCTTCGAGCTTGCCCTCGACCACCAGTACCTTCGGTGCTCGCCGGACAAATCCTGCTGCGGCAAATAAGCACGGCTGGTGACCAGGCCTTTTGCGATGTAGTGATCGGTGATGACTTTCAGCAGTTCGTTGAGCTGAGTGACGCCCAGGCATTGGCCAATGTAAGGCTTGAGCAGACGTTTTTTTTTGCTATCGGAAAGGCTGTCGGCGCCCTTGAGTTCGATGTCTGTGATGGGGAAACAACGGGTGTCCGCAGGCGCCGCGGGTTGAACGGGTTTGGTTTCCTTACTGGGCAATTCCTTGAGATCTTCGAGACGCCGACGTTGCTCTTCGAGCAGACGATCCTGACGTTCGCGGATGAGATCAGTGTCACCCGGGGTGGTGACAGTACTAGCAGAATTCAGCGGAGAAAGGCACAGCAAAGCCAGGCACAACCTCGCCACAAGGGCGGGTGAGTACATGTTCGATCCCTCGAAGCGGAAGGTGATAGCACAATAGCGGCGCGATATTAGAGAGCCGTCATCCTGACGTCAGATAATGGATCCATTCGAAAAGTATGGGGGACGAACGGTAGCGGTTAAATCGGGCGATTCCGACCGGTATGCAGGACGTTTCTTGATACAAGGGGGGAAAGCGGCGGCCAGGCGACGGTATTTCCGAGAGCGTATTTATCCTACAGAAGCAGCGGTATGAACTTTCCGAACCCCACAGCCTCAACCGATTAACCGCCCAACACGGATCCCGAGGCCTCTCATGAAATCCCTTCTGACGCTCACTCTCGCCACTAACTTCGCCTGCGCCCTCCCCGATTGGGCCTCCCCCCCCCGAGAAAGCTACCGCCAAGCGCGAGCAACTGGCCCGGGAAGTGGCCAAGCTCACCGAGCAAAAACCCGGCCAAAACCAAAGAGATCAACGACGAGTTGCAGAAGATGGGTCTGGGCACGGCCAGCAAGGATTTGCCGGATAAATACCAGTTGATTGATTAGCGTTTGAAAAAGTTGCAGACGACAGACAAGAAAGCCGAAAGCTGATCGTTTGAGGAATTTCGAGCATAAAAAAACCGGACATTTGTCCGGTTTTTTTGGTCACGGCATCGACTTACTCAGCCGCCGGCGCTTCCGGCTTGCGGCGCTTGAGCGGGGCCATGCCGTCCTTGCTGACCAGGGAATCGCTCTTCGGCCGGTTGGCGCTCTTGCGCTTGGTCGGGGTCTTGGCGGCAGTTTTCTTCTTGTCGCCCTTGGCGTCGGTCTTTTTCTTCTTCACGCCGACGGCCTTGCCCGAGGCCTTGACCTTTTTCGGTCCGCCGTAGGTGCCTTTGACTTCCTTGATGGTGCGGCGCTCGAAGCTCTGCTTGAGGTAGCGCTCGATGCTCGACATCAGGTTCCAGTCGCCGTGGCAGATCAGCGAGATGGCCAGGCCATCGTTACCGGCGCGGCCGGTACGACCGATGCGGTGCACGTATTCGTCGCCGCTGCGCGGCATGTCGAAGTTGATCACCAGGTCCAGACCGTCGACATCCAGACCGCGGGCGGCAACGTCGGTAGCCACGAGGATTTTCACGCCGCCCTGCTTCAGGCGGTCGATCGCCAGTTTGCGATCCTTCTGGTCTTTCTCGCCGTGCAGCACGAACGCTTTGTATTCCTGCGCCACCAGGCGGCCGTAGATACGGTCGGCCATGGCCCGGGTGTTGGTGAAGACGATGGCCTTCTGGTAGGTCTCGTTGGCCAGCAGCCAGTTGACGATCTGCTCTTTGTGCTGGTTGTGGTCAGCGGTAATGATTTGCTGGCGAGTGGTGTCGTTCAGCTGGCTGACCGCGTTGAGCTGCAGGTGCTCAGGGTTGTTCAGGACCTTGGCGATCATCTCGCGCAGGCCCGAACCACCGGTGGTGGCGGAGAACAGCATGGTCTGCTGACGGTTGGTGCACTCGTCCACCAGACGCTGAACGTCTTCGGCGAAGCCCATGTCGAGCATGCGGTCGGCTTCGTCGAGCACCAGTACTTCAACTTCTTTCAAGTCGAGGTTGCCGGCGTTCAACTGCTCGATCATCCGGCCCGGCGTACCGATCAGGATGTCCGGCACCTTGCGCAGCATCGCTGCCTGGACCTTGAAGTCTTCGCCGCCGGTGATCAGGCCGGACTTGATGAAGGTGAACTGCGAGAAGCGTTCAACTTCTTTCAGAGTCTGCTGGGCCAGTTCGCGGGTCGGCAGCAGGATCAGGGTCTTGATGCTGACGCGGATTTTCGCCGGGCCGATCAGACGGTTGAGGATGGGCAAAACGAATGCAGCGGTTTTGCCGCTACCGGTTTGCGCCGTCACCCGCAGGTCACGCCCCTGGAGCGCCAGCGGAATGGCCGCGGCTTGCACAGGCGTTGGCTCGACAAATTTCAGCTCGGCCACGGCTTTGAGCAGGCGTTCGTGCAGGGCGAATTGGGAAAACACGGGTGCTACCTCGAAGAAATGCAAAAAAACAGCTGCATAGGGTAACGGTTTCGAGCGCTCAGGCCGAGTTTCTTTATACAAATGGCGGTAAACAGTTGGTTTTTTGTTGCCTGATTTTTCCCCGAACGTAATACAAAGCGTCTTAAATGCTCTAATCCCCTTTCGCGCCTTACAGAAGAATCGTTTTCGACCATGGATATCAAACAGCTCTGGATCAACATCCTGGACCTTTGGGGGGCCCTCGACCAGCACCCGCTCGTGCACTCCAGCCTGTCGCTGTTGCTGCTGTTGGCAATTGCGCTGTTCCTCGGACGGGTGGCGCGTTACCTCATTCTGCACGCGGCCAAAATGCTCGGCCGCCAGCCGGCCTTGCACTGGGTCAATGATTTTCTACAGAACAAGGTGTTCCATCGCCTGGCGCAGATCGCGCCTTCGCTGGTGCTCCAGTTCGGTCTCAATCTGGTGCCGGACCTGAGCAAAACCAGCCTGAATTTCCTCGGCAACGTCGCGCTGTCCTTCACTTTCCTGTTTCTGCTGCTGGCGGTCAGCGCCTTGCTCAACGCCCTGCTGGACATCTACGCTCGCACCGAGCACGCCCGCACCCGCTCGATCAAAGGCTATGTGCAACTGGCGAAAATGGTGTTGTACGTATTTGGCGCGATCATCATCGTCGCCACGCTGATCGACCGCTCGCCGCTGTTGCTGCTGTCGGGTCTGGGTGCCATGTCGGCGGTGATTCTATTGGTCTACAAGGACACGCTGCTGTCGTTCGTCGCCAGCGTGCAGTTGACCAGCAACGACATGCTGCGGGTCGGCGACTGGATCGAGATGCCCCAGGTGGGCGCCGACGGCGATGTGGTGGACATCACGCTGCACACGGTCAAGGTACAAAACTTCGACAAGACCATCGTCTCGATCCCTACCTGGCGCCTGATGTCCGAGTCGTTCAAGAACTGGCGCGGCATGCAGGCTTCCGGTGGCCGCCGGATCAAACGCAGCCTGTTCATCGACGCCAGCGGCGTACGTTTTCTGCGTGACGACGAAGAGCAGAAGCTGTCCCAGGTGCACTTGCTCACCGACTACATGAGCCGCAAACAGGCCGAACTCAAGGCCTGGAACGAAGCCCAGGGCAACGTCGCGGCCATGTCGGCCAACCGTCGGCGGATGACCAACATCGGCACTTTCCGCGCCTATGCGCTGGCCTACCTGAAGAGTCACCCGGGGATCCAGCCGAACATGACCTGCATGGTCCGCCAAATGCAGACCACGGCCCAGGGCATTCCGCTGGAAATCTACTGTTTTACTCGCACCACGGCGTGGGCCGACTACGAGCGGATCCAGGGCGATATTTTCGACTATCTGTTGGCGGTGCTGCCGGAGTTTGGGTTGAGTCTTTATCAGCAGCCGAGTGGATCGGATTTGCGGGCGGGGATATTGCCGGCGGTACTGGGCGCAAGCCATCTTCCCGAAGCCGAAAAACGCAGGATGTAACACCCAAAAACAAATGTGGGAGCGGGCTTGCTCGCGAATGCGGTGGGTCATTCAACATTGATGTCGACTGACACTCCGTTTTCGCGAGCAAGCCCGCTCCCACATGAACCGCATCGTTACTGATGTATTTATGGATTACTTCACCTGCCGCTGCGGTGCCTTGTGCACCATGGTGTAGGCGTAATCCACGCCCATGCCGTACGCGCCGCTGTGTTCCAGCACCAGTTCCATCACCGCCTCGTAAGTGTCCTTGTGTGCCCAGTCACGCTGGTATTCGAGCAACACTTGTTGCCAGGTCACTGGCACCGCGCCGGCCTGAATCATCCGTTGCACCGACATGTCGTGGGCTTCTTTACTGGTGCCACCCGAAGCGTCGGTGACGATGTAGACCTCGTAGCCTTCGGCCAGGGCTTCCAGCGCCGGGAAAGTCAGGCAGACCTCAGTCCACAGCGCGGCAATGATCAGCTTCTTGCGCCCGGTGGCTTTCACCGCGTCTACCAACGCCTTGTCTTCCCAAGAGTTCATCGAGGTGCGCTCGATCGGCTTTTGATCCGGGTGCACTGCCAGCAATTCAGGCCAGATGTAGCCACTGAAGCTTTCGGTTTCGACCGAGGTGTAGATGGTCGGTACGTTGAAGATCTTCGCCGCCTTGGCCAGGCCCACGGTGTTGTTCTTCAAAGTCTGACGGTCGATGGACTGCACGCCGAATGCCATTTGCGGCTGGTGGTCGATCAGGATCAGGGCGGAGTTGGTTGGGTTGAGCAGTTCACGAATAGACATGGCGCGTTCCTTTTGATGTCGATACTTCGAATGGGTAAGGGGTTAGTCGACGTTGCCTTCAGCGGCGTTGTTGTCGGCTTGGATGTCACTTTAGGGACTGGCGATAAAAGGGACAATTACCTAAAATAGAGAATCATTGATTCTAAAATAGGGACAATATGGATCGCATCGAATGCATGCGCGCCTTCGTCGTCACGGTCGGCGAGAACGGCTTCGCCGCAGCCGCCCGCGCCATGGACGTGCCGCGCTCGAAAGTCAGCAAACAGATTCAGGCGCTGGAAGAAGCCATCGGCGTGCAATTGCTGCAACGCACCACCCGCAGCCTGCACCTGACCGAGGCCGGGGCCGAGTATTTCGATGCAGCACGGGAGGTGTTGGCGGCACTGGACGAGGCCGAGCAACGCGCCCGTGACGGCATCGGCGAGTTACGCGGTGTGTTGCGGGTCAATGCGCCGATGTCGTTCGGTCTTCGGCGGCTGGGGCCGTTGATTCCGCTGTTTCATGAACAGCACCCGAACATCGAACTGCAACTGGTGCTCAGCGACCAGCAGGTCGACCCGGTGCGGGGCGGCTTTGACGTGACCATCCGCATCGCCAGCATGCCTGACTCGACGATGATCGCCCGGCAACTGGCGCCCGCGCCGCGCATCATGGTGGCATCCCCGGCTTATCTCGAGCGTGCGGGTGTTCCGCAGACTCCGCAGGATCTGCGCGCCCATCAATGTCTGAACTACGGGTATCTACAGAGTGGTGTCAGCCTGCAACTGTGCAATGGCAAGGAAACCCAGCGGGTGAATGTCACCGGGCCGTTGCACGCCAACAACGGTGATTTGCTGGCCCAGGCTGCAGAGGCCGGCATGGGCATCGCCCTGCTGCCCGACTTTATCGTCGAGGATGCATTGGCGGCCGGGCGACTGATGCCGGTGCTGTGCGAATGGCAGGCCCCGGCGATCACCATCAACGCGGTGTATTCGTCAGCCCGGCGGGTGCCGCAGAAGACCCGGGCGTTTATCGAGTTTCTGGTGGGGCAGTTAGCCCCGAAGTAACAGTAAGGCATCACACAATCCCACAGGGTTCAGCGTGCCACTATCGGCTTGCGTATACCCAACCGACTGATCCACACCGCCAGCAAAATCACCGAACCGCCGAGCAACAACCGCCCCAGTTCCTCATGCTGGTTCCAGATCAGCAGGTTGATCAGCAACCCCACTGGCACATGCAGGTTGTTCATCACCGCCAGCGTCCCGCCATTGACCAGGCACGCGCCCTTGTTCCACCAGTAGAGCCCCAAAGCGGTCGAGACCAGGCCGAGGAACAGCAGCACGCCCCATTGCAACGGCGCTTCAGGCAGGAAGTTCTGCTTGCCGAACAACAAAAACGCCGGCAACGCCACCGCCAGTGCGCCGAGGTAGAAGTAGCCGAAGCGACGGTAATGCGGCAGATCGCTCGGGTGGCGGGCGACCAGGTGTTTATAGAGCACCTGACCGGCGGCGTAGGTGAAGTTGGCCAGTTGCAGCAACAGGAACCCCATGAAGAAGTCCGGGTTGATCCGGTCAAAGCGAATCACCGCCGCCCCCGCCACCGCCACCAGCGCCGCGACCAGGGCCCAGGGATTGAAACGGCGATTGAGCGCATCTTCGATCAGGGTCACGTGCAGCGGCGTGAGGATGGTGAACAGCAGCACTTCCGGCACCGTCAGTACGCGAAAGCTCAGGTACAGGCAGACGTAGGTCACGCCGAACTGCAACGCACCGATCAGCAGCATGCCGCGCATGAACGCCGGTTCCACCGAGCGCCAGCGGGTCAGTGGAATGAACACCAGCCCCGCCAGTAGCACACGTACCAAGACTGCGAAATAACTGTCGACATGACCGGCCAGATACTCGCCGATCAAACTGAAGGAAAACGCCTGGATCAGCGTGACAAAAAGTAGATAGCCCATGCTCGCCTCATTTCGAATGGCGGCGACGATAGCGGTTTTCGCTTTGAATCGCGATCCCCGAAAGCTGTCGGAAAACACGCAAAACCTTGTGGGAGCGGGCTTGCTCGCGAAAGCGGTGTGTCAGGCAACAATAGTATCGACTGACACGACGCCTTCGCGAGCAAGCCCGCTCCCACAGGGTTTTGTAGGTGTTTGTCAGATCGCAGGCAAAAAAAAGCCCGATCTCGCTAAAGCGTTCAATCGGGCCAGGGCACTCAGGAGCAACCAGTGCGAAGGGAGGTTCGATGCGCGTACAGCCTTGAAGGGTTGCGCCAGGTCACTAGACCATCCAGCGATTATCTGGCGATTAACCGGTCAGGCCACTTGCGAGAGCTTGGCGTTCGCCTGGTTCAGGCCTTTCTCCTGGAAGTCACCGCCCAGGTTCATGCCTTCGGCGTGGATGAACGTCACGTCGTGGATGCCGATGAAGCCCATGACCTGACGCAGGTACGGTTCCTGGTGATCGGCGGTGCTGCCGGCATAGATGCCGCCGCGAGCCGTCAGCACATAGGCGCGCTTGCCGCTGAGCAGGCCTTGCGGACCGGTTTCGGTGTACTTGAAGGTCACGCCGGCACGCAGCACATGGTCGAGCCAGGCTTTCAGGGTGCTGGGGATCGCAAAGTTGTACATGGGCGCGGCCATGACCAGTACATCGGCGGCGAGCAATTCATCGGTCAACTGGTTGGAGCGTTCCAAGGACGCCTGTTCGATGTCGCTGCGCTGCTCGGCGGGTTTCATCCAGCCACCCAGCAGGTTGATGTCCAGGTGCGGCACCGGCTTGACGGCCAGGTCGCGGACGGTGATCTGGTCATTCGGGTGAGCGGCTTTCCACTGGCTGATGAAGGTCTGGGTCAGTTGGCGGGAAACCGAGTCTTGCTGACGGGCACTGCTTTCGATGATCAGAACGCGGGACATGGGATGTAGCCTCCATCTGAGAATGCGGTAGGTCGATGGAGTGAAGGTTAAACAGAGTCATATCGATGAAAAAGCGCAAATAACTGCTATAACCCATCAATAAATTCGTTTATAAGCAACCCATGCCTCTGTGGGAGCGGGCTTGCTCCCACAGGAGATCGCTGTCATTTCGGGGTGCAGGTCAGCTCGATGCGCAGCTTGATGATGCTGCGGGTGAACTTGACGGTGGCATTTTTGTGTTTGCCGGCCGATACGTCGATCTTGCGGGTACGCGGTGCTTCCGGGCCATTGATGAAAACGGCCTTGCAGCTGGCATCGACGTCGCCGTAGTTGGCCACCTGAATGGAGCCGATGTCGCTATCCGTGTCGTAGGTCTGGTAATCGATCTTCATGCCGTTGAGGTCTTTTTTCACATCGATCGGGTAAGCCATCGCCGTCAGCGGCAGCAGCGCCAGCAGCACACAACAGAATTTTTTCATTCAGCAGCCTCCAATAAGGGCTGCCAGCTTAGGACAAGAGGAGCTCAACATGAAAGCGCCCCGCGTGACCCTTGATCAATGGCGAACGCTGCAGGCCGTGGTCGATCACGGTGGTTTCGCCCAGGCCGCCGAGGCGCTGCATCGCTCGCAATCGTCAGTCAGCTACACCGTGGCCCGCATGCAGGATCAGCTCGGCGTGCCGTTGCTGCGCATCGACGGACGCAAAGCCGTGCTGACCGAAGCCGGCGGCGTGCTGTTACGCCGTTCCCGGCAATTGGTGAAACAGGCCAGTCAACTCGAAGACCTGGCCCATCACATGGAGCAGGGCTGGGAAGCCGAAGTGCGCCTGGTGGTCGATGCCGCTTACCCAAGCGCCCGCCTCGTCCGCGCCTTGACCGCGTTCATGCCGCAAAGCCGTGGCTGCCGGGTGCGGCTGCGTGAGGAAGTGCTGTCGGGCGTGGAGGAGGTCCTGCTCGAAGGCGTGGCCGACCTGGCCATCACCGGGTTCAGTATTCCCGGTTACCTGGGCGCGGAGTTGAGCGACGTCGAGTTCGTCGCGGTCGCCCATCCGGAGCATCCCCTGCACCGCCTCAACCGCGAACTGAACTTCCAGGACCTGGAAAGCCAGATGCAAGTGGTGATCCGCGACTCGGGCCGCCAGCAGCCACGGGACGTTGGCTGGCTCGGTGCCGAACAGCGCTGGACCGTCGGCAGCCTGGCCACCGCCGCGACCTTCGTCAGCAGCGGTCTGGGGTTTGCCTGGCTGCCCAGGCACATGATCGAACGGGAACTCAAGGAAGGTACGCTCAAGCTGCTACCGTTGGATCAGGGCGGTAGCCGTAACCCGAGCTTTTACCTGTATTCGAACAAGGACAAACCGCTCGGGCCGGCCACGCAGATTCTCATCGAACTGCTGCGTACGTTTGACACCGCACCACTGGACGCACCGTTCGCCGCCCCCGAACAAGCCTGACACGGAGTGTATGCATGGCCTATTTCGAACACGAAGGTTGCAACCTGCACTATGAGGAATATGGCCACGGCACGCCGTTGCTGCTGGTCCACGGTCTGGGCTCAAGCACCCTGGACTGGGAAAAACAGATCCCGGCACTTGCCACCCGCTACCGGGTGATCGTCCCGGATGTCCGCGGTCACGGCCGTTCGGACAAACCCCGGGAGCGCTACAGCATTGCTGGATTCAGCGCTGACCTGATTGCACTGATCGAGCACCTCAATCTCGGTCCGGCACATTATGTCGGCCTGTCGATGGGCGGCATGATCGGCTTCCAACTGGGCGTGGATCAGCCGCAACTGCTCAAGAGCCTGTGCATCGTCAACAGCGCGCCCGAGGTCAAACTGCGCAGCCGCGATGACTACTGGCAGTGGTTCAAGCGCTGGAGCCTGATGCGCGCCCTTAGCCTGGGCGCCATCGGCAAGGCGCTGGGCGACAAGTTGTTTCCGAAGCCCGAGCAGGCCGACTTGCGACAAAAGATGGCCAAACGCTGGGCAACAAACGACAAACATGCTTATCTCGCCAGCTTCAATGCCATTGTCGGCTGGGGGGTTCAGGAACGACTTTCGAAGGTCACCTGTCCAACCCTCATCGTCAGCGCCGACCGTGACTACACACCGGTGGCGCTGAAGGAAAACTACGTAAAACTGCTGCCCGACGCGCGGCTGGTGGTGATCGCCGATTCACGCCATGCCACGCCGCTGGACCAACCGGAACACTTCAACCAAACACTGCTGGAGTTTCTGACCGCAGTCGACACCACCACTCAGGATCACTGACCCATGCTGAAAAAAATCGCCCTCGCCGCAGGCTCCGTACTGTTTGCCGCCAACCTGATGGCCGCGACGCCGGAAAAGGCCCCCCATGTGCTGCTGGACACCACCAACGGCCGGATCGAAATCGAACTGGACCCGGTCAAGGCCCCGATCAGTACCAAGAACTTCCTTGAGTACGTCGACAGTGGCTTCTACAACAACACGATTTTCCACCGGGTGATCCCGGGTTTCATGGTCCAGGGCGGTGGTTTCACCCAGGCCATGCAGCAAAAAGACACCAAGGCACCGATCAAGAACGAGCACCAGAACGGCCTGGTCAACGTTCGTGGCACTTTGTCCATGGCCCGTACTTCGGTGCCTGACTCGGCCACCAGCCAGTTCTTCATCAACGTCAAGGACAACGACTTCCTTGACCAGGGCGACGGTTACGCGGTGTTCGGCAAAGTCGTCAAAGGCATGGACGTGGTCGACATCATCGTCAATTCGCCAACCACCGTTCGTGGCGGCATGAAAGACGTTCCGGCCGATCCGGTGTTCATCAAGTCGGCCAAGCGCATCGACTGAGACTAAGCTGGACAAGGATGTCCGAGCCGTTGCCGGTGTTTGCCGGCAACGCTCAAACCGTTAAAAGGAGAGCCCGCTCGCGGGCGAATAACCAATGCTTTATCGCCGCTTTGAAAAACTGATCGATGTTTTCCGTGAAGCACCGACGGCGTCTCCGCCGGACCGGGTTTTTCCTTTTTATACCTATTACCTCAAGCAGGTCTGGCCAAGCTTCGCCGCCCTGCTGATCGTCGGCCTGATTGGTGCATTGATCGAGGTGGCGCTGTTCAGCTACCTGAGCCGCATCATCGACCTGGCCCAAGGCACGCCGAACGTCAGTCTGTTCCAGGATCACGCCCTCGAACTGACCTGGATGGTGGTGGTTGCGCTGGTGCTGCGCCCGATCTTTGTCGGCCTGCATGACCTGCTGGTGCATCAGACCCTGAGCCCCAGCATGACCAGCATGATCCGCTGGCAGAACCACAGCTACGTGCTCAAGCAGAGCCTGAATTTCTTCCAGAACGACTTCGCCGGGCGCATCGCCCAACGCATCATGCAAACCGGCAACTCACTGCGCGATTCCGCCGTGCAGGCCGTGGATGCGTTGTGGCATGTGCTGATCTACGCCATCAGCTCCCTGGTGCTGTTCGCCGAAGCCGACTGGCGCCTGATAATCCCGCTGTTGACATGGATCTTCGCCTTCATCGGCGCCCTCTGTTACTTCGTGCCACTGGTCAAGGATCGCTCGGTGGTGGCCTCCGATGCGCGCTCCAAACTCATGGGGCGGATTGTCGACGGCTACACCAATATCACTACCCTGAAATTGTTCGCCCACACCAACTTCGAACAACAATACGCCCGCGAAGCCATCAAGGAACAGACCGAGAAGGCGCAACTGGCCGGCCGCGTGGTCACCAGCATGGACGTGGTCATCACCAGCATGAACGGCTTGCTGATCGTCTGCACCACCGGTCTGGCCCTGTGGTTGTGGACGCAGTCGTTGATCAGCGTGGGGGCGATTGCCCTGGCCACCGGCCTGGTGATCCGCATCGTCAACATGTCCGGCTGGATCATGTGGGTGGTGACCGGCATCTTCGAAAACATCGGCATGGTCCAGGACGGTCTGCAGACCATCTCGCAACCAGTCTCCGTCACCGACCGCGACCAGGCCAAACCCCTGGCGGTGGCCCGTGGCGAAGTGCGCTTCGAACAGGTGGATTTCCACTACGGCAAGCAGAGCGGGATCATCGGCGACCTCAACCTGACCATCAAGGCTGGCGAGAAAATCGGCCTGATCGGCCCGTCCGGTGCCGGCAAGTCGACCCTGGTGAACCTGCTGCTGCGCCTGTACGACGTGGAAGGCGGACGCATCCTGATCGACGGCCAGAACATCGCCGACGTCAGCCAGGAAAGCCTGCGCGAACGCATCGGCATGATCACCCAGGACACGTCGCTGCTGCACCGTTCGATCCGTGACAACTTGCTGTATGGCAAGCCCGACGCCACCGACGCCCAACTCTGGGAAACGGTACACAAGGCCCGGGCTGACGGTTTCATTCCGTCGCTGTCGGACGCTGAAGGCCGCACCGGTTTCGATGCCCACGTCGGTGAGCGCGGGGTGAAACTCTCCGGCGGCCAGCGCCAGCGCATCGCCATTGCCCGTGTACTGCTCAAGGACGCGCCGATCCTGATCATGGACGAGGCCACGTCGGCACTGGATTCGGAAGTCGAAGCGGCGATCCAGGAAAGTCTCGAAACCCTGATGCAGGGCAAAACCGTGATCGCCATCGCTCACCGGCTTTCGACCATCGCCCGGATGGACCGGCTGGTGGTGCTGGAAAACGGCAAGATCGCCGAAACCGGGACCCATGCCGAACTGCTCGCCCATGGCGGTTTGTATGCGCGGTTGTGGCAACACCAGACCGGTGGGTTTGTCGGGATCGATTGAGTATTGCGGCGGCCACAAGGATTGGCGCGACCGATAGCCCCCAAAAAACCGCCAGAGCCTGTCAACAACGGGTCCTGGCGGTTTTTTATGCCTGCTGGAATTCTGAAAAAACCGTGCTGTACTCACTTCAATGTTCTGGAGGTGGTTCTGCAGTCCATCGGCTGGATGCTAAAGGCAGCATAATCTCGAAAGGGCTCACTCTCATGTCTCTGTTAAAACGTTCGGCTACAGAGTTGGTAGGTACGTTCTGGCTGGTGTTGGGTGGTTGCGGCAGTGCGGTGCTGGCGGCGGCTTTTCCGGATGTGGGGATCGGTCTGCTCGGGGTGTCCTTCGCGTTTGGCCTGACAGTGCTGACCATGGCTTTCGCCATCGGCCATATTTCCGGCTGCCATCTCAACCCTGCGGTATCCCTCGGCCTGGTGGTGGGTGGGCGGTTTCCGGCCAATGAATTGCCGGCCTACATCATTGCCCAGGTCATTGGCGGCGTGATTGCAGCCGCCCTGCTGTATTTCATTGCCAGCGGCAAACCCGGTTTCGAACTGGCGGGGGGCCTTGCGTCCAACGGCTACGGCGAACACTCGCCTGGCGGCTATTCGATGGCGGCGGGATTTGTCTGTGAACTGGTGATGACCGCGATGTTCATCCTGATCATCCTCGGCGCCACCGACAAACGTGCACCGGCAGGCCTGGCACCGATTGCCATCGGCCTGGGGCTGACGCTGATCCACCTGATCTCGATCCCGGTCACCAACACCTCGGTCAACCCGGCTCGCAGCACCGGCCCGGCGCTGATCGTTGGCGGCTGGGCGATTCAACAACTGTGGATGTTCTGGGTCGCACCGCTACTCGGTGCAGTGGTCGGCGGCGTGCTGTATCGCTGGCTGGGCAAAGAAGAAAACTGACACGCTGCACGGTGTGAATGTCAGCCTTGTCGATAAGGCAAGGCTGACTTCGCATCCTCTGCATAAGCCAGCACCCCCAACCGCTCCTGCTCCAGAAAGTCTTTCACCGCAGCTTTCAACCCCGGATGCCGCAAGTAGTGCCAGGAATGGGTGATCACCGGCTCGAACCCGCGAATCAACTTGTGCTCGCCCTGTGCCCCGGCATCGAAACGCTGGAAACCGTTGGCAATGGCATAGTCCATACCCTGGTAGAAACAGGTCTCGAAATGCAGGCGATCAAACTCCGCCAGGCATCCCCAGTAACGGCCATAAAAGCTGTCGCCCCCCACCAGACTGAACGCCATCGCCACCGGCCGTGAACCCTGTTTGGCCAGCACCACGCGAATCGATTCCGGCATGCGTTCGGCCAGCAGGCTGAAAAACTCCCGCGTCAGATACGGCGCTTGCCGGCGCACCGCGTACGTATTGGCGTAGCAGGCATAGACGAAATCCCATTGCGCCTGACTCAGATCCCGCCCCTCCAGCCATTCAAACTCGAAGCCCTGCCCCGCCACCTGCTCGCGCTCCTTGCGCATCTGTTTGCGCTTGCGCGAACTGAGCACGTCGAGGAAGTCCTGGAAATCCCGGTAGCCGCGATTCTGCCAGTGGTATTGACAGCCAACGCGCTGCAGCCAGCCGGGCTGCTCACTCAATGCCGCGTCAGTGAACGGATCGGTGAAGTTGATGTGCGCGCTGGAGAGCCCTTCAAGCTCAAGGTAGCCCGGCAGGCTTTTCAATAACTCGAAGCCGTCTTCGACCGTGGCCGCCAACAGCCGCGGCCCGGTGACCGGACTAAACGGCACCGCGGTCAACAGCTTAGGGTAGTAGTCGATGCCGGCACGCTCACAGGCATCGGCCCAGGCGTGATCGAACACGTACTCGCCGTAGGAATGCCACTTGCGATAACCGGGCAGCGCGGCGATCAGTCGATCGCCTTCGACGTGCAATAAATGCTCAGGCTGCCAGCCGGTATGGGGTCCGACGCTGCCGCTGTCTTCCAGTGCGCTCAAAAAAGCGTGACGCAGAAAAGGCTGAGTCTCGGGCACCAGTGCGTCCCACTGCTGCGGGGCGATTTCTGACAGTTTTTGCAGGCGTTGCAACGGCATCACCATCCTCACTCTTCATGGCGTGAAAGCCCCGCGAGTATCGCCTATCGCTCTGCAATGCACACGAGCAAAACGACGACAGTGCTCTAACTCAATAGTTCACGGCGGCTTTGTATCGTCACGGACATGACATCACATTGCCACTGCTCTGTCATAAACCATCGCGATACTGGCGCCTGTTTTTAGAGCGCCGGGTTATACCCGGTCACTGTTTTCCGCCACTAAATGGTCGGTTGTGTCCCGGATGGCTCTGTCATCCCCTCTCATCTTCGGAGATTGATATGCGTCTTGCTTCCACGAAAACTGCGGCGGCCTTGTGCGGCGGCCTGTTGCTGGCCATGAGTGTTCCGGCCAGTGCCGCAGTCGACGCCAAACTGCTCGACATGCTCAAGGCTAACGGCTCGATCACCAACGCGCAGTACAGCGAACTGCAAGCCGAGCTGGCCAGGGATCAGAAAGACCAACAGATCGCCCGTCAGGCTCAGCAAGAGACTAACGAGCAAATCGCGGCAACCGCGAAGAAAACCGACGCACTGAGCACTTTCGACCAGAAGCTGGCATGGGCCGCCAAGACCCAGTTCAAGGGTGACGTACGCTTCCGTGAAGAAACCGTGCACAACGATGGCGTGCCAAACAACAAGGACCAGGACCGTCAGCGCATTCGTGCCCGCCTGGGTGCCTACAGCGAAATCAACCCGCAGGTCGACACCGGTATCCGTATCGCCACCGGCAACAACGACGACGCTCGCTCGACCAACCAGGACCTGAACAACTACTTCGACAAGAAGCAGATCTGGCTGGACCAGGGTTACATCGACTACCACCCGGATGCGATCAAGAACCTGCACCTGGTTGGCGGCAAGATGCCGCAACAATGGGTGAGCATGGGCGACATCATCTGGGATAGCGACATCAACCCGGAAGGTGTGGCAGTCACCTACAAGTACCCGCTGAGCGGCAGCACCGAGCTGTTCGGTAGCGCCGGTCACTACACCCTCAAGGACAACGTCGACGGTGAAGGCGTGCAGTTCAAACACGACCTGCGCCTATACGCTGGCCAGTTGGGTGGTCGCTTCGCCATCACCGACAGCATGAAAATGACGTTGGGCGGCAGTATCTACTCCTACGACAACGACAGCAGCAGTGCCTGCCCTACCTCCGGTACCGTCACCACGCCATGCGCACTGGCCGTCAACGGCAACAGCCCGGGCGAAACCTTCAAACTGTACGAAGGCTTTGGTCAGCTCGACTTCTCCAACCTGCCAGTTCCGCTGTCGATCTACGGTCAGTACGTCAACAACACCGATGCCAGCAACGACCAGGACACTGGCTGGTTGGCTGGTGTGAAGTCCAAGGTCTACGGCTTCAACCTGGACTACAACTACCGCGACGTGCAGCGTAACGCTGTGGTGGGTGCCTTCACCGACTCCGACTTCGCCAACGGCTTCACCGGTTCGCGCGGCAGCAAGATGAAAGTGAGCTACGATCTGGACAAGAACTTTGCCTTGGGCGCGACCTACTTCATGGCGACTTCGGACCAGACCAACGCCAACATCAAGAAAACCGATTCGGACATCAACACCCTGCAACTGGATGCCGAAGCGAAGTTCTGATTCACCCCGCTACACGACTCGGGCAAGGAAGCCCGGGTTCCTTTTACAGCCTGGCGTTGGTGTGTCGGCCCCCATCATCCTCCGATGCATCAACGCGAGACTGTTTTCTCTCCCCTCCCCATCGAATCAGCTTCATGTGGCGAGCGAGCTTGCTCGCGCTGGACTGCGAAGCGGTCCCAGAACCAGTCACCTCGATTTGCCAGACATGCCGCATCAGCCTGTTTTACGACGACTTCGTCGCCGAACGGGAGCAAGCTCCCTCGCCACAAAAGCCCCGCAAAAAAAATCGCAGCTTTCGGCTGCGATCTTTTCATCTGTTGCGACAGTTAATTCAAACTCAGCGCTTGCGCAGCAACACGCTACCAATCGAATAACCGGCGCCGAACGAACTGAGCACGGCCAGCGAACCGGCGGCCAGGTCGTCCTGGTTCTTGTGGAACGCAATCACCGAACCTGCGGAACTGGTGTTGGCGTAGGTGTCGAGAATCACCGGCGCTTCCTGTTCGGTGGCGTCGCGACCCAGCAGTTTCTTGACGATCAGGTGGTTCATGCTGAGGTTGGCCTGGTGCAGCCAGAAGCGCTTCACGTCGCTGACGTTGAGCTGGTTCTCTTGCAGATGCTCACTGATCAGCTCGGCAACCAGCGGGCAGACTTCCTTGAACACCTTACGGCCTTCCTGCACGAACAGTTTGTCCCTGGCGCCGATGCCCTCTTGCGCCGCGCGGTTGAGGAAGCCGAAGTTGTTGCGGATGTTGTTGGAGAACTTGGTCAGTAGCTTGGTGCTGACGATGTCGAACTGGTACTTGGACGTCGCCAGGTCAGCACGTTCGATGATCACCGCAGTGGCGGCATCGCCGAAGATGAAGTGGCTGTCGCGGTCACGGAAGTTCAGGTGGCCGGTGCAGACTTCCGGATTGACTATCAGGACCGCCCGGGCCTGGCCCAGTTGCACGCTGTTGGCGGCGGTCTGGATACCGAAGGTCGCCGAGGAGCACGCCACGTTCATGTCGAAACCGAAACCCTGGATGCCCAGCGCTTCCTGGACTTCGATGGCAATGGCCGGGTAAGCACGTTGCAGGTTGGAACAGGCGACGATCACGCCGTCGATGTCCGCGGCGGTCTTGCCGGCGCGCTGCAAGGCTTGTTCGGCCGCGCCGATGGCCATCTGGCAAAGCACCGACCACTCGTCGTTGGAACGCTCCGGCAGGCGTGGAGCCATGCGCTGCGGGTCGAGGATGCCTTCCTTGTCCATGACAAAGCGGCTCTTGATGCCGGAAGCTTTTTCGATGAAGGCTGCGCTGGATTCGGTCAACGCTTCGACTTCACCGCGCGCAATGGAGTCGGCGTTGTCGGCGTTGAATTGCGCCACATAAGTATTGAAAGACTGCACCAGCTCTTCGTTGGAGATGCTGTTGGCCGGGGTGTACAGGCCGGTGCCGCTGATGACGACGTTATGCATGGTCGTGTCTCTAATCTGTTCAGGCAGAAAGCATTGGCACAGTCGTACCAATACACAAAGGGTCTATTCCCGTCCGGGGGACGAAAACCTGGCATCGCTTTATTCCGACCTGCCCGAGACCGTGAAGGCTCAAAACCGCGGGGCCGGCGTTTATAGGCGCGAAGTTTGCCATAAACGTGGGCATTTCGCCCCTTTTGCTGGATCAAACTCCCACTGACACACCACCTGACCTGTGGGAGCGGGCTTGCTCCCACAGGGTATTGCACCAGCCTCCGGCCTACGGCTCGACTTGCGACCACTGCTTGTTCAGGCGCTTGTCGGAGATCGGCACCTTGGTTCCCAACTGCTGCGCAAACAGCGAAACCCGGTATTCCTCCAGCCACCAGCGATACAACTCCAGTTGCGGATCGCGCTTGCCTTCCTGGGCATGTTTGTTGGCGCGGGTCTGGTATTGCGCCCACAGTCCGCTCAATTCGCCACTCCAGACCCGGTCGCGCTGCACCTGGGCACCGATTTTTTCAAAGCGCTGTTCGATCGCCTTGAGGTAACGCGGCAACTCCTTGAGCCACTGCATCGGCGTTTCCCGGACAAACCCCGGATAGACCAAGTGGCTGAGCTGCTGCTTGATGTCGTTCAGGGCCACGGCTTGCGCCAGATCAATCTTGCCCTTGAAGCGCTTTTGCAGGCCATGCCAAAGCTTGAGGATTTCCAGGGTCAGCTTCGCCACACGCTCAGCGTGCTCGGTCCAGGCGCCACGCTTGCGCTCCGCCAGCGACGCCAATCCGGCACCATCGCGCGGCAACGGGTCCTCGCCCTCAAGAATGCAGCTGTCGAGGCTGGCCAGCAGAATGTCTTCCACCAACGCATCGACGCGCCCCATGTCGCGGTACAGCAGGCCCAGTTCGGTCAGGCCCGGCAATTTGCCACGGAGGAATTTGGCAGGTTCGGCCAGTTGCTGCATCAGCAAGCGTTGCAGGGCACGGCGATGCTGGAACTCGGCCTCGGCCGGGGTCGAGAAGCGCCCTTCCTTGACCATCCCGGTCTCCTCCACCAGCGCCGGGTAGACCGTCATCGACAGCCCGGCGATCTTCTGCTGGGTTTTCTCGGCCACGGCGGCGAATACTTTCGGCTCCACCGGCTGCTGGCTCTTCGCGGTTTGCGGCACCGCCAATGCTGCCTGGCTGGCCTCGGCGAAACGTGCGGTCAGTTCGGCCAGATCGCGACCCTCACCGAGGAACTTGCCCTGGGCGTCGACGATTTCCAGGTTCATCCGCAAATGGCTTTCGACCTGCTGCGCCGCCTCGGCCCAGGCTTCATCACTGACCCGCGCACCGGTCATGCGCAGCAGCTCGCGACCCAAGGCCTGAGGCAGCGAGCCCTCGGCAAAGGTCATGCGCTGCAAGGCCGCCTTGACGAAGTCCGGCACTGGCACGAAGTTCTTGCGCAAGGCCTTGGGCAGGTTGCGCACCAGGGCAATGCACTTGGCTTCGATGACGCCCGGCACCAGCCATTCCAGGCGTTCCGGCGGCAACATCGGCAACAGCGGTGCCGGCACGCGCAGGGTCACGCCGTCCCGTGGGTGATTCGGTTCGAAGTGGTAGCTGAGGGCCAATTCCAGATCGCCGATGTGCAGCGTATCCGGGTAATACTGGGCGGTGACTTCACTGGCTTCGCGGGCCAGCACGTCCTCTTCGCGCATGATCAGCAATTGCGGGTCTTTCTGGCTGTTGATCCGGTACCAGCTGTCGAAGGTCGCGGTCTGGTGGATCTCCGCCGGCAGCCGTGCGTCGTAGAAGGCGTACAGGGTTTCTTCGTCGGCGAGGATGTCGCGACGACGGGCCTTGGCTTCCAGTTCGTCGAGCTGTTCCAGCAACTGCGCGTTGGCCGACAAACACTTGGCCTTGGACTGAATCTCGCCGCGCACCAGCGCTTCACGGATGAACAATTCGCGGGACACCACCGGGTCGACCGGGCCGTAATGCACCGGCCGGCGCCCGACCACGATCAGCCCGAACAGGGTGATCTGCTCGAACGCCACGACCTGGCCGCGCTTCTTCTCCCAATGGGGCTCGAAGTGGTTTTTCTTGATCAGGTGCCCGGCCAGCGGCTCGATCCAGTCGGCATCGATCTTGGCGACCATACGCGCGTAAAGCTTGGTGGTTTCCACCAGTTCGGCGGTCATCAGCCATTGCGGGCGCTTCTTGCCGATGCCCGACGACGGATGAATCCAGAACCGCCGCTGACGCGCGCCGAGGTAGTCGCCGTCTTCGGTTTTCTGGCCGATCTGGCTCAGCAGTCCCACCAGCACCGCTTTGTGCAGTTTCGGATAATCGGCCGGCTCTTTATTGAGGCTCAGCTGCATGTCGCGGCAGATCAGGCTCAACTGGCGATGGGAGTCGCGCCACTCGCGCAGGCGCAGGTAATTGAGGAAATTCTTGCGGCACCAGTTACGCAGCGGACTGGCAGTCAGCGCCTGGCGCTGCTCTTCGAAACCGCGCCACAGATTGACCAGCCCGGCGAAGTCCGAGTCAGCGTCTTTCCACTGGGCGTGGGCCTGATCCGCCGCTTGCTGACGCTCCGGCGGACGCTCGCGCGGGTCCTGGATCGACATGGCGCTGGCGACGATCAGCACTTCCTGCAAGCTGCCGAGCTTCGCCGCTTCGAGCAGCATGCGGCCCATTCGCGGGTCCACCGGCAAGCGTGCAAGTTGGCGACCGAGAKGGGTCAGCTGACTGTTGCGGTCCACCGCCGAGAGCTCCTGCAGCAGGTTGTAACCGTCGCTGATCGCTTTGCCGTCAGGCGGCTCGATGAACGGGAACGCGCTGACTTCGCCGAGACGCAGATGCAGCATCTGCAAGATGACCGCCGCGAGGTTGGTGCGCAGGATTTCCGGATCGGTAAATTCCGGACGTCCGATGAAATCTTCTTCGCTGTACAGGCGCACGCAGATGCCCGGCTCAACCCGCCCGCATCGACCCTTGCGCTGGTTGGCGCTGGCCTGGGAAATGGCTTCAATCGGCAGACGCTGGACCTTGGCCCGGTAGCTGTAGCGGCTGATGCGCGCCGTACCGCTGTCAATCACATAGCGAATGCCCGGCACGGTCAGCGAGGTTTCCGCGACGTTGGTCGCCAGTACCACGCGACGGCCCGGGTGCGACTGGAAAATCCGCTGCTGCTCGGCCGGCGACAAGCGCGCGTACAACGGCAGGATTTCAGTGTGTTTGAGCTGGGCTTTGCGCAGCATGTCGGCGGCGTCGCGAATCTCGCGCTCACCGGGCAGGAACACCAGCACGTCACCGGGACTGCGGCGTTCACTGCGCTCATAGGCGGCGATTTCGTCGAGGGTGGCGAGGATCGCCTGATCCACCGTCAGGTCGTCCTCGACGCGGTTGCCCTCTTCGTCCTGCTCAAGTGTTAGCGGACGATACCAGGTGTCCACCGGGAAGGTGCGGCCGGACACCTCGACAATCGGCGCGTCATCGAAGTGCTTGGAGAAACGCTCCAGGTCGATGGTCGCCGAGGTGATGATGACTTTCAGGTCGGGACGGCGCGGCAGCAGGGTTTTCAGGTAGCCGAGCAGGAAGTCGATGTTGAGACTGCGTTCGTGGGCTTCGTCGACGATGATCGTGTCGTAGCGTTCCAGGTAGCGGTCGTTCTGTGTTTCCGCCAGCAGGATGCCGTCGGTCATCAGCTTGATCAGGGTGCTGGAATCGCTCTGATCTTCAAAACGCACCTGATAGCCGACCAGCGCGCCCAGCGGCGTGCCGAGTTCTTCGGCGACCCGGCTGGCGACGCTGCGCGCAGCGATCCGGCGCGGCTGGGTGTGGCCGATCAGGCCATGCTGGCCGCGACCGATTTCCAGGCAGATTTTCGGCAACTGGGTGGTTTTACCCGAGCCGGTCTCACCTGCGATGATCAGCACCTGATGCTTTTCCAGCGCCTTTTTTATTTCGTCGCGTTTGGCGGCAATCGGCAGGCTGTCGTCGTAACGAATCACCGGCAGGCTGGCCTTGCGCGCCAGCACCTGCTCACAGGACGCCTGCATCCGCGTCACCCACTGGCCCAGTCTGGCCTCGTCGGGTTTCTTGCGCAGCTCAAGCAACTGCCGCCGCAGCCGGTGGCGGTCGGCGAGCATGGCGTGATCGAGGTTTTTCAGCAGTTTGTCGATGGAGGGCGATTCGTCGGTCATCGGGTACGCAATTCAGTCGTCTAGTGGCGCAAGGGTGCGGATTGTCGCAGAAAAGCAGCTTCAAGCGGCAAGCTACAAGCCGCAAGTTAAAAGCGGCTTCTAACTTGCCGCTTGTAGCTTGCCGCTTGCAACTGTTCCTATTCGTTATCCAGCCCTTTACGCCGATACGGAAACACATCAATCACCTTCCCCGCCCGGATCGCTTCCTGCAGGCTTTTCCAGTAATCGGCGTTGTACAACTCGCCATGCAGCTGATCGAACAACTTGCGTTGCCCGAAATCGGCAAACAGGAACGGTGGAAACTCTTCCGGGAACACGTCCAGTGGTCCGATCGAGTACCACGGTTCGGACGCCATTTCATCTTCCGGGGTGCGGGGTTGCGGGATATGGCGAAAGTTGGCCTCGGTGAGGAAGCAGATCTCGTCGTAGTCGTAGAACACCACCCGACCGTGACGGGTCACCCCGAAGTTCTTCAGCAGCATGTCGCCGGGAAAGATGTTCGCCGCCGCCAGTTGCTTGATCGCCAGCCCGTAGTCTTCCAGGGCCTCGCGCACCTGCGCCTCGTTGGCGTTTTCCAGATACAGGTTCAGCGGAGTCATGCGGCGTTCGGTCCAGCAGTGGCGGATCAGCACCGTGTCGCCTTCCACCGACACCGTGGACGGCGCAACTTCCAGCAATTCCTCCAGGCACGCCGGATCGAACTTGCTCAGCGGGAAACGGAAATCGGCGAACTCCTGGGTATCGGCCATGCGCCCGACGCGGTCGACGCTTTTCACCAGGCGGTACTTTTCGATCACCGTGGCGCGGTCGACGTTTTTCGACGGTGAGAAACGGTCCTTGATGATTTTGAACACGGTGTTGAAACCCGGCAGGGTGAACACGCTCATCACCATGCCGCGCACGCCGGGGGCCATGATGAACTGGTCGTCGGTGTTGGCCAGGTGATTGATCAGCGCCCGGTAGAACTCCGACTTGCCGTGCTTGTAGAAGCCAATCGAGGTGTACAGCTCGGCAATGTGCTTGCCCGGCAGGATACGCCGCAGGAAGCCGATGAACTCCGCCGGCACCGGCACATCCACCATGAAGTACGAACGGGTGAACGAGAAGATGATCGACACGTCCGCCTCATCGGTGATCAGCGCATCGATCTGGATGCCGCGACCTTCCAGGTGCAGCAAGGGAATTGCCAGCGGCCATTGCTCGTCGGTGGTGTAGATGCGCCCCACCAGGTACGCGCCTTTATTGCGGTACAGCACCGAGGAAAACAGCTCGACGCTCAGCTCCGGGTCCTTGCACACCCAATCCGGCAGGTTCTCGCGCAACTGCGCTTCGAGGCGCTTCAGGTCACCGGACAGGTCGGCGTAATCCTCGCTGAAGCGGTAGTCGGCGAAGATGCTGGCGAGCATCGCCGACAATTGGCCTTGCGGCTTGTAGGTGCGGGTTTGCGCGGCCCGGGCACGGCGCAGGCTCGGCCGGGTGGTGTGGATGAACATGCAGCCGTCGCTGATCAGGTCATGGCTGAACAGCCCGCAGAAGATCGAGTTGTACCAGGTCTCGGACAGTTCATCGTCGAAGCGCAGGTCGATCAGGCTGATGTAGGCGCTTTTGACCAGCGGCCAGCAGCTGACGTCCAGGGTGTCGGTGTCAAACGCGGTGCGCAGTCGCGCCACCGTTTCACCGACCTTGTCTTCGTACAGATTGATCCGCGCCGCCGACGCCGACTGCGTCTCTTGCCACCGGGCCTGTTCGAAGCGAGCCCGGGCGCCGTCGGTGATCTGGCGAAAATGCTCGCGGTAATCGTCAAAGCCATCGAGGATCAAGCGGGCGATGTCGGCGGCTGGCCATTGCTGCGGCATGGTGAGACCTCTGCGGGAATTCGGGAGGCTTGAGCTTAGCCAGTGAACCGGGGGCAGGAGAAGCGTAATTTTCCGGACGAATTAAATGCCCGGTTTTCGGTTGCCATCGATCACACACTCAGCAACACTTTCGCCCCTCCCCCAAGGAAGGACCGCGCTGTGAACCCCGTCGATATTTTCCGTTTACTGTCACTGGCGGCCATTTGGGGTGCGAGTTTTCTGTTCATGCGCATCATCGCCCCGGTGATCGGCACGATTCCCACGGCGTTTTTCCGCGTGTCGATTGCCGCTGTCGGGCTGCTGGTAATTCTCGGCCTGATGCGCATCAGTTGGGATTTCAAGGGAAAACTCAAGACCGTGATGCTGCTCGGGGTGATCAACTCCGGCATCCCGGCGACGCTCTACTCGGTCGCGGCGCAAGTCTTGCCGGCCGGTTACTCGGCGATCTTCAACGCCACCACGCCGCTGATGGGCGTGCTGATCGGCGGCTTGTTCTTCCATGAAAGACTCAGCGCCGCCAAGCTCGGCGGGGTTTTCCTCGGGTTGCTTGGCGTCGGCGTCCTGACCCGCGCCGGTCCGGTGGCGTTCGACATGCAACTGCTGATGGGCGCCCTCGCCTGCCTGCTCGCTACCACCTGCTACGGTTTCGCCGGATTTCTCGCCCGACGCTGGCTCGATCAGGCCGGTGGGCTCGACAGTCGCCTGTCAGCGCTGGGCAGCATGCTCGGAGCGACCCTGTTCATGTTGCCGTTGTTCGGCTACAGCGTGATCAGCCAGCCACCGGCGAGTTGGGGGGGATGGAAGGTCTGGTTGTCGCTGCTGGGATTGGGGCTGGCGTGTACTGCGTTTGCCTACATCATTTACTTCCGGTTGCTCAGTTCGATCGGCCCGGTAAAGTCGTCGACCGTGACCTTCATGATCCCGCCGTTCGGGGTGCTGTGGGGGGCGATGTTTCTCGATGAGCCGCTGTCGATGGCGCATATCTATGGCGGGTTGTTGATTTCGCTGGCGTTGTGGTTGGTGTTGAAGCCGGGCTTGGTGGCTGACCGGTAGCATTGTTGCGTTGCGGATGACGCCAAAAATCACAAAGACCCGGAGCATTGCTCCAGGCCTTATCGGGTTTCCTCGCAATTACGCGGTTTTACGGAAGACGAATACCAGACCAAGGATGATCAACAGCATGCCGAACAGGCTCAACATCGCCAGGCGATTGCCGAAGATCAGATAGTCCATCACCGACGTTACCGCCGGCACCAGGTAAAACAGGCTGGTGACATTCACCAGATTGCCCCGGGCGATCAAGCGGTACAGCAACAGCGTCGCCAGCACCGATACCACCAGCCCCATCCATAGTACCGGCAAGATGAAACCGCTGTTGTGCTCGAAGTGAAACGGCTGGAAGGGTACGAAAATCCCGCACAACAGCAGTCCGGCCAGATACTGCACCGGCAATGTGCCGAGGGGATTGTCGGTGATGCGTTTCTGCATGATCGAACCGAACGTCATGCTCGCCAGCGCCAGCAACCCGTACAGCATCCCAGCCAACGACATCCCGGCCAGACCGATGCCCTGATAGACCACCATGATCAACCCGGTCAGCCCCAGGGCCAGACCGAACATTCGGCTCCAGGAACGCTGGCGCTCCATCACCACCACGGTGAGTATCGGCTGCACGCCCATGATGGTCGCCATCACCCCGGGCGTGACTTTAAAGTCCAGGGCCAGCAGATAGAAAATCTGATAAGCCCCCAACAACACCACACCGGTGGCCATCGCATACAGCATCGGTTTGCCGCCCTTGGGCAACTTCAGCTTGAGCAACGGCACCAGCA
Source organism: Pseudomonas sp. P4_B4 (assembly GCF_056402255.1). NCBI lineage: Bacteria > Pseudomonadati > Pseudomonadota > Gammaproteobacteria > Pseudomonadales > Pseudomonadaceae > Pseudomonas > Pseudomonas sp. P4_B4. The sequence goes on from NZ_JBFUHS010000009.1 coordinate 134,640, forward strand.
ACACCAGGCCGCATAGGGCGATGACGAAACGAAACATCAGGAAGGCAAAGGGCGACGCGTGAGCCAGCCCCCATTTGGAGAAAATCGCCCCGCTGCTCCACAGCAGAACGAACAGGCTCGTGGACGCCGCCGCGAGCGCGGACTTTTTCGAAAGGACAAACATGAATACCACCTGTAGTCAGGCAAAAAGCCAACTCAGCAAAAAGCTGAAATCCAGTAGTTTTTCAGGCAGGCATGGGGAACAGCAGAAGGCAGCTGATCAGCCCGAAATGCCAACGCCTGGCGGTGATGCGACTGCGCACACCGACGTGCTACTGACAGGTGGGGGGTAATGACTGATCTGCCCGGGCTGCTGATTCCCGCACAGCACGACACCAGCGTTGACCGCTGAATCGACTACCGCGTTGATGAGGGATGCAGGCATTGGGCTGATCTTTGCTCGAGGGATAAAAAGGTGAGTCCAAAACTCACCGTGCGCCGACTATAACCAGCGTTTGACATGGATTGCAACGACTCGGCCAAAAGGCCAGTAATGACAGCTGACACAGAATCAGCATTGTGCGGTTGGAGGGGTTGCCCGGGACTCCCCGGAAATAAAAAAACCGCTCGCAACGAGCGGTTTTTCTGTTCTGTATCCGGCTTCAGCCAAACAACCAATACCCCAGTAACGTCAGCACCACCACCGCCAGTACCGGGCGCAGTACCCGATAGGCCTTGGGATTGCGCCGCTTCCATTGCTTGACCACGCCACTGAATTTATCGCTGGAGTTCTTGCTCCAGGCATAGGCCCGGTTGATCCCGCCCACACGCTCGTCGTCCAGGTTCTGAGGGGCGGTGGCGCGACCCAGCCAGGCGCTGATACTGCGATTGATGCGGGTCATGAAGCGATTGCTCAGTGGACGCTCGATATCGCAGAACAGGATGACACGGGTCTTTTGCGTTTCATTCTTGACCCAGTGCACGTAGGTTTCGTCGAACATCACGTCCTCACCATCGCGCCAGGCGTACACCTGACCGTCGACAAAGATGCGGCAATCATCGGAATTGGGGGTGGACAGGCCCAAGTGATAACGCAGGGAACCGGCAAACGGATCGCGATGCGGGTTGAGGTGGCTGCCGCCTGGCAGCAGCGCGAACATGGCGCCTTTGACGTTGGGAATGCTGCTGACAAGTTCCACGGTTTTCGGGCACAAGGCTTCGGCGGAAGGCAGCGGTTCGTCATACCACTTGAGATAGAAACGCTTCCAGCCCTTCTTGAAGAACGAGCCAAAACCGGCGTCGTTGTTCTTTGCCGCTGCGCGGATATACCCCTCGTCGAACAAGTGCATCGCTTCGTCGCGAATTACCTCCCAGTTGTCCTTGAGCACATCCAGTTCAGGGAACTTGCTGCGATCCAGATACGGTTTCGAAGGCACACCGGAAAACAGGTACATCAAGGCGTTATAGGGTGCGAACAGTGCCGAATGGTTCACGAACTGGCGCAAAACCGGCAAGCGCGCCTTACCGCGTAAATGCACATAGAGGGTGCTGCCGAGAAACAGCAGCAACAACGAGGCCTTCGCGGCAAACGATAAGGTCATCAACAACTCCTTTGAAGATAAACGACACTGCGCCAAGTCCATTGCCCGACATGGCTGCCAGCATGATAAACACTACCGACCCGGTGAAAAACCTGCACTTTTTAACATTCAATGTTAATGAATGTGCAACAAAGTATTTCTTAACATAAGGCGCCTGAACGCTGGCTGATGCAAATCCATCATCAACCAGACCACATCAATAGATCGCAACCCGCGACAACGCCTCAGCCATCACCGCCAGCCACGATCCGCCAATGGTTTAATGCTTACTGCTGATTCTCCTGTTCGGTAAACAGATCACTGAACAGCATGCTCGACAGATAACGTTCACCGGAATCCGGCAGGATCACGACGATGGTCTTGCCCTGCATTTCCGGGGTCTCGGCCAGCCGAACGGCCACTGCCATGGCGGCGCCGCAGGAAATCCCGCACAAAATTCCTTCTTCCTGCATCAAGCGCAAGGCCATGGCCTTGGACTCTTCGTCACTGACCAACTCCACTCGATCGACGATCGACAAATCGAGGTTCTTCGGCACAAAACCGGCACCGATGCCCTGGATCTTGTGCGGGCTCGGCTTGATTTCTTCACCGGCCAGGGCCTGGGTGATCACCGGCGACACCGCCGGCTCCACCGCTACCGAAAGTATCGGCTTGCCCTGGGTATTCTTGATATACCGTGAAACCCCGGTGATGGTTCCACCGGTTCCGACGCCTGCCACCAGCACGTCGACCGCGCCGTCGGTATCGTTCCAGATTTCCGGGCCGGTGGTTTTTTCGTGGATGGCCGGGTTGGCCGGGTTGTCGAATTGCGCCGGCATGAAGTACTTAGACGGGTCGCCGGCAACGATTTCACCGGCTTTCTCGATAGCGCCTTTCATGCCTTTGGCCGGCTCGGTCAACACCAGTTCGGCACCCAGTGCCTTGAGCACCTTGCGGCGTTCGATACTCATGGACGCCGGCATGGTCAGCATCAGTTTGTAGCCACGGGCGGCGGCCACGAAGGCCAGGCCGATGCCAGTATTGCCGGAGGTGGGTTCGACGATGGTCATGCCCGGCTTGAGTTTGCCGCTGCCCTCGGCATCCCAGATCATGTTCGCGCCGATCCGGCACTTGACCGAGTAACCGGGGTTGCGCCCTTCGATCTTGGCCAGGATGGTCACACCACGCGGCGCAATGCGATTGATCTGCACCAGCGGCGTGTTGCCGATGGAGTGGGCGTTGTCAGCGAAAATGCGGCTCATGGCTGGGTCCTTAACGACAGCATTGAAATAGGGCATCAAGGTAAGCCTCTTGCCCGCAGGCGTCCAGTCGGGTCGAACGTCCGCTTATCAGTGCAGTCAATGGCTTTGGATCGTCAGAGATTTGCCACCATGAAACGTCGATACAGTTGGCCCCTGCGGACCCTCATCGGCCTGATTGTGCTGCTGATAACTCCACACATCGCCTTGCCAAGCCGCAAGCCGGTTAACTTTTACGAGTGACGGTGTAGCGGCCTGTTTCTTCGGCCGCCCGTGGAACGTTCGCTTGCAACTGCAAGTAGTCCCAGCCCAGGCAGGCCAATGCCAAAGACCGGGGCACCGCTTCCCTGCCACCGCTGTAACGACTGATGCTGCGGGTACTGACCCCCAGCGCCTCGGCGGCCTGCGTGAGTGTCAGCCCGGTGCGAGCGCGCCAGTCGATGAAGATCCGGGTATTTTCGTCGGAGGCATTTTGTGCGATCGCATCCAGGTACAACGTGTCTGCACCAATCTGGATGTCCTGCTCAGACCACTCGACGCACCAGCCATCATCACCTAGAGCCGCGCCATCGAACGCGCGTCCCTGCAATGGCTGCAAGCCCGGAAAGGTCAGCAGGTCACGACTCAGATCCAGAGTCAGTTGCTGACCGTCAATAAAGGTCAGCTGCAGGCGATATTCCGGTAGTGCCTGTACGGCCAGCAGCCGTGGTCGTTTCATGGGTAGCATCGTTTCCAATCCTCCAGCAATTGCGCCTGATGAGCCCTGACCCATTCCAGCGCCTCCTTGATAATCAGCGGCGGTGCCTTGCCTACCATCACTTCGACGGTTTCCAGGCTAAGCATTACATCCAGCCCGCCACCGGTCAGATGAACATGGGGCGGTGGATGATCCTTCTCTCGCAACTGAATGCGATACGTATCTCGAAATCGGTATTTAGTAGACATGCCCGGCAAGCTATCGCCAAAATGGCGATAGCTCAATACTGGCCAGCAGCCGAGACTGAGTCAAGATGTGACGCCCCATTCAGAGACTGAATAAGCCGTCTGCGTTCACAGTCGACCGGGCACCGCGTTATAGTCGGGGCTGACTCTTTTATTGCCCCCCCGCCCTGCCTCGTACAGGTCGGCGTTACCGTTCGAGGATTAGCAGATGAAGTTCGAAGGCACCCAGGCCTACGTCGCCACCGATGACCTGAAGCTGGCGGTCAACGCCGCCATCACCCTGGAGCGGCCGTTGCTGGTCAAGGGCGAACCGGGCACCGGCAAGACCATGCTCGCCGAGCAACTGGCCGAATCCTTTGGCGCCAAGCTGATCACCTGGCACATCAAGTCCACCACCAAGGCCCACCAAGGCCTGTACGAGTACGACGCGGTCAGCCGCCTGCGCGACTCGCAACTGGGCACGGAAAAGGTTCACGACGTTCGCAACTACCTGAAAAAGGGCAAGCTCTGGGAAGCTTTCGAGTCCGAAGAGCGGGTCATCCTGCTGATCGACGAAATCGACAAGGCCGACATCGAATTCCCCAACGACCTGCTGCAAGAACTCGACAAAATGGAGTTCTACGTTTACGAAATCGACGAGACCATCAAGGCCAAGAAGCGCCCGATCATCATCATTACCTCCAACAACGAGAAAGAGCTGCCGGACGCCTTCCTGCGCCGCTGCTTCTTCCACTACATCGCCTTCCCGGACCGTGTCACGATGCAGCGGATCGTCGACGTGCATTACCCGGACATCAAGAAAGACCTGGTCAGCGAAGCGCTGGACGTGTTCTTCGACGTGCGCAAGGTGCCGGGCCTGAAAAAGAAGCCTTCGACCTCCGAACTGGTGGACTGGCTGAAACTGCTGATGGCCGACAACATCGGCGAAGCGGTGCTGCGCGAGCGCGATCCGACCAAGGCCATTCCGCCGCTGGCCGGTGCTTTGGTAAAGAACGAACAGGACGTGCAACTGCTGGAGCGTCTGGCGTTCATGAGCCGTCGCGGCACCCGCTAAGAGGCTGATGCCATGCTGCTCAACCTGTTCAATGAAATGCGCGCAGCCAAGGTGCCGGTCTCGGTGCGTGAGCTGCTGGACCTGATCAACGCGCTGAAACAGCGCGTGACCTTCGCCGACATGGACGAGTTCTATTACCTGTCCCGGGCGATCCTGGTGAAGGACGAGCGGCATTTCGACAAGTTCGACCGGGCGTTCGGTGCCTACTTCAACGGCCTGGAAAAACTCGACGACCACCTGCAGGCGCTGATTCCCGAAGACTGGCTGCGCAAGGAGTTCGAACGCTCGCTGACCGATGAAGAGCGGGCGGCGATCCAGTCCCTCGGCGGCCTGGACAAGCTGATCGAAGAGTTCAAGAAACGCCTCGAGGAACAGAAGGAACGCCACGCCGGTGGCAACAAGTGGATCGGCACTGGGGGCACCAGCCCGTTCGGTTCCGGCGGCTTCAACCCGGAAGGCATTCGGGTCGGCGATGCCGGAAAGCGCCAGGGCAAGGCGGCCAAGGTCTGGGACCAGCGCGAATACAAGAACCTCGACGATTCGGTCGAGCTGGGCACCCGCAACATCAAGGTCGCCCTGCGCCGCCTGCGCAAGTTTGCCCGTCAGGGGGCAGCGGAGGAACTGGACATCGATGGCACCATCGACCACACCGCCAAGGATGCCGGCCTGCTGAACATCCAGATGCGGCCGGAGCGGCGCAACACCGTCAAGCTGTTGCTGCTGTTTGATATCGGCGGTTCGATGGATGCGCACGTGAAGATCTGCGAAGAGTTGTTCTCGGCCTGCAAGACCGAGTTCAAGCATCTGGAGTACTTCTACTTCCACAACTTCATTTATGAATCGGTGTGGAAGAACAACATGCGCCGCACCTCCGAGCGCACCTCGACCATGGACCTGCTGCACAAGTACGGTGCCGACTACAAAGTGATCTTCATCGGCGACGCCGCCATGGCACCCTACGAAATCACCCAGGCGGGCGGCAGCGTCGAGCACTGGAACGAAGAAGCCGGTTACGTGTGGATGCAGCGTTTCAAGGAGAAGTACAAGAAGCTCATCTGGATCAACCCGTATCCGAAGGACACCTGGGGCTATACCTCTTCGACCAACATTGTGCGGGATTTGATCGAGGACCAGATGTATCCGCTGACCCTTCGCGGGCTGGAGGAAGGGATGCGGTTTCTTTCCAAGTAAAAATTCGTCGCCTGTGAAGGCCTCTTCGCGAGCAAGCCCGCTCCCACATTGGATCTGTGTCGCACACAAAACCAATGTGGGAGCGGGCTTGCTCCGGGCGGCGATCCGACGAAGCTTTTAGCGGTCTGTAAGACTACGTAAATACTGGACTTGCTCGCGGTGCGCCACATCCTGCACCACCGGCCGCAACCGCACCCGCGCCCCCGGCAAGCATTGCGCCAATCGCGCCAGCGCCAACGGCGTCAACGCTCCCAGACGCGGATAACCACCAATGGTCTGCCGATCATTGAGCAACACAATCGGCTGCCCGTCGGGCGGCACCTGGACCGCACCCAACGGTATACCTTCGGAAATCATCGGTTTGCCCTGGTACTGCAGCGCCGTACCCAACAGGCGAATGCCCATCCGGTCGGCTCGGCTGTCGAGGCTCCACACGCTGTTGAACGCATCGAACAGGCTCTGCCCGCTGAACTCGCCGATCTGCGCACCAAGCACCAGATCCAGCAATGGCTCGCCGGTGAAATCCGGCACGTATTCGTTCGGCAACTCCCGCAGCAATACCAGCGAGTTCCCCGAGTAGCTCAATGACGCGCCTTTACCCAGCGCATGGCCCATTCCGTCCAGGCCACCAAGTTCCTCGCGGACCACCGTCGCGCTGCTGCCCAGCACTTTCGGTGCATCAAACCCACCCGGCGCCGCCAGATAGGCCCGGGCACCGAGCAACGGCCGGGTGAATTGCAGACGCTGGCCTTTGTGCAGCCTGAAACTGCGCCATGGCGCCAGCGCTTCGCCGTCCACCTGCGCACCAAGATCCGCTCCGGCCAAGGCCAGCACGCAATCATCCTCGGCAACGACGGTGAATCCGCCGAGGGTGATTTCGATTACCGGCGCATCCAGCCCGTTGCCCAACAGCCAGTTGGCCCAAGCCATCGAACGCCAATCGGCGGCTCCGCCCTGGGTCACGCCCAGATGCCGTACGCCGAATCGACCGGCATCCTGCAACAGGCACAGCGGCGTACTCGCTTCAATCATCAGACGGCTCATGCCTGGGCCTCCAGTGGCGTATCGTCACCGCCCAGGCTAATGAATTCGGCATGGCCGACCGCTTCGAACCGTACGGTGTCACCGGGTTGCATCAGGCTGTAGCCGTCACGGTGGCGATCGAACAATTTGGCCGGCGTGCGGCCAATCAGGTTCCAGCCCCCCGGCGACACCACCGGGTAGGCCGCCGTCTGCCGTTCGGCGATACCGACACTGCCGGCCGCGACTTTCTTGCGTGGCGTGTTCAGACGCGGCGCGGCGAGCACCTCTTCTACCAGCCCCATGAAAGCGAAGCCCGGTGCAAAACCCAGGGCAAACACCTGATATTCACGCTCGCAGTGACGACGGATCACCTCCTCCACCGCCAATCCGCTGCGCTGCGACAACAGGCTCAGCTCCGGACCGACGCTCAAGTCGTACCACACCGGCAACACATGACAGGTGCCGCGCGTACGCGCATTGGGCGACAGATCGATCAGTGCCTGGGCAATCAACTCCCGGGCCTGGGCGGGACTCAGCGCGGTCAAGTCGTAATGCACCATCAAGGTGGTGTAGGACGGCACCAGATCGATCAGATGCCCGGCGAATGCCGTGCGCAGACTTTCACTGGCCGCCAGCATCCACGGCATGTTGGTTTCGGCAATTTCATCGAACAGGCGCACCATCAGGCAATCCAGCGCCACCACTTCCACCCGCAGCTTCATGACGCGCTCTGCCGGTTCAAGGCTTCACGGATGCGTTGCACAGCAGCGACCGAACTGGCGTTGTCGCCGTGCACGCAGAGGGTGTTGGCCTGCAAATGCAGGGCACTGCCGTCACTGGCGGTGAGCGGATCGCCACGGGCGATGGTCAGCGCCTGTTCGATGATTGTTTCCGGGTCGTGATGCACCGCTCCCGGCAGCTGTCGCGACACCAGCCTGCCGGCGCTGTCATAAGCACGATCGGCAAAGGCCTCGAACCACAGGATCACACCGTATTCATCGCCCAGTTGTTGGGCGGCGCTGTTGTCGCGGGTGGCCATCAACATCAATGGCAGATTTCGGTCATAGGACGCTACCGCTTGCAGCACAGCGCGCAGTTGCGCCGGGTTGGCCATCATGTCGTTGTACATCGCACCATGGGGTTTGACGTAACTGACTCGCCCACCCTGGGCCCGGCAGATGCCGTCGAGGGCGCCGATCTGGTAATGCAGAATGTCTTGAAGTTCCTGGGTGGCATAGGCCATGGAGCGGCGGCCGAATCCCACCAGGTCCTGATAGGCCGGATGCGCGCCAACTTGCACACCGTGGCTGAGGGCCAGGCTGACGGTCTTGCGCATGATGCTCGGGTCACCGGCGTGAAAACCGCAGGCGATGTTGGCGCAATCGATGTAGGGCATGATTTCCGCGTCCAGACCCATGGTCCAGCTGCCGAAACTCTCGCCGATGTCGCAGTTCAATAGCAGGCGGCTCACGCTGAACACTCCTGTAGGCTTTTTTCTTTTTAGCTGCGGGACATATCTATAAGACAGCCCCGCAGATTATCAGTTACTGGGCGTCGAGTTGCTTGCCACGGGTTTCCGGCAGGCTCAGGGCCGCGAGGATCACCACGCCGTAGGAAACCGCCGCAAAGGCACCGATGCCTACACTCAGCGGCACGGTCTGGCTGAGCAGGCCGATCAGCAGCGGGAACAACGCCGCCAGCGCCCGGCCGATGTTGTAGCAAAAACCCTGGCCCGAACCGCGAATGCGTGTAGGGAACAACTCGGTCAGGAATGCGCCCATTCCACTGAAAATCCCCGAGGCGAAGAAGCCCAGCGGAAAGCCCAGCCACAGCATCACGCCGTTGCTGACCTGCAGTTGGGTGTACAGCAACACAATGGTGAACGAGCCCACGGCGAACAGGATGAAGTTCTTTTTACGTCCGAGGATGTCGGTCAAATAGGCGCTGATGACATAACCCACGTAGGACCCGATGATCACCATCGCCAGATAACCGCTGGTATTGAGTACGCTCAGACCGCGCTCGTTTTTCAGAAACGTCGGTAGCCAGGACGTGATCGCGTAGTAGCCGCCCAGCGCGCCGGTAGTCAGCAACGAAGCGCGTATCGTGGTGAAGAGCATGCCGGGGGCGAAGATCTCGTAGAACTTCGACGGATTGCTCGGTTCCTGTTTGGCTTTGGCTTCACGATAGATTTCCGGGTCCTTGACCAGACGGCGGACGAATATCACGAAAATCGCTGGCACGATGCCGAGGATGAACAACGCGCGCCAGGCGTCTTCCGGTGGCAACACCGAGAACAGCAGCGCATACAGAATCGCCGTCAGCCCCCAACCCAGCGCCCAGCCGGATTGCACCATGCCAACAGCCTTGCCACGGTCCTGGGCACGAATCACCTCGCCGATCAGCACCGCGCCGGCCGTCCACTCGCCGCCGAAACCGAAGCCCATCAACGTGCGGGCAATCAGCAGTTGCTCGTAGCTCTGGGCAAAGCCGCAGAGGAAGGTGAAGAAGGCAAACCACAGCACGGTCAGTTGCAGCGTGCGCACACGACCAATACGGTCGGACAGAATCCCCGCCACCCAACCACCGATGGCCGAAGCGATCAGCGTGCTGGTGTGAATCAGCCCGGCCTGGCCGGTGGTGATGCCCCACATGGCAATCAGGGTCGGCACCACGAAGCTGAGCATCTGGGTGTCCATGCCGTCCAGGCCATAGCCGATCTTGCAGCTCCAGAAGGTGCGGCGTTCCTGCTGATTGATGTTGCGATACCAGTCGAAAGGTCCCGGACGGGCCGAGGCTTTCGCAATGGAGGTGGTGTCGGGCGCACTCATGGCAAATCTCCGCGCTGATTTTATTGGTATTGTTCTGAGCCCCGACGACGCCTATCGTGGGAACCGGATGCGTCGATTTTTGGACGCGCGCCCCTGCTGCGTCCAACTAATAAAAACCCGCCTTAGACATAAGAAATCTTTATCCCATGAACCTGAAGTTTCTCGAGACCTTCGTCTGGGTCGCCCGACTCAAGAGTTTTCGCCTGACCGCCGACAAGCTCTTCACCACCCAGGCGTCGATTTCCAGCCGAATTGCAGTGCTTGAAGGCGAGCTCGGAGTAAAGCTGTTTCTGCGGGATTCGCGCGGCGTGAGCCTGACGCCCGAAGGCCTGAAAGTGCTCGATTACGCCGAGCAGATGATGGACACCATGCAGGCACTCAAGCAGTCGATCGAGAGCCGTTCGAGCAAGGCCGGACGGGTGCGCATCGGCGTGATGGACACGGTAATCCACACCTGGCTCAGCCCGTTGGTGGCGCAGATGACCGATCACTACCCGCTGGTGGAAATCGAACTGGTGGCTGATACCTCGCTCAACCTCTGCGATCAGCTGCAAAAAGGCTTTCTCGACGTGATCCTGCAAACCGACCTGCTGCGCCAGGAAAGCGTGCGCAGCCTGGAACTGGCCAGCCACCCCATGGGCTGGATTGTCGCCAGCAATTCCCTGTACAACCGTGAGTATTCAGGCGTCGCCGATCTGGCGAAAGAGCGGATCATTACCTACTCGAAAAACTCTCACCCGCATCAGGAAGTGCTGGCGCTGATGCAGGCCAATGGCGTGACGGCGCCACGTCTGAACTGCGTGAACTCGGTGTCGGCGATTACCCGGCTGCTGCGCGACGGCTTTGGCATCGGCGCATTGCCGCCGGTGCTGGTGGCCGAGGAACTGGCGCGCGGTGAATTGACCTTGCTGGACATCGATCAACGACCACCGAACTTGCAGGTGGTGGTGTCGTGGCGGGTGGGCGTTGAGTGGGTCGAGGAGATTGTGGCCTTGTGTCAGCAGGTGTTGGAGGAGTATGCGCGGAAGGTGGGCGAGCGCTACATGGTCTTGAGCAAACCCCTGGCCAGCCTCTGAAAAGGAGTTCTCCATACTACAAGTAGGAATTACTATCATTTGCATTATAATTTGAAAAATGTATTCTCTGCGCGCATTCAGCTAAACCACTGTCCAGAAGGAGTCGGACTCGATGCGCGCTTACACGCAAAAACAGCAGCAATTGCTCTCAAACTGGAGCGAAGCCCTCGGCACTCCGGCCTTCCAGTCCCACCGCATCACCCTCGACCATTTGAGCAATGCCCTGGAGCCCGCCGCCCAGCGCTGCTTCCAACGCCTGATCCAGGCGCTGTTTCGCGAAGGTCTGATCAACCCCGACGCCTGCGAATACGACGACAACAATCGTTGCTGGCTGCCGCTTGGCGACGGTGCGCAGCTTTGCTTCGATCACCTGACGGGCGGAAGAATGAACAGCTGGGACGTGCGTGGCAGCATCGTCCTGCACACCCCCGACAGCCTGCCCCACAAAATCCAGTTGCCCAGCGAACTGCTCGCTCACCTCAGCACTCAGCTCAACCCGCCCGCCTCCCCGCAGGTACTGGAACGTCTGGCCCGCGAGCTGGACGATAGCTACAGCAACGACACCCTGTGCCTGGCGTTCCACCATGGATGGACCGAGCGCCTGAGAGAGCAGATCGACACCGAGCACAACGACAATCTGTTCGCCTGGCTCAAAGCCAGCCCCGACCACCAGAACCCGACGTCACTGCTCGAGCAGTGGGGCACGCTCGGCCACCCCTGGCATCCGAACTACAAGACCAAACTGGGCTTGAGCACTGCGCAGGTCATCGCTTTCTCACCAGAATTCGAAGCGAGTTTTCCGATTGTGCTGTGCGCCCTGCACCGTCAGTACGCACACGTCGAGTCACTGGCCGGCACCGCCGATTACTGGGACTGGTGGCAGGGCCACTTCCCGCAGGTCACCGAACAATTGCAGCGCCATTTGCAGCAACGGGGCCTGGAGGCAGCGGACTACCTCCCGCTGCCGTCGCACCCATGGCAAGCCAATGAAGAACTGCCCAATTCGTTCGCCAGCGAGATCGCCGACAACCTGCTGATCGTCACCGACATCGTTGCCTTCACTGGTCACCCGACCATGTCCTTCCGCACGGTCGTACCTGAGGCCAGCCGCGTTGCGCCGATGGTCAAACTGCCGGTGGCCTTGCGCCTGACCAGCGTGCAGCGCACCGTGTCGCCGCGCTCGGCCCGGATGGGTCCGCGCATCAGCCAACTGATATTGCAGATTCTCGATCATGAATCGCAGATTCAGCGCCTGCTGAACATCGTGCCGGAGCGCATCGGCGTGCACTACGCGCCACAACCGGCCAATGACGAACGGTCCCGACATGCCGCCGTGCTGTACCGCGACAACCCGCTGACCCTGCTGCAAGAAGGCGAACTGGCCGTGCCGGTCGGCAGCCTGTTCGCCGTCAACGAATTCGAACAACCGTTGCTGCGTGACTGGGTGCAACTGGCTCAGGGCCGTGACGACAGCGAGGCCATGCTGGCGTTCTTCGATGATTACCTGTCGATTGCCGTCCCGAGCCTGCTGGGCATCTACCTGATGTATGGCGTGGCGTTCGAAGCGCACCAGCAAAACAGCTTCATGGTGATGGGCGCTGACGGGCAGTTGAATCGGCTGCTGCTGCGTGACTTCGGCGACATTCGCATTGATCGCAAAACCCTGCACGCCAAGGGCCTGGATATCCAGTTGCACGATCCGAAAATGACCCTGTACGACGACGCCGGTTTTGTCCGCGACAAGCTCCTGCACACCACGTTCATGTGCCACCTCGGTGAGTTGACGTTGCTCTGCGCCCGCCACTGGAATGTGCCGGAAAATAGCCTTTGGGAGCGCTTGGCTACGCACGTTCAACAGTGCTTCGAGAGCGTGCGCGAGCACGTCGAACCGGCACGCTGGGAAAGCGAGCGTCAGGCCCTGCTGGAACAGGATTGGCCGGCCAAATCGTTCATGCGCATGCGCTTGCACGACAGCCACGCCGACATCGTCGGACGCCTGAGTAATCCGCTGCGAACCAACGCCGATGCTCGCTGATAGCCGTGCGTTGCGACTGCTGATCGTCATCCAGTTTGTCTCCATGGGTGCCATGGAAATGAGCGGCCCGTTCTGGCCCTTGCAGATCCAGCATCTGCTTGGGCCAGAGGGTGCCGGCTACACCGCGCTGCTTTCGGCGCTGGTGTATGCCGGCCCGATGCTGGCGGCCATGCTGCTGACGCCCGCGTGGGGGCGGTTGGGTGATCGCACCGGGCACAAGCCGATGATCGTTCGGGCGTTGCTGGCACTTGCGCTGTGCCAAGGGCTGGCGGCGATTACCCTCGACCCGTGGCTGCTGGTGGGCATTCGCGTGATGCAAGGCGCATTGGCCGGATTTCTCGCCGCCGCGCAAGCCTATGCCCTGGCCTGTTGCGACAGTTCCCGGCGCGGTCACACCCTGGCCCGTCTGCAATCGGCGACCGCCGTCGGCTCGTTGATCGGCCCGGTACTGGGCGGCTGGCTGATGGACATCTCGGGGTTTGCCTTGCTCTGTTATGGCGCGTCGGCGATTTGCCTGCTGTGTGCACTGGGGAGCTTTTTCCTGCCGGCCGACAAGGCGCGAGCCTCGACGAAGAAACCGGTTGCGCCGGTGGCCCTGCCTAAAGGCTGGCTCGGTGGAATCCTGTTGGTGATCGTGTTGATTCAAGCCGCGAAGATGATGCCGCAACCCTTCTACGCGCTGTACGTCGCCGACATTCTGCACGCACCGGGCTGGCTGATCGGCGCTACTTACGCGGCGAGTGCAGCGACCCTGGCCATCTCCGCCCCGCTGTGGGGGCGTCTGTTCGACCGCTGGCAGCCGGCTTACACCTTGCGTGTCATCGAAGGCGTTGCCTGGCTCTGCGCCCTGACGCTCGCGGCCACGGCACTGGCTAACGAATGGCTGGGTTTTCTCGTCAGCCGGTTGGTCTGGGGCATCTGGCAAGGCGCACTGCTCCCCGTCGCCTATGCGCTGATCGCCAACACCGTGTCTTCAAGCCAGCAGGGCTTTGCCCTCGGCCTGGGCAACAGCGCGGCCAAGGCTGGCGCTCTGCTCGGTGCCGTCCTCGGCGGGATCGGCATGGGGCTGGTCGGGCTGGCCCACAGTTTCTGGCTGGTGGCGCTGACCTATGCACTGGCCGCCATCGGGATCCGTTGGGTGCGCTCATTCACCTCCACCCCTGCCCCCGCAATCTTGTCTACCCACACTTATCACGACTAAAAAAAAGACTAACTCATGACCCGAACCAAACTTTCTTTGATGATTCCGCTACTCGGCTCCTTCAGCGCCCAGGCCTGGGCCGAGGACACCGACCAGCAACCCGGCACATTGAACATGCAGGCCACCGTCGTTTCCGCGACGCGCAGCGAAGCGACCATTGCCTCGATTCCAGGCTCGGTCCAAGTGATCGACGAACAACAGATCCGCCAACAGAGTGGCGCCGGGCGTCGGGTCTCCGACATTCTGGGGCAACTGGTTCCCGGTCTGGCGCCGTCCAGCGGCGGGATGAGCAACTTCGGCCAGACCCTGCGCGGGCGCAACATGCTGGTGTTGATCGACGGCGTGTCGCAGAACGCCACGCGGGACAACTTCCGCCAGCTCAACAGCATCGCACCGGCCAGTATCGAACGCATCGAGGTGGTTTCCGGCGCCAGCAGCATTTATGGCGCCGGCGCTTCGGGCGGCATCATCAACATCATCACCAAGCGCAACCAGGGTCAGGACCTTGCCTACAGCAGCAAACTGGGCCTGACCACCGGCAACAACCTCAACAGCAAGGGTTTCGCCTACGAGGCCTTTCAGAGTGCGACCGGGCGCAAGGATGCCCTGGACTGGTACGTGTCCGCCGACCTGACCCAGCGCAACGATCAGTACGACGGCAACGGCAATCGCATCCCTCAGGACACATCCCAGGGCAGCAACATGGACACCGACACCTATGACCTGCAAGGTCGTTTCGGTTACGAACTGGATGCCGATAAAAAACTCAGCCTGTCGCTGCAGGACTACAAGGACCAGCAGGACACTGACTTCACAAAAGACCCGAAAAACCTGCAAGAGGCCGTGGCGGTCAAAGGACTGAAACTCGACGACCAGCCCTACACCCATAACCAGGCGGCCAACCTCAACTACACCGACAACGACTTCTACGGCCAGGGCCTGCAACTGGAAAGCTACTGGCGCCGGGCCGATGCGCTGTTCTTCCCGGACCTGTCGCGGGGCAAGGCCGGGATCGCCGACAACAACAGCGTGCAGGATGTTTACGGCCTGCGTGCGGCCATCGACACGCCGTTGCCGGCCATCGGCAGCGCCACGGGCAACCTGGTCTGGGGCGCCGACTATGATCACGAACGCTCCCGCCAGCGCGGTGACCAATACACCCTCAAAGGGCTGACCTACACCAAGACTGGCACCACTTACGAGATGGGCCCGGATATCGAAACCACCACCAAGGCACTGTTCGGGCAGATGTCCTGGGACATCGGAGACTGGACCTTGCGTGGCGGTGTGCGCCGCGAATGGATCGAAAGCGAGGTCTCCGACAGCATCGCTTACGGTCAGATCGTCCAGACCGGCGTACGCGCCATCCTGCCCGGTGACACCCTCAAGTACGATGCAACGCTCTATAACCTGGGCGCGGTCTATCACCTGAGTGAACATCAGGACGTCTTCGCCAATTACAGCCAGGGGTTTTCGCTGCCGGACATCCAGCGCTTTTTGCGTGACGTGAACAGCACCTTCGACATCCAGAGCCTCAACGCCCAGGCCATCAAGGTCGACAGCTACGAGCTGGGCTGGCGCGGTGACTGGGACCGATGGCAGGCCGACGTCACCGTCTATGAAAACACCTCGGACGTGACTCAGTTCTACGATGCCAATAACCGTGTCTTGCGTCTGATCAACCAGAAGGAGCGGGTTCGCGGCATCGAAAACAGCCTGACCTACCTCGCGACCGATCACTGGTCGGTGGGTGGCACCTATGCCTGGGCCAAAGGCGAGACCGAGCAGAACGGGAAATGGATCGATCTGCCGGCGACACGCATTTCACCGGCCAAAACCACGCTGTTCGTCGGCTACGCCGAAGACGACTACACCCTGCGCCTGCAAGGCATGCACCTGGCCAGTTACGACGCTGCCGCCAAGGACAACAACGGGCGCGACATCGAAGGCTATACGCTGGTGGACCTGCTCGGCTCCGTGTACTTGCCGGTCGGTCGTCTGGAAGGCGGGGTGTACAACCTGACCAACCGCACGTACGTCAACCTGTTCGCCCAGGCCAACGCCAGAGCGCCATTCCCCAACGCCGAAGGCCGTACCTTGAGCATGACCTATTCGATTGATTGGTAATCAAGCAAGGAGCCGGCTTGCCGGCTCCTTGACGTTCGACGGTGTTACAAGCCGCGCAAATCCCGCTCTTCGATCGGCCGGCTCTGGCGCAGACGCTTGCCGCCCAACACCACCCAGTCGATCAGACGGAACAGGCACTCGATCCCGAACGACAGCAGCAACGCGCCGCTCATGCCCCAAACCATCGCTTCGGGCGTCAACAGGATCTGGTAGCTGTAGCCATTCCAGGTTTCCTTGCGGATGTCCGGATCAGCAGCCAGCACCACTTGCAGGAAGCGGATGTACCACGGGCCTTGCATTGCCTGAAACTGCTTGTCCAACGCCACCTGGCGGGTCAGCAGGTTACTCAGGCTGTCGGCATCGCTGCGAAAGATCGGGTCTTCGCTGGCGCGGTAGTGGGCCACCAGAGCTTGCATGTCACCCTTGAAGAACTGATTGGCGGTGTTCTGGAACCCGCTCAACCCGGCTTGCGCCTCGATCAGATGCGCCTCGACCCGCTTGGCGTAATCGCTGATGAAGCCCGACACCTGGACACCGATCAACAGGCCCGCCGCAAACAACACCAGCCGTAGATAACTGAGCAACATGGGGGGTTGAATCCTTATGAGGTCTGGCCCTGGCTGACGCATTCGCCGCGTCGCCACAGGCTCCATTGACCCGGTTCGTAACGGGTCCAGGTTTCGTTTTCGGTCAGGGGTTCGGTGGCGATGACGGTCACCACATCGTTCGGTGTGGTTTCGGCCTGAAAGTCGACGATCACGTCGACATCTTTCAAGCGCGCCGGGCCAAACGGTGCGCGACGGGTAATTTGCGCCAGTTTGGTCGAGCAATAGCAGAACAGCCAGTCGCCGTCGCTGAGCAGGCAGTTGAATACGCCTTTGCTGCGGTATTCGGCACAAGCGGCCACCAGATCCGGCAGCAACACTTCGACCTCGACTGGCTCGGGGAACGCCGCACGCACGCGGTTGAGCAAATCGCAGAACGCCGCTTCGCTGTCGGTGTCGCCGACCGGGCGATAGAAACTGGCCGCAGGCTGGAAATCCGCCAACTGGCCGTTATGGGCGAAACACCAGTTGCGCCCCCACAGCTCACGAACGAACGGATGCGTGTTGGACAGGCAGACCTTGCCGACGTTGGCCTGACGGATGTGCCCGATCACCACTTCGCTCTTGATCGGATAGCGCTGCACCAGGTTCGCGACTTCCGACTCGCAGCTCGCCGCCGGGTCCTGGAACAGCCGCAGTCCACGGCCTTCATAGAAGGCAATGCCCCAGCCATCGCGGTGCGGGCCGGTGCGTCCGCCGCGCTGCATCAGACCGGTGAAGCTGAACACGATATCGGTCGGGACATTGGCGCTCATGCCCAATAACTCACACATGCTCGGACTCTCGCTCAATCGCAGGGGCAAGGTTACAGACGGGGTTCGACTCGCATCCGCTGAGGATTGCTCGGCACGGGAGGACGACCGTAACGATCATCGCCGGCACCGCCGAACGGTTGATCATCCTCAGGCTCGTCAGCGCGGACGGCAGCTTTGGTGGCAGCCTCACGTTCCTTGCGGGCGTTGGAGGCGCGTTCGATGGGGAAACGGATCGCCACCAGCACCAGATAGAGGCCGAACGCGATCATGCCGTACATGAACAGATCGGAAATCGCCCGCCAGGCGTTGTTGCCGACCTTGAACAACAGGTCGAGCGCGGTAATGGCGACAGCCGGTGCGACTTTGTCCTTCACCGGGTCGATGATGGTCGGGCTGAACAGCAGCACGGCCATCGCCAGACGTAGCGGCTCGCGTAGCCAACGCCACATCCAGCGGGTCAAGCGCATCCACACCAACAGGCAGCCCAAAGCGGCGAAGGCGTAGAGGCCCCAAGCGATCAGATAGTCGTTCTCGGTCATGGTGTCCATGGCAAGGCAGGCAAAGAGGCGCTTATGATAACGGCTTTTCGCCCATCAGGCTGCATCAATGCCTGACTGTTGGGCGCTATCCATGTTACCAGCCCCTATTCCGTACACTGTTCGAGAGCCCTTCATGCCCCTATCCGCCAACACTCACGACGCTCCGATTGCCCGCATGGCTGATGGCTCCGACCCGTATGCCTGGCTGCAAGAGCGCGACACCGAAGCAGTGCTCGACTACCTGAAAGCCGAAAACAGATATCAGGAAGCGCAAACCGCCGACCAGGCCGGGATGCGTGAAACCCTGTTCGAAGAGATCAAGGGGCGGATTCTCGAGACCGATCTGTCCCTGCCCTCACCGTGGGGACCGTATCTGTATTACACCCGCACCACGGCGGGCGATGAGTACGCCCGGCACTACCGCTGCCCGCGCCCGGCCGATGACAGCCTGACCCTCGACGAAAGCCGCGAACAACTGCTGCTGGACCCGAACGAACTGGCCAACGGCGGTTTCTTTTCCCTGGGTGCGTTCAGCATCAGCCCGGACCACCAGCGCCTGGCCTACAGCATCGACTCCAGCGGCGACGAGATTTACGCGCTGTTCGTGAAGGAATTGTCGGACGGACGTGTCAGCGAACTGGAATTCCAAGACTGCGACGGCAGCATGACCTGGGCCAACGACAGCCTGACGCTGTTCTTTGGCGAACTGGATGACACCCATCGCCCGCACAAGCTGTATCGCTATCGCCTGGACGGCACGGCGGCCGAAGAAGTGTTCCATGAGCCGGACGGGCGCTTCTTCATGCATTGCTACCGTTCAAGCTCCGAGCAGCAATTGCTGCTGTCCGTGGGCAGCAAGACCACCAGCGAAGCCTGGGTCCTCGACGCCAACCAGCCGCAGCAAGCCTTTACCTGCATCGCGCCACGGGTCGAGGAGCATGAGTACGACGTTGATCACGGCGTACTCGACGGTCAATGGACCTGGTTCATTCGCAGCAACCGTGACGGCATCAATTTCGCCTTGTGCACCGCTGTCGATACCGGCGCCGCGCCGACCGAAGCCGACTGGCAGAACCTGATCCCCCACAGCGACACGGTGATGATCGACGGCATCAGCCTGAACACCCGGGCCATGACTCTCAGCCTGCGGGTCGGCGGCTTGCCGGTCATCGAAGTTCACCCACAAGGCCTGGCGCCTTATCGCGTGCAACTGCCAGACGCAGCCTATAGCCTGCACGTACAAAACAGCCTGGAATTCGAAAGCGACCGGATTCGCCTGCGCTACGAAGCGTTGAACCGTCCGGCGCAAATCCGCCAGCTTGAACTGGCGACCGGCGAGCAGAAAGTCCTCAAGCAAACCCCGGTGCTCGGCCCGTTCGATGCCGACGCCTACGTCAGCCAGCGCCTGTGGGCCACCGCGCCGGACGGCACGCAAGTGCCCATCAGCCTGGTGATCAAACGCGCAGACCTGGGCAAACCCGTGCCGCTGTACCTCTACGGCTATGGCGCCTATGGCGAAAGCCTCGACCCGTGGTTTTCCCATGCGCGCCTGAGCCTGCTGGATCGCGGCATGGCATTTGCCATTGCCCACGTGCGTGGCGGCGGCGAACTGGGGGAAGCCTGGTATCGCGCCGGCAAGCAGGAGCACAAGCACAACACCTTCAGCGACTTTATCGCCTGCGCCGAACACCTGATCGCCCTGGGCTTCACCACTGCACCGCAGTTGGCGATCAGTGGCGGCAGCGCCGGTGGCTTGCTGATCGGCGCGGTGCTCAATCAACGGCCAGAGTTGTTTGGCGCCGCCATCGCCGAAGTACCGTTCGTCGACGTACTCAACACCATGCTCGACCCTGACCTGCCATTGACCGTCACGGAATACGACGAGTGGGGCAACCCTGAAGAACCGGACGTCCATGATCGGATCAAGGCCTACGCCCCGTACGAAAACGTCACCGCACAAGCTTATCCGGCGACCCTGGTGATCGCCGGCTACAACGATAGCCGCGTGCAGTATTGGGAGGCGGCCAAGTGGGTGGCGAAATTGCGCGCGACCAAGACCGACAGCAATCCCCTGCTGCTCAAGACCGAACTGGGTGCCGGGCATGGAGGGATGAGCGGTCGATATCAGGGATTGCGTGACGTAGCACTCGAATATGCATTTTTGTTCAAGGTATTGGGTATTGCCTGAGGAACCTGGCGCGGTGTGCCTGTCTTAATTGCGCACACCGCTAGCCGATACAACACAATACCCATGTGGGAGCGGGCTTGCTCGCGAAGGGGCCGTAACATTCAGCAGAGATGTTGACTGACACACCGCCTTCGCGAGCAAGCCAGCTCCCACAGGGGATTTGCGGTGAATTCGAGTCAGCAACAATCCCAAAAAAGACCGTGACGACATGTCTGAATCAACCTTTCTGAACAACGAAATTCGCGACTGGCTGATGGATTGCGGCCTGTTCAATCAACTGCTGCCGGCGGACTTCGCCGCGGCTTCGGGCTACTTCAGCATCAGCACTGTTGCCCAGGGCGAGGAGATCTTCCAGGAGGGCGATGCGGGCAGTTTCATGTGCATCATCCACACCGGTCAGGTGGCGGTGCAGAAAACCACCGCTGACGGGCAACGAGTCACCATCGCCACGTTGCGCAGCGGCCGCTCGTTCGGCGAAATGGCCGTGCTTGATGGCGAACGACGCTCGGCAAGTTGCGTGGCCGCAAGCAATTGCCAGTTGCTCAACCTGGGCAAGGATTCGCTGGAAAAGATGCTCAACGACGCACCGAAAATCGCCGCCAAGATCATCCGCGCCCTCGCCGTATCCCTTTCCAAACGCCTGCGCATGGCCGACGGCCAACTGCTCTCGCAGCAGGTCTAGCCGCCCGGCGACTTGGGTTTCGGCGGATTGGGCTCCAGCCCCGGCACGGGCTGGTCCTTGGTCGGCGGGCTCGGCATTTCAATCGGCACCAACGGCGGACCGCTACTGCCGGGGCCGACTTTAGGCAAAGGCGCCGGGCTGATCTGCGGGTACGGTGTGGGCGTCGCCGTGCCGGGCGAGCCGGGCATCGGCGCGGGGCTGACGGGAATCGATTGCAGCTGTTGAGCCTGCACTGCAGTTATCGAGAGCGCGGCCAGGGCAATGACCGTTAGAATGGTGCGCTTCATCAATGGCTCCGTTGGCCTTGTCGTCATAAACAGGCTACTCCCAACTGCGTCTGTTTGCCCTCCCGAGTTCTGCCAATTTTCTTCAAGTGAGCCCCATGAAACGTTTCGTTCTGCTGGACACCACCCCCATTCCTGAAAACGGCGGTGCCCTGTGCCTGTTCGAATACGGCGAGGATTTCGTCATCAAGATCCAGGGTGGCGATGGCGGACAATTGATGAACACGCGCATGCACGGTTCCGAAGATGCCCTGGCCGAGATCCCGTGTCGCAAGGTCGCCGGTCGGCCGAATTCGCGGGTACTCATCGGCGGCCTGGGCATGGGCTTCACCCTCGCTTCGGCGCTCAAGCACCTGGGCAAGACCGCCGAAGTGGTGGTTGCTGAATTAGTGCCTGGCGTTGTGGAATGGAATCGCGGGCCACTCGGCGAGAAAGCCGGAAACCCGCTTCAAGACCCGCGGACCGTGATTCGCATGGAAGACGTGGCCAAAGTCCTGCAAGCCGAACCCCAGGGTTTCGATGCGATCATGCTCGACGTCGACAACGGCCCCGAAGGCCTGACCCAGAAAGCCAATAGCTGGCTGTACTCTGCCGGCGGCCTGAGCGCCTGCGCCAAGGCCCTGAGACCAAAAGGTGTGCTGGCCGTGTGGTCGGCCAGCGCTGACCGGCAGTTTTCCGACAAACTGAAGAAGGCTGGTTTCAAGGCCGAGGAAGTGCAGGTCTTCGCCCACGGCAACAAGGGCACCCGCCACACCATCTGGATTGCCGAGAAGCTCAAGGGCTGAGCTAAACTTCGCTTAATACCGTCATTAGTCATTTTACAAAGGTGAACCCATGAGTTCGTCCACCCCAACCAACACTTCGAAACTGGATCGCATCCTCGCCGACAACCAGCGCGACAAGGAAATGGGCTACCGCGACAAGGCCCTGAAGATGTACCCGCACGTCTGTGGCCGCTGCGCCCGTGAGTTCTCCGGCAAGCGCCTGAGCGAACTGACCGTGCACCACCGCGACCACAACCACGACAACAACCCGCAGGACGGCTCGAACTGGGAGCTGTTGTGCCTGTACTGCCACGATAACGAGCACTCGCGTTATACCGACCAGCAGTATTTCGACGAAGGCTCGCTGAGCACGCCGAAAATCGCCAAGGCCACGCACAACCCGTTTGCCGCATTGGCGGGGTTGATGAAAAAAGAAGATTAATAATCTTCAGTGCCTGAACCGGCCTCTTCGTCGGATCGCCGCCCGGACCAAGCCCGCTCCCACAGGTTCTCGGGTGTACACAAAATTTGTGTACGACAGAGACCTCTGTGGGAGCGGGCTTGCCCGCGATAGCAATCGCTCAGACACCACCAATCTCAAACCGAACACCCCCGCCCCAATCCCCGTATAATCGCGCTTTTTTCCCGAAAGGCACCCCGCTCGTGGCAGACAAACGGTACAGCTGCATTGGTTTGTATAACCCCAAATCACCGGAGAACGTCGGTTCGGTGATGCGCGCCGCTGGCTGTTACGGCGTGGCGTCGGTGTTCTACACCGGCAAGCGCTATGAGCGCGCCGCCGACTTCGTCACCGATACCAAGCGCGTGCACTACGACATCCCGCTGATCGGCATCGACGACCTGAAGAAAATCCTGCCCCTCAATTGTGTGCCCGTCGCCGTGGAACTGGTCGAGGGCGCTCGCCCGCTGCCGGAATACACCCACCCGGATCGCGCGCTCTACATCTTCGGCCCGGAAGACGGATCGCTGGATAAAGAGATTCGCGACTGGTGCGAAGACGTGGTCTACATTCCGACCACCGGTTGCATGAACCTGGCCGCCACGGTCAACGTCGTGCTCTACGATCGCATGTCCAAGGGGCTCAATACCCGCTCCGGGCCAAAATTCCGCTGAATCGCCGCACATCCGATTGAACAAGCTGCCCGCCCAGGCTGTCAGCTTGACTATCGATCACCGAAGCCTGGAGAGACAGACCATGAGCGAACTCAAACGCGTCGAGCGTATCGAATCCACCCCGTTCCAGAGCCCGTCCGAGCAGAACGTGCAGGGATGGGAACGTATTGGCTCCCTGGCCGGCGGCGTGGTGATGGTGGGCAAGGGGCTGCGGCGTGGCGGCATCTTTGGCCTGGTCCAGGTGGCCATCGGCGGCGTGGCCCTGGCCCGTGGTATTACCGGCCACAGCTCGGCGAAAAGCCTGCTGGAGAAAGGCCGTCAGGACATGAACAACGTGCGGGCGAAAATCCAGCGGGCGGGTGAGGAGCTGAGTCAGATGAAGGCCAATGCCGAGGCGGCGACCAAAACCGCCACCGTTACCGGCAATGATTCCTTGAAGTCGCCGAAAGCCGGGGTTTGAATCGGGATTTGCGCTGAAGCCACTGGCCTCTTCGCGAGCAAGCCCGCTCCCACATTGGTTTAGTGTCTGGCACAGATCAATTGTGGGAGCGGGCTTGCTCGCGAATGGCGGTATTACTGAATCAACTCGGTACTGAGCACTTTTGAAGAACCTCCGATCACGCTCTCGCTGAGCTGAACAAACGCCTGGGTATCGATATCCCCCAGCCGCATCGCCCCGCGCAACACGTCGTCCAGCGAACGCTTGTTGTGGGTTTTCAGGCGAATCTCGCGATCCAGTTCCTGTAGCAACACCACCGCCCTGGCCACCTGCGCCGGGCTGACCTGCTCACCGCGCAGCGTGGTGACTTTCTGGCTGTTCCTGACCAGTTTGCCGTGCAGGTTCTCGTAGCGCTCATCGCTCATGCCGCCCGCCCGACGCACCAGTTCGATGGCGTAATACTCGGCAAAGCCTTCGCTGATCCAGTCACTGCGCTGCTTGCCGTTGATCCGCCCGAACATCTGGGCCAACTCGCGGACCAGGGCACTGGTGCCGCTTTCGCTGACCAACGGCAGGCGACTGTTGAGGTAGATCGACTCGTGCGCCGACCGGCTGCCACGCCACATTGGGTCATTGGCCCCGACGATCAGCAGTTTGCCCGGGTGTCGCGGATACAGCGCCTGCACTTGCGGCCAGACGAAGGTCAGCAGCGTCAGCACATCCATACGGCGCATGCCCTGCCCCAGCGGCGAGGCTACGGTGACTTCGGTCTCGCCCAGACGAGTGCGGCGGCTGCCGAGCTGGCCAGCGAGCATCCAGCCCGTGGGCCGGTCGAACAGTCGGGAAGGATTATCGATACGGAATTTATTCGGGCCGATTCGTGGCCACGCGGTTTCAACGCTTTTCCAGCCACCGGGCAGCTCGAATTCGAGGCGTGCAATCAGCTCGATGCCGTCCTGCTGATCGAGTCTGGCAGACGGCACCAGATCGTCGCCGCGCATCAACGCCCAGTTTGGCGTCATGCGCGCGTCGAAGCTGCCGCTTTTGCGCCCGTGACTGATGTTCACCCGGTAGGTCAGGCTGGCCTTGTCGGCAGCCGGACGCCAGACACCGCGCGCCGCTTTGCCGGGGGTTAGTTGCCATTGGCCATCAGCCTTGAAATCGCTGTAGTGGCTGCCGTCGCCGAGGTCGAAATCCAGGCTGCGTACCGCCGAGCCCTGGGCGAGCGTCAGGCGTACTTCGGCCTGATCGCTCTGCGGCAGCAGGCGCACGTGGTAATCCAGATTGACCTTGTTCGCAGCCCATACGGGCGAATTCACGGCCAGTAATCCAACGATCCACGCCTGCCGCCATCCCACAGCCATACACACTCCTTCGTGAAATGCTGAACCTCAGGCCATCAGCCTGCGCGGAAAATCAGGTGATCTTCCCAGTCATCTTCCGGCACGCTGCCTTCGGCGAGCATGCGCCCGGACTGGGAAATCCGCTCGTGATGAACGGCATCGCGATCACCGCACACCAGGTGATGCCACAACGGCAGGTCCTTGCCTTCGCTGACCAGGCGATAGCCGCAAGTCGGTGGCAGCCATTTGAATTCGTCGGCCTTGCCCGGCGTGAGCTGGATACAGTCCGGCACGGAGTCACGACGGTTGGGATAGTCCTTGCACTGGCAGGTTTTCAGATCCAGCAACTTGCAGGCGATGCGCGTGTAATAGACGCTGTTGTCGTCTTCGTCTTCAAGCTTTTGCAGGCAGCACAATCCACAGCCGTCGCACAGCGACTCCCATTCCTCCTGATCGAGTTGATCGAGGGTTTTGCGTATCCAGAACGGTTCTACTTTGGCGGCCATGGTTCGAGCATCGACATCAGGTGGTGAAAAGGCCGCCAGTCTAGTGCCCGAAGCTCCTTGGGCCAAGCATTGGCGACTGTCGGTAGAACGGGCTTGTCAGTTTTTGCGCTGCCAAGTAGGGTTTTGCGTCGCTCCCACTTTCAAACGTAGCAAGGAATCTCTTGATGAGTGCCAACCCACGCGTTGCCGATTACGCCATTCACCCTCAGTTCACCGATCGCTGGTCGCCCCGCGCCTTCACTGGCGAAACGATTCCAGAGGAAACCCTGCTGAGCTTCTTCGAAGCCGCCCGCTGGGCACCCTCGGCCTACAACTCGCAACCCTGGCGCTTCCTTTACGCACGTCGCGACACGCCGAACTGGGAGCGTTACCTGGGCCTGCTGAACGAATTCAACCGCAGCTGGGCGCAACATGCGTCGGCCCTGGTGATCGTGATTTCGAAAACCACCTTCGCCGTGCCTGGCGCCACCGAAGAAACCCCGGCCCTGTGGCACACCTTCGACACAGGTTCCGCCTGGGGTCACCTGGCCTTGCAAGCGAGCCTGAGCGGCTGGCACACCCACGGCATGGCCGGCTTCGACCAGGAGCTGACCCGCAAGGAGCTGAACATTCCTGAAGGCTACGCCCTGCACGCCGCCGTCGCGGTGGGCAAGCTGGGGGACAAGGCAAGCCTGGCGGATTACCTGCAAGCCCGAGAAGAACCGAGCCCGCGTCGTCCATTGAGCGAGTTGGCGGCTGAAGGTGATTTCACCCTCTAAGCCACATTTTTGATTGGGGCGGTATCAATACCCGCGATCGAAATCCACTTCCCCACGCAACGCTTCTCCCACCTGATACGCCCGCAGGTTCTCGACAAACAGCTTCACCATCATCGAAGGCGAAGTCGGTGCCGAGCTGTGGCCGGTCAGCAGCAGGCCCCAGGCCGTCCAGAACGGATGACGCTGGGGCAAGGGTTCCTGACGGYACACGTCGATCACCGCGCCCGCCAGATGCCCTTCTTTCAAGGCTTCCACCAGATCCGCATCGACCACCGCCACACCGCGCCCGGCGTTGATGAACAACCCGGTCGGCTTGAAATGCTTGAACAGCGCCGCGTCGTAGATATCGTGGGTTTCCGGCGTGTTCGGCAGCAGATTGACCACGTAATCGACTTCACCGACCAGCCGCGGCAAATCCGCCAGTGAACCGACTTCGATAAACGGCGCCTGTTCCCGCGCACTGCTGGCAACGCCATACAACTCGACGCCGAACGGCACGAGGAACTGCGCGACACTTTGGCCGATATCACCTGTGCCGACGATCAGCACCTTACGCCCCGCCAGGCTCTGGCCATGGCGGCTGTCCCATTTGCGCTCGACCTGGCTGACCAGTCGCGCCAGCACTTCACGTTCGTGACCGAGCATGTACGTGAGCACGTACTCGGCCATGACCTGGCCGAAGATTCCGACCGCACGGGTCAGCCGATAGTGCCGCGGCAAGCCATCGGCCAGCAGCGGCGTAATACCGGCCCAGGTCGATTGAAGCCATTGCGGTTGATGGCCCTGGCGTAACAGGGTCGCCAGCAAATCAGGCTGGCCGAGCCACACCGGACAATCGGCGGCCTGGCTGGCCAGTTCGGCGGAATCACCACTGGTCAGCACCTCCAGTTCCGGTGCCGCCTCGCGCAACAGTTGGGCGTACACGGGATGGTCGTGTTCAGCAATCAGGACGCGCATGCTTCAAACCTTTCAAAAACGGTGCAGACGGCCGCCGACGGAGCAGTGCTCCGTCGATGCTGCCATCGCTAAAATCAATCAGTGTTTCATAACCACTCTGAACAGAGCCTGTCTGCCGCTCACATCGGATCGTTGCGACGCAACAGTTCTTCCGGCAAGTGCTCGATGTACTCGTCTTCGGCAGGTGGCATTTGCAGGTGATAACCCTGTTTTTCGAGGTTTTCCAGCACGACTGTGATGTCCTCGCGCGACAGTTTGCGCTCGGGGCTCAGCACCAGGTCGAACGCGTGGATGGCCTTGCCGAAGGCTGCCATCAGGGGATCCGGCACGCGTTCCAGAGCATCGCTCTTGAGCACATACAGGTACATTTCGTTTCTCTTCGAGCTGCGGTAGATGGAACAAATACGTTTCAAGGCTGTTCTCCGGCGGTGGCCAGGCTGTCGAGCAGCGCCTGGCCCATCAATTCGCGGCGCCAGCCACGCAGCGAATCAGGCAATTGGTAGGGACCATTGGGGAAGCCGCTCTTGAGCAGCGCTTCCAGGGTTTTCTTGCGCAGCATCAGTTCCGGCGCGATGTTCAGGCGCTCGGCTTCGGCCTGGCCGATGGCTTTCATCTGCTTGAGTAGAACGGCAGCGTCCACCGGCAACGGCTCCGGCACGGCTAGCGGCCATTGATCTGGCGACACACTGCCAGAGCGCTTGATCAGATCAAGCAGAAACTGGCCGTCCTGACGCACGGTACGCGGGTGCATGTCTTCGATTTTCGCCAGGGCGCCGAGGTTATCCGGTTGCGTACGCGCCAGCGGCCACAACGAATGCTCGCGGATAATCCGGTTGCGCGGCAGGTCGCGGACCCGGGCTTCCTTTTCACGCCAGGCGCAGAGCTCACGCAAAACGGCGAGTTGAGCGCGGGACAGCTTCCAGGCCAGCTTGGCATCGCGATAGACCTCGTACGGGTCGATCTCGCGGCGCAGGTTGGCCACCAGTTCGGCGCCGTCTTCCAGGACCCAGACGTATTTGTCGTCAGACAGCTTTGGACGCAGCTTTACGAAGACCTCAGCCAAATGCACGGCATCTTCGGCGGCATAGCTGATCTGGGTTTCGGAAAGCGGACGTTGCAGCCAGTCGGAACGGGTTTCACCCTTGGGCAGGTCGATGCCGAGCACTTCCTGCACCAGCCGCGAATAACCCATGGAAAAACCGAGGTTCAGGTAAGCGGCAGCCAATTGCGTATCGAACAGTGGCGCCGGCAGGCTGCCGGTCAGGCGTAGCAGGACTTCGAGGTCTTCGCTGCACGCGTGGACAACTTTGAGCACCGCCGGGTTTTCCAGCAACGCGGCCAATGGCTGCCAGTTGTCGATGGTCAGCGGGTCGATCAGATAGGCGCGAACGCCATCACCGATCTGCAGCAGGCCGGCGATTGGGTAGAAGGTGTCGACCCGCATGAATTCGGTGTCGAGGGCAACGAATGGCAACTGTTGCCACTCGGCGCACAACCGTCCGAGGCTATCGTTGTCGCGAATCCAGTGAATATCGATGGCCACACGGCTCTCCCTTGAAGAATGGCGCGCAGTATATATCGCCCCCGGCGATTTCCGCGCATCCACTGAACAAGAGCGTTAGCGAAAATTACTGCGTGACATACAGAATAGTCCTACAAAGTCGGGCTAGCTGGTCTTACCCAGCACATAGACCCGCATCCGCGCACAACCGGGGAAAAAGTCCTGATGGCTGAGCAAACGGAAACCCGCCTGCCTGAATTCGCTTTCCACCTCGGTCTTGCTCGGTAACGGCCCTTCCACACCCGAGCGCGCGGCCTTGAAAAGACCGTCGAGGCGCACCGCGACAATCACCGTATCGCGACTGACCCGGTAAAACTCGCCAAGCATCGCCAGACGATGTTCCGGGTTGGTGAGGTGCTGAAACAGTTGCATGCAAAAAATGCAGTCAACCGCGTTCTCCGACAAGCCAATCGAGAACGCAGAGCTTTGAAAGGTTTTGACCCGCTTCAACAAACTCTGCGGGTGATGTGTACGGGAATGATCGAGGAT
Organism: Pseudomonas sp. P4_B4; assembly: GCF_056402255.1. NCBI lineage: Bacteria > Pseudomonadati > Pseudomonadota > Gammaproteobacteria > Pseudomonadales > Pseudomonadaceae > Pseudomonas > Pseudomonas sp. P4_B4. The sequence goes on from NZ_JBFUHS010000009.1 coordinate 163,942, forward strand.
GTCTTGGGACGGATCCGTCGCGAGAATCACCCGATTGGCATGTTCGGCCAGCACCGACCAGAAACGCCCCACACCGCAGGCCACGTCGAGGATCAGCCCCGGCTCGCCGGCGACCTTGAGTGCCTTGCGCACCAGCCGCTCCTCACGCCAGAGCGCCAGACGCCCGACCAGACCCGGCGCTTGCGGCTGAAGGCAGACGCGCGCGTGCTCCCGGTCGTAGCGCCGGGCGATCTCAAGCTCGATGGCGGATGGGGGCTGAGCGGACATGTGCAATGGCTCTTGATAAAAGTTCTACAGGCCGCAGGTCGGCGGCCGCCGCGTGAAACAAAATCGAAGCACTCAATCTTTGGCCAACACGCCGTTGGCCACTGGACCACGACATCCGGCAAACATGTCCAGGTCCTGGTTGTAGACCTTGCTGTTGACCTCCAGCAGCCCAAGCATCGAATGGAACAGGTTGTCCTGGCTCAGGGGTTTTTCACGACTCTGTTGCAGGCAGTGGGTATCTACCGCAAACGACTTTTTATAGCTGTTGGAGAACCAGGCAAACATGGCTACATGCTTTTGCTGCTCCGGTGCCAGCATGTATGGCGTGCCGTGGAGGAACAAGTTGTATTCACCCAGGGACTCGCCGTGGTCCGACAGATACAGCATCGCGGTATCCACTTTTTCCTGATTACTGCGCAACAGATCGATCAATGTCGACAGCACATGGTCGGTATATACCAAGGTGTTGTCGTAGCCGTTGACGATACTTTCGCGACTGCAATTGTTCAGGGCATTACTCTCGCAAACCGGGGTGAAGCGTTCGAACTCTTTCGGATAACGCTTGAAGTACTCCGGACCGTGGCTGCCCATCTGGTGCAATACCAATACCGTGTCCTTGTCCAGGGTATCGATGAAATGTTGCAGTCCTTGCAGCAGGATTTCGTCGCGGCATTCGCTATTGGCGCACAGCGCCGGGTCCTTCAGATTGCTGACGTCCTGAATGGTGACGCGATCGCATGTACCTTTACAGCCTGACTGGTTGTCACGCCAGATCACGTCGATACCCGCATGCTTGAGCACATCCAGCAGGCCTTCTTCGTTCTTTGCCTTGCTGGCGTTGTAGTCCTTGCGCCCCATATTGGAGAACATGCAAGGCACCGACACGGCGGTTTCAGTACCGCAGGAATGCACATCGGTGAAGGCGATCAGGCCGTCTTCCTTACTCAGTTTCGGCGTGGTGTCACGGCTATAGCCAAGGATGCCGAAGTTCTCCGCCCGGGCACTTTCACCCACGACAAGAACCGTCAGGGATTTACGCCCGTGTGTTTGCCAGACCGGATTGCGCTGGGCATCTTCACCGATTTTGACAAAGGGTTGCCGTGCAGTTGCTACTTTCTCGCGCAAGAAACCAGCCGAGGCACCAATGTAGTTGCTTGGTACCACCATCAGGCGCAACTCGTGGTGATTGCGAAACAGCGAAGACAGGCCTTGATAGTTAACCAGTGCAACACCACCAATGACCGCTGCCGAGGCAAAAGTCACCAGAACTTTACTGAGTAGCTCACGGTGCCAGCGACGATAATAAACCGGTGTCTTCCACAACAGCCAAGACGGTAAAACGCCGAGCAGCACAATAAATACAAACAACTTAGGCGACAGTAAGTCGCGCACTTCCGTAGCATTGGTCTCAGCGAAATTACGCAACATGCCGGTGTCGATCAGAACACCATACTGGCTCATGAAATACGCCACGCCCGCACTGATCATGAACAGCAGGGTCAGGACCGGCTTGAGCACCGGCCGGAACGCCAGCAGGGTCAGCACAATGTTGAACGCCGCGAAGATCATCGCCCCGAAGGCCACGCGCATGACGATGCCTTTGCCATCGGACGCGGTGATTTCGAACAGGTGCTGCCAGAGTACAAAATTGAAGCCAACTAACAAAAATGCGCTGGCAATCAGTGTCACCCATTCGGGGCGCACGGCTTTAATCTTAAGCATGAGATTCGGCGGGTCCTGAAAAAAGTGTCTTCGGCAAATGTGAAAATTTCATTTACCGAGACAGCTCTAATTTTAGATAGCCAACCATCAATTTTTTGTGAAAAAGAAGCCAACGATTAGTTAGCTTATAAAACCAACCTGATACTTCCAGACTATTTGAGAATGGTTCAGCTCCGGTGCAGCTTCGACTCAAGCCTGATGCAAATACCAGCGCCAGTCCTGCTCACCGACCTCCCCCATGAATTGACGATATTCGGCGCGTTTCACCGCCAGGTAGACGCCGAGGAATTCCCCGCCGAACGCTTCTTTGGCCCAACTCGAACCTTCCAGCGATCGCAATGTGGTCAGCCAGTCTGTCGGCAACAGTCTCGCAGCTTGGGCGTAGCCATTGCCTTCCACCGGCGTACCAGGGTCGAGTTGTTCGCGGATACCGCGATGAATACCGGCCAGAATCGCCGCAGCCGCCAGATAAGGATTGGCATCTGCGCCACAGATTCGATGCTCGATGTGCCGGGAATATGCCGGCCCGCCCGGTACGCGCAAACTCACGGTGCGATTGTCCACGCCCCAGGTGGCCGCCAGTGGCGCATAGCTGTTGGCCTGGAATCGACGGTAGGAGTTGGCGTTGGGGCAAAACAGCAACAGCGAATCGAGCAAGGTACTGAGCATGCCTGCGACCGCCTGCTTGAGCAGTGGCGTCCCATCCGGGGCTTCGCTGGCGAAAAGGTTGTTGCCATCCTTGTCCGCCAGGCTCACGTGCATGTGCATCCCGGTGCCGGCCAGGTCATCGAATGGCTTGGCCATGAAACAGGCTGTCATGCCGTGCTTGTGCGCCACCCCCTTGACCAGACGCTTGTAGCGCACCGCTTCATCCATCGCCTGTAGCGCGTCGGAGCGGTGTTCGAGGGTGATTTCCACTTGCCCCGGCGCGTATTCGGAAATGGCCGTGCGCGCCGGAATCCCCTGGAGCTTGCAGGCGCTATAGAGATCGGCCAGGAACGGCTCGATCTGTTCAAGCTCGCGCAAACCATAGACCTGGGTGCCGTGCGGCCGCCCGCCATCGACATCCCGTGCCGGTTGCGGTCGGCCATTGCTGTCGCGTTGCTGATCCAGCAAATAGAACTCCAATTCCGCCGCCATGACCGGGTAATAACCGTCAGCCTGTAAGCCTTCGATGACTTTCGCCAGCAAATGACGAGGATCGGCAATGGTGGCGGGCATTCCCTCCGTCGGATGCATGCTGACCTGCACGGCTGCGGTCGGTATCAGACGCCATGGCATACGCGTGAGGCTGCCGCTGATCGGGTAGGCCCGACAGTCGATATCACCGACATCCCAGACCAGCCCGGAGTTCTCCACGTCATCACCGTTGATGGTCAGGCCGAGGATGGTGCTCGGCAATGGTCGCCCGCTTTCATACACCGCCAGCAACTCGTCACGATGCAGCAGCTTGCCCCGCGGCACACCGTTGTTGTCGAGGATGAACAGCTCGAACATTTCAATATCCGGGTTCTGCTCCAGAAAGGTCAGGGCTTCTTGCTTGGAGGCAAACGAGGTCGTGGCACTACTCATGGGAACTCTCTTTTTCCGTGTCAGGCGGGTACGCAAAAGCACCCGCACTTTAATCCCGCCATCAAGCGGAATATGTAGGAACAATCAGCGGAAAAAGCAGGAATCCGGCGGGCGCGCATGGCGGCAATGCCACAGCGCCCAGAAGGCCAGTTCAGAAGGAAGTGCAGAGAGGTTTGGCGCGGTGGCGGGCGTGAATCGACGAAGAAGGCTCGACGCTCGAGCGTCGATGGATGCCTTGAAGTGGATTGCGACTGGCCAACCGTCCATAGAGAGAACCGCAGAAAACAGATGGCCTGCAGCGTCACACGATGGGTTAAGTCGTTAAATCAGGATTTGAAGAACCTTGGATATCGTCTGGCTAAACATTTGGCTGCGACTTGTATTTAATTTCTAAATACTTCGCCGGAATTTCTGATTTGCCGCCTCCAGGCCTCGTGCGCCTAATCGGAACCCTATTGTTCAAGGTCCGATCATGGAAAACACCCGAGCCACTTCCCGCCCTGCCCTCTGGTTCATGTTCAGCATTGTCCTGGTTGCCCTGAACCTGCGACCTTCCATGGCCGCTGTCGGGCCTCTGCTCTCGGCGATTCGCGACGACATTGCGCTGAGCTTCAGCCAGGCTTCACTGCTGACAATGTTGCCGGTGACGGCCATGGGACTGGCGATGTTTGTCGGCCTGCGCGTCAGCCAGCGATTCGGCGAGCAGCGCACGGTGGTGTTCTCATTGCTGATCATCGGCGTGGCCACGATTTCGCGGTTGCTCCTTGATTCAGCCGCGGAGTTGCTTCTCAGCGCGGTGCTGGCAGGCATCGGGATCGCCCTGATCCAGGCCCTGATGCCAGCGCTGATCAAATCGCGCTTCAGCGACCACGTTGCCCTGTGCATGGGGCTCTACGTCACGTCGATCATGGGCGGTGCCGCCATGGGTGCTTCCTTTGCGCCGCTGGTGATGGAGCGTACCGGCAGCTGGCGTATGGGCCTGGCAATCTGGGCCGTTCTCGCCGTGCTGGCATTGCTTTTCTGGCGCAGCCAAAGCGCGGGGATGCCAACACTGGATTCGAGGACATTCAGTAGAGGTTCGTACTTCGCCAATTCCCGCGCGTGGTTGCTCGCGATTTTCTTTGGCCTGGGCACTGCGTCCTACACCTGTGTCCTGGCCTGGCTGGCGCCGTACTACGTGGAAAAGGGCTGGAGCGAACAACACGCCGGATTGCTGCTCGGATTTCTGACCGCCATGGAAGTGCTGTCGGGCCTGCTGACGCCCGTCATCGCCAATCGCAGCCGCGACCGCCGCGTCGTGCTGATGGTATTGCTGACACTGATCATCGCCGGTTTCTGCGGACTGATTCTGAGCCCACAGCATTTGAGCCTGATGTGGCCCTGCCTGCTGGGGCTGGGCATTGGCGGCCTGTTCCCGATGAGCCTGATCGTATCGCTGGATCACCTGGACAATCCATTGCGCGCCGGTGGCCTGACCGCATTCGTTCAAGGCATCGGCTACTTGATCGCCGGCCTTTCACCGCTGCTGGCGGGGATCATCCGCGACCAGCTCGGCAGCTTTGAATGGGCCTGGTGGTCACTGACAGCGGTCATGGCGCTGATGATGTTGATGGTCCTGCGCTTCAACCCAAGGCACTACACCCGCCACATCCATTGACCCGGAGCCTGCCATGAAAACCACCGGTTTCGCCGTCGCTCACGCCAGCATGCTGCTTTGGGCCTTATTGATCGCTGCGTCGTTTTCCGCGGCGGCGCAAGTCAGCCAGGCCATCGACCCGATCCTGCTGACCGGTTTGCGCCTGTTGTTTTGTGCCGTGGTGTTTCTGCCGCTATTGCTGCTTAAAGGCGATGCCGTCATGACCTCCCGTGGGCTGCTCGGCCACGCTGTGCTCGGCATGCTGCTGGCGCTGTACTTCGGCTCGCTGTTCGAAGCATTGCGCTACACCTCGGCCGTCAACACCGGGACGATGTTCACGCTGGTGCCGCTGCTGACCCTGGGTTTCGAAGCCGTGTTGACACCTGACGGCCGCCTGAAACAACGGATTATGCCGATGCTGCTCGCCGCTGCCGGGGCAGTCTTGCTGATCATGAAAGGCACCGATCCCGGCGAGTTGCCATCGTCGTATGCATTGGCGGTGTACGGCATCGGTTGCCTGGCGATGGCACTCTACGCCCCTCTCAGCCAACGCCTGAAAGCCGATAGCCTGAAGGGGCGCGGGCCGGTGCCTATGACGTTCTGGAACATGCTGTTTGGTGCGCTGTTTCTGCTGGTGTTCTGTGGATTCAGTGGCGGTTGGCGCTCAGCATCATTACTGACGCTCAACGATTTCTATTGGCTGATGTACCTGGCCGTGTTCGCAACGTTGGCGACGTTCTGGCTGTTGCATCGGGCCATCGGCGTGATCGCGCCGTCCTCGGTGATTTCCTACATCTACCTGAGCACACTGTTTATCACCTTGTTTCACTGGCTTTGGGGGCGCCAGATGCCGCTGCCGCAGGAAATGGCCGGCGCAGTGCTGGTGGGCCTCGGCATGTTCGCGCTATTGATGTCCAGCCGCCGCGCCGTGTCGGCGATGGTCCAGGGCTGACACGGTCTTGGGCGAAACGTCCTGCAAGGCATTCTCCCTGCTCGCCCATTCCGCTAGGATCATTCCCCCACCCTTGCGCACGGTCAGCGCAAGGGACGCAGCGAGACGCAATGGATGCTGAACAGTAATTCGCTTAGAAAACTCGACATGCAGGACCTCATGGTGTTCGTCGCCGTGTATGAGCAGAACAGCGTCACCGACGTATCCGAGACGCTTTGCGTCAGCCAGTCCACAGTGAGTTACTGCCTGAAAAAACTGCGCACCAGTTTCGAGGACGAACTGTTCATCAACACCCGTACCGGCGGCATGCAGCCCACCGGCAAGGCCAGCGCGATGTACCCTCACGTGCTGAAAATCCTCGAAAGCATCAACCTGTGTCACGCCGGCTTACCCACGTTCGACCCTGGCCTGCAACCCGTGACCTTCAACATCTGCGCCCCGGAATATTTCGAGCAACTGATCCTGCCGCGCCTGTTGAAAACCTTTGACCTCGCCGATCTTCCGGTGATGGTCAATGTGTTCAAACTCGAGGCCGATATCCCAGCCGAAGCGTTGCGCGAAGGCAGCCTCGACCTGGTGATGTGCTTCGGTCCGAACTTCCATCGCAGTCACGTCGATTTCAAATCGCAGACGCTACTCGAAGACGATCTGGTATGTGTTTTCGACAAGCGCGCCACACCAGCGGAACCACGCTTGAGCCTGCAAACCTATGTCGAACGTCGACACGTGTTCCCGACACCCTGGACGTCCGCCACCAACATGGTCGACGGCTGGCTTGCGCAGCAGGCACAACAGCGCCAGATCGTCGCACGCGCCAACAGCTACAGTGCAGCACTGAAGCTGATTACCGGTACCGACTATGCCCTGACCTTGCCCCGGCGCATCCAGCGACTGCTGGCCAGTGCAGACACCTTCAAACACTGTGAAGTGCCCGAAGGCTTGCCGGGTTTCACCCTCGACATGCAGTGGAACCAGGGTGTCGACCAGGACAGCGCCAACACCTGGCTGCGAGCGCAAGTGATCCAGGCCTGCGTCGAGCAGGAGTCAGCCTGATGTTCAGTTGTTGATGGCGGTCTTGCTGTAGGAGTCGCGATCGATGTCGAGAATTTCCACGCACAACTGGACCTCGAGGCTGCTCGGCCACTCACACAGGTCCCGCACCACTGCCAGCAGGCTTTCAGACAGCTGTTTCTTGATCTCTGCGGAACGACCACTCAACAGCGCCAGTTTCACATGCACGAACGCCCGCTCGGCCAGTGCCGTACCGACCTTGAACGTGTCGACCTTGACCGCGCGGCTCTTGATGTCGAATTCGGCAGCAAACTGACCGGAACCCACCAATGTATTGTTCAACCGCATCAATGCCACATCGGCATTCAGATCGGTCAGGTTGGCGGTGTATTCCATGTGCAGGTGAGGCATGAGCGGGTTCCTGTAGGTGGGTGGACGGGTCGTACATATAACACAGCGCCGCCCTGTTCATTCAGGCAGCGGCAAAACGGCACGCTCACTCATGAACGCTTCCAGCCGCGAGCGTAACCAGCGCTCGGCGGGGTCGGTATCGACATGACTGAGCCAGACCATGGACAGGTCCAGAGTAGGTGTCTGGATCGGAAAGGGTTCCTTGAACAGCATTCCCGATGCAGCCATCGCCTCGGCGGTGTAGTCCGGCAGGCTGGCAATCAGGTCCGTCCCGGCGAGCAGTGCCGGCAAAGAACTGTATTGCGGTACCGAGAGCACCACCTGGCGCGTGCGGCCGATGTCTGCCAGCCACTCGTCGGCGTAGCCACTGACGTTGGCGGTATGGGACACCAGCACGTGCGGTCGCGCGCAATATTCATCGAGGGTCAGCGGTGTGTCGGAGGCATCGGCGCGCAAAATGCTGGGCTGGATGTGCCGCAGCAACTTGCGCTTGGCATTGGCCGGCAAGCCACGGGTCTGGCTGATACCCACCGTGATATCGCCGGACGCCAGCAAGTCGGGAATCCGCCAGTAATCGACATGCTGCACCACAAACACCACGTTAGGCGCTTCCTGGCGCAGAGCTCGCAGCAATGGCGGCAACAGGCCGAACTCGACATCGTCGGACAACCCGATGCGGAACGACATCGTGCTGCTGGCCGGGTCAAAATCATGGGTCAGGCTCAAAGCCACGGACAAGGAGTCCAGTGCCGGTGACAGGTGCTTGATGATCTCCTCTGCCCGCGCCGTCGGTTCCATGCGATGGCCAACGCGTATGAACAACGGATCATTGAACATCGCACGCAAGCGGTTGAGCGCAGAGCTGATGGTCGGCTGACCGAGAAACAGCTTCTCCGCCACCCGAGTGACATTGCGCTCGAGCATCAGTGTTTCGAATACCACCATCAGGTTGATATCCGCCTTGCGAAGTTCGTTGCGATTCATCCACTGCCCCCGATCTCCAAATCTGCTGACAGTTTAGGTAGCTGGTGCGACTGCCGTCTATCCAACTCAGGTTCAACAGGCTGACGCCGTTCACGTTTAAGCAAAATGCTGGACCACGCTTCGTCCTACAGTCGCTTCCTTTTTACCTGGAATCCCTGGCAGGCAGCCCTTGAGTCCCTAAGCTCAGCGACGCACGAGGTGAAAAACCACCCTCGTCATCCAAAACATGCGCAATCACAAGGAGCGGCACCATGGCCAGAGACAAAGCCAAAGACGACAAACATTTCAACTGCACCCAGGCACACGAAGCCGACTACGTCGCCAACCTGTACCCGCATGCCAGGGAAGAGGTCAAGACATTCCTCGCCTCGGCCTGCAAGGACAAATCCCTGCACAACTCCACCCACAAGGACGTCTACGAACTGATCAAGAGAAAACTGGGCCATACCCAGCCGTAAGGCGGATTGAAACGAAGCTGCTCTGTACGAGCAGCTTCACCGCTCTCTACCTAGACTTCCTTGATCGGGGTCTGCTCGCAGGTCCCTTTGATCAGACTGATTGCATGCACGCAATCGGCCTTGTTGACGTAAGCCTCCCCGCTGGCAATCGTTTCATGATTCCCCGCCCTCAGCCGCCACCGCCATTGGCCCTTGCCAGTCAGGACGGTGCCGCGGATTTGCCTGTAAATCTCAAAATACATTGCTCGCTCCTTGTGATTGCCGGTGACTGCAGATCAGTGGTCTGCGAAACCAGATTAAAGGAGGAATTTCCAGGGCGATTACTTTCAATGTCAGGGGATATTTCGCACTGGAGACCCTGAATAACTGTGTAGGAACTTTCCTGCGGACAAAAACAAAACCCCAACTGCTTTCGCAATTGGGGTTTCGGAATTTAATCTTGACGATGACCTACTCTCACATGGGGAAACCCCACACTACCATCGGCGATGCATCGTTTCACTGCTGAGTTCGGGATGGGATCAGGTGGTTCCAAYGCTCTATGGTCGTCAAGAAATTCGGGTACTGAGTCGTGACCGGTTGGCCTCGCTTCAGCAAATTGGGTATGCGATAGTTTGGTGTTTTGTGAGTATCTCGAACTTTCGGTTCTTTCGTCTTCACACACCGCAATCTGGTCTCTTTCGTTTCTTCAACTAGGAGCATCAAATTGCTTGGGTGTTATATGGTCAAGCCTCACGGGCAATTAGTATTGGTTAGCTCAACGCCTCACAGCGCTTACACACCCAACCTATCAACGTCGTAGTCTTCGACGGCCCTTCAGGGGACTCAAGGTCCCAGTGAGATCTCATCTTGAGGCAAGTTTCCCGCTTAGATGCTTTCAGCGGTTATCTTTTCCGAACATAGCTACCCGGCAATGCCACTGGC
>NZ_JBFUHS010000010.1:0-196146 GCF_056402255.1 Pseudomonas sp. P4_B4
CTTGACCACAAGAGCTTCGCGATCTTTTGCTCGCTCGCCCTGATCGGCTTCGCCTTATATCCGGTTCTTGTCCATCGGCTCGCGGTTTCGATTCACGCTTCCTCCCCACACTCGGTCGCCCTCATGCAGTTGCGCTTCACTTCGTTCGCTGTGGTCAGCTTACGACGGGACTTTCACCCGCAAGATTGCGCCCATGCTGGGCGCACAAAAAAACCGGGGCAAATGCCCCGGCTGGATGTTTTATTGTATCTCCTGGCCCGTTACCAGAAGCGCTGCTGGGTCAAGCGGCTCCACCAGTTCAGCAGCACGCGATCGACCGAGCCGCTGGCGGCCATGCCGATGCGCTCCGGCAGGCTTTTGCGTTCGGCGTAATGCAAGTGATAGAGCTCGGACTTGTTGGCGCGCTCGGAGAGGTATTCATCACTGGTCTTGAGTTCGTCGACCAGTTGTTTGTCCAGCGCCGCGACACCAAGCCAGATTTCGCCGGTGGCCACTTCATCGATCGCCAGTTGCGGGCGATAGCGCGACACGAAGTTCTTGAACAGTTGATGGGTGATGTCCAGGTCTTGCTGGAACTTCTCCCGGCCCTTCTCGGTGTTTTCGCCAAACACGGTCAGGGTGCGCTTGTATTCACCGGCGGTCAGCACTTCGAAGTCGATGTCGTGCTTTTTCAGCAAGCGGTTGACGTTGGGCAACTGCGCCACCACGCCAATCGAGCCGAGGATCGCGAACGGTGCGCTGATGATCTTCTGTCCGATGCACGCCATCATGTAGCCACCGCTGGCCGCGACCTTGTCGATGCACACGGTCAAGGGCACGCCGGCCTCACGGATACGCGCCAGTTGCGAGGAAGCCAGGCCGTAGCTGTGTACCATGCCACCGCCGCTTTCCAGGCGTAGCACCACTTCGTCCTTCGGTGTGGCCAGGGTCAGCAAGGCGGTGATTTCGTGGCGCAGGCTTTCGGTGGCCGATGCCTTGATATCGCCATTAAAATCCAGCACGAACACCCGGGGCTTGGCCTCGGGTTTTTTCTTCTGTTTCTTGTCGGTTTTAGCCTGGGTCTTGCGCAGCGCCTTGAGCTGGTCCTTGTCGAGCAAGGTCTGCTCCAGGCGCTCGCGTAGCCCTTTGTAGAAATCATTGAGCTTGCTGACCTGCAACTGGCCGGACGACTTGCGCCGCCCCTTGCTGCGCAAGGCCGCAAAACTGGCCAGGACCACCAGAATGGCGATCACCAGGGTCACGGTCTTGGCCAGAAATATGGCGTACTCGGAAAAAAACTCCACAGGGACTCCTCAAACGATGCGCGGCTTGAACGCGCGCGGGATACCTCCAGCATACCCATGCGCCGACCTTGCGACCAGCCGTGAAAGCTCTGGCAACAGGCCTGTAACGGGCATTTCAAACAAGCGTATGTTTTTTCATTGACAGCACACCGCCATCCTCATAACCTCGCCAAACCTTCAACGTACCGGGAAGACGCGGACGTGGGCAGCATCTATTTGATTCGACATGGCCAGGCCTCCTTTGGTGCAGATGACTACGACGTCCTGTCGCCGACCGGCATTCGTCAGGCTGAAATCCTTGGCCGCCACCTGGCCGAACTCGGGATCAGCTTCGACCGCTGCCTGGCGGGAGACCTGCGCCGCCAGCAGCACACGGCCAACAGCGCGCTGGAGCAATTCGCCGCGGTGGGCCTGCCGGTGCCGCTGCTGGAAACCGACTGCGCCTTCAACGAGTTCGACGCCGATGCGGTGATCCGCGCGCTATTGCCGGCCATGCTGCCGGACGAACCCGAAGCCCTGAACATCCTGCGCAACGCCGCGCAAAACCGTGGTGAGTTCCAGCGTATCTTCGCCCTGATCATCGAACGCTGGCTGGCCGGCACCTATGACACACCGGGCCTGGAAAGCTGGCTGGGGTTTGTCGAGCGGGTGCAGGCCGGCTTGCATCGCATCCTCGACCAGGCCGACAACACCCAGAAAATCGCCGTGTTCACTTCCGGCGGTACCATCACCGCTCTGCTCCACCTGATTACGCAAATGCCTGCCCGGCAGGCCTTTGAATTGAACTGGCAAATCGTCAACACCTCGCTCAACCAGCTTAAGTTTCGTGGTCGCGAGGTGTCCCTGGCTTCCTTCAACGGTCATGCGCACCTGCAACTGTTGAAGGCCCCGGAACTCATCACGTTTCGCTGAGTCCGGACTATTGTGACCCTGGCTGTAATCACCCAGCTCTTATTACCCAAGAAAGGATCGAACCATGACCTCCGTAGCAGACGCCGTACAAGCAATGAAAGCCAAGTTCAACCCAGCCGCTGCTGCCGGTCTGGACCTGGTCTTCGGTTTCCGCATCGACGACACCAAGAACTTCTCGCTGATCGTCAAGAACAGCACCTGCGAACTGCAGGAAGGCGAGAACCCGGACGCCCAGGTGACCCTGGTGATGGACGGCGAAACCCTGGAAGGCATCGTCGACGGTTCGACTGACGGCATGCAAGCGTTCATGGGCGGCAAACTGCGCGCTGAAGGCGACATGATGCTGGCGATGAAACTGTCCGAGCTGTTCCCGTCGTAAGCACTTGGCTCCCGGCCTTCGGGAGCGTGCCTGCTGCAAACGAATCCCGCCCTTAGTGGCGGGATTCGTTGTTTTTGAATCCCGACCTGTGGCGAGTGGTACCAATGAGGTATCCGCTCTTACAATGCGAGCACTTACAACACCGGCCACCCCATGGACATCGACCTCGCCCGCACCTTCCTCGAAATCGTCCGCCATGGCAGCCTGGCTGCCGCCGCGGAAAAACTCCATGTCACCCAGACTGCGATCACCGCGCGGGTGCAAAAACTCGAGAGCCAGCTGGGCAGCACCCTGTTCGTGCGCAATCGTGCCGGCGCCCGCCTGACGCCCAACGGCGAAGCGTTTGTGGTGTACGCCAATCAACTGGTGCAAACCTGGGAAGCCGCGCGGCGTGATTTGCCGTTGCCCGAGGGTTTTCACGATGTGCTGCACATCGGTGGCGAGGTGAGCCTGTGCAACCCGCTGATGCTCGGCTGGGCCGGCGAAATCCGCAAAAACATCCCCAGCCACGCCCTGCGCATGGAAATCCGCGACGGCGAAAACCTGCTGCGCCAACTGGAGTTGGGCGTTCTGGATGCCGCGCTGGTGTATCAGCCCGAGTATTGGCCGCGCTTGCAGGTCGAACAGATTCTCGAAGAAAAGCTGATCCTCGTGCGCCTGGCCGGCAAGCCCGATCCTTATGTGTACATCGATTGGGGCGGCGAATTCCGACGCCAGCACGACGCAGCCCTGCCGGAAAAAGCCAAGGCCGCGCTGAGTTTCAATCTCGGCCCGCTGGGCTTGCAGTACCTTCTCGAAAACGGCGGCAGTGGCTACTTCCGCACCCGCGTCGTGCAGAGTTATCTGGAAAACGGCGCCCTGGAACGGGTGCCCAAGGCTCCGGAATTCAGCTATCCGACCTATCTGGTCTACTCGCGCGATCGTGACTCGCCGACACTGCAACGCGCCTTCGACCTGCTGCGCAAGGTCATCGACTCCGACGAAGACTGGTCGCAACGCTGGGATCCGCTGACCTGAGACCGGTTTGCACCGGATCATGGCCGTTGTGTCCTCAAGGTTCGGCCCGTCAAATCACCGGGATCGGCTAATCTGAAAGAGATAACAAAAACGACAGGTGATTGCAGTGAGGCAGACCACCGAAGGATTCCGCAGCCGTTACCGCGCCGACATTCATCCGCTCTACAACCCCTGGCTGCACGGCGCGTTTGTGCTGATGTTCGGGGCACTGGCGATCAGTGTCTTCTGGAGCAACGTACATCAGGTGCGGCCAGCAGAATGGCTGGCGGTGCCCGTCACGCTGCTGTTGTTCAACCTCGGCGTGTACATGGTGCATCGCCACCTGGGGCATCATAAAAAGAGCTTCGCCCGGCTGTTTTATGCCCGTCACGCAGTCGACCACCACAGCTTTTTCACCCCCGGCCACATGACCTACGACAGCGCCCGCGACTGGCGGGTGATCCTGTTTCCGGCGTGGCTGATCGTGCTGCACACCCTCGCCGTCGCCCTGCCCCTCTGGTGGCTGCTCAAGCATATCAATACCAACGTCGCCGGATTGGTCGGCGGCCTTCTTGTCCTCGGTTACCTGGCTTATGAAGTGTTTCATGCCTGCGAGCATCTGCCGTCGCGCAACCCGCTCACACGGCTGCCATGGATCCGCCAGATGCGCCGGCTGCACGAACTGCACCACCGCCGCGAACTGATGCAGGGGCGTAATTTCAACATCGTTTTCCCGCTGATGGACTACCTGTTCGGCACCCTGTATTGGGAACCGGAACCTGCGCCGCTCAACCCGACGAGAACGCCCATGACCCGCATGCAGCATCAGGTTGTCATTGCCGGAAACCCGGTCCAGGTACTTGCCTACGCCAGCACCGTGACTCTTTGGCCGCAATGGCATCCGTCGTCGCTACGCATCGATGGGCCAAAAGGTCCGTTGTATGCCGGCGCACGTTTCGAGGAGGACATCCGCGCCGGCGGGCGCGACGGGCACTTGAGATGGGTGGTGGCGGAGTACCTGCCCGGACGGCGCTGGAGCGCTGAGGCCCGGGGTGATCATGGCCTGTCGCTGGTGGTGACCTATGAATGCGATGCCACAGGCGAGGACACACGCTTCGTCCGCACCCTGGAGTATCAATTCAGCGGCCTGGCGATGCGGATTGCCAACCGGTTGCTGCTCAAGCGGCGCATCGATCGGGAATCCGCGGCGTCGATGCTGACTTTGCGCGACATGGCGCAGAAGTATCTGGCGGCGACGGGGGTCGGCGCGTGAGCAGAACCTCCAAATGTCTGTTGCTGGCCATCGTCGCCGTCGGCGCCTTCCTGCTACTGATGCCGACCAAGGTGCGACCGGTGGCCTGGACACCACAACCTGCGCCGTCCCTCACCAGCGGAATCTACGCCGACAATCAGCGGCTCAAGGAGGTGGAACGCGTCGGTGCCGCCAACATCGACGGACCCGAAGCCTTGTTGCTGGAAAACGACACGCTCATCACCGGCCTGCACGACGGTCGCCTGATCCGCACGAGCCTGGACGGCAAGACCACCAAAGTTCTGGCCGTTACCGGTGGCCGGCCACTGGGCCTGGCCCGGCATCCCAATGGCCTGCTGGTGATCGCCGATGCCGTCAAAGGCTTGTTGTCCCTCGACGCCCAGGGGCGTCTGGTGGCCTTGACCACAGAGGCCGGCGGCGTTCCCTTCGGTTTTATCGACGATGTGGCCATCGACAAACCCGGTCACTACGCTTATTTCAGCGATGCTTCGAGCCGCTTCGGCTATGGCCACGACGGTGAGGCCGTGCTCGAACACGGCGGCGACGGTCGACTGCTGAGCTACGACTTCCAGACCGGCAAAACCTCCGTTGTGCTGGACAAGCTGGAGTTTGCCAACGGCGTGACCCTGGGACCGGACGATGCCTATGTACTGGTCAATGAAACCGGCGCCTACCGCATCAGCCGTTATTGGCTCAGCGGTCCGAAGGCCGGCACCCATGACCTGTTCATCGACAACCTGCCGGGGCTGCCGGACAACCTGTCGTTCAATGGCCGAGACCGCTTCTGGGTGGCACTGTATGCCCCCCGAAACGCCTTGCTCGATGGTACGGCGGCACATCCATTGGTGCGCAAGATGATCGTGCGGGCCATGACTGTCTTGCCCAAACCCGTGGAAAATCGCGGGTTTGCCCTGGGTCTGGACCTTGAGGGCAAAGTGATCGCCAACCTGCAGGACGGCAGCAGCGACAACTACTCACCGATCACCACGGTGCGCGAGTATGGGGACTGGTTGTATTTCGGTTCGCTGAAAGCACAGAACATGGTGCGATTGCCGTTGAGCAAGGCATTGCAATGAGCGGCACCACTATCTGAATACACTGAAGACCCAATGTGGGAGCGAGCCTGCTCGCGATGACTGAGGCACATTCAACAACACTGGTGACTGACCCTCCGCTATCGCGAGCAGGCTCGCTCCCACAGGGACAGCGTTCAGTTCACTGGGATATTCGGGCTGGGTCATGAGGCACCTCGTTGAGAGCCGTAACATCGGTCTCTGAGCATTCGAGGTGCCGGTTCTGGTTGCCGTTCCAACTTTCCGGCCACCGGTCGTCGGTGGCAGCACGCTGGGTCAGGATGTCGAGCCCAGTTGCTTGACGATCTTGTCCTTGACCAGCAGGCGAGCCTCCTTGAGTTTCCTTACGGTGTCATCGTTGGACTTGGCCTCCTCTGCTTTCACCACTTCGGCATCCGCCTGGGAATACTTGTTAAGCAGTGAATCCAGTAACGGATCCTTGGTGCGTTTCTGCTGGACTTCTTCCTTTGAGCGTTTCAGATCCTGATAAAGGTCATGGGGCACCGGCATGGAACACCTCCGTTTGTTGATCGGCAGCGAAACGCGATCAATTGCGTTCACCAACTATCAGAATGGCCTCGGTTAGCCCGTTCTGTCGACCATCTGTCAGACCAGCGGTGTCCGTTCGTCGTCCTATCTCAAATGCGATAAAACCTTGCCTTTACCGGCGCCTCCGCCGGTTTCAGCCGTTAAGCACCGTGCGCACCATTTGCCTGAGTGCTTCGGGATTGTAGGGTTTGCTCAGCAGGTGGGTGTCGGGGCTGAGTTGGTGATTGCGCGAGATGATGTCGCGGGTATGTCCCGAGGTAAACAGTACGGCCACCGGTGGTTCTTGCACTTTCGCCCAGGCCGCCAGGTCCGAACTCTTGATCAGGCCGGGCATGACCACGTCGGTGAATATCAGGTCCACCGCCAGCCCTTCCAGCAACATTTGCATGGCGACGTCACCGTTGGTGGCCGTGAGGATCTGATAACCCTCTTCGCGCAACAACTCCACCGCCGATACCCGCACCGCCTCATTATCTTCCACCACGAGGATGCGCTCGTGGCCACCCCGTTGCGGCACTTCAGGGTTCGGTGTTTCGCTGGGTGCCGAGCGCAAGGTGCGCGGGAAATACAGCTGCACCCGGGTGCCCTGCCCGACGTCGCTGACAATTTCGATATGACCGCCACTCTGTTTGACGAAACCAAACACCATACTCAAGCCCAATCCGGTGCCCTGGCCATCGGCCTTGGTGGTGAAGAATGGCTCGAACGCCTGGGCCAGCACCTGCGGCGGCATGCCGACGCCGGTGTCCGCCACGGACACCCGTACATAGTCCCCGGCGGCAATGCCCTTGCCGGCGCAAAATTGGCGACCCAGGACGATGTTGTCCGCGCAAAGATCAATGGTCCCCTCACCCTGCATGGCGTCCCGGGCATTGATCGCCAGGTTGAGAATGGCGTTTTCCAGTTGATTGCGATCGACAAACACATTCCAGGAATCCTCAGGCGCTGCCATGTGCACTTGAAGGGTTTCCCCCAAGGCACGTTGCAACAGCTCCGCCAGGCCATCGAAAATCTGCCGCAACGTGAAGACCGCGGGCGACAACGGTTGGCGACGGGCGAATGCAAGCAATTGCGAGGACAGCTTGGCACCGCGCTCGACCGCGGCAATCGACGCCGATACCCGGCGCTGCACATTCGGGTTATTCGGCTCATGGCGTGCCAACAGGTGCAGGTTGCCAGCGATCACTTGCAACAGGTTGTTGAAGTCATGGGCCACACCGCCAGTGAGGCCACCGATGGCTTCGAGTTTCTGTGACTGGCGCAGTTGCTCTTCCGCCGCCAGCCGCGCCTCGACCTCATCGGCCACCCGCTGCTCCAGGTTACGGGTGAACTTGAGCAGGGATTCTTCGGCGGTCTTGCGTTCGTGAATATCGATCAGCACGCCGGGGAAACGAAATGCCTCCCCTTGCTCATCGAATTCGCAGCAACCGCTGGCGAGCACCCAGAAGTAACTGCCGTCGGGACGCTGGATCCGGTACTCGACGTTGTAGGGTTCGCCAGTCTCGACCGACAGCGTGACCCGTTCCTGGACCCAGCTACGGTCGTCCGGATGGATCCGCCCTTCGACGATCTCTTGAGACAGGTTGCCCAAGTCTTGCCCGGGTGGATAAGAGAACGTGCGAGCGAATCGCTCATCACCCGACAGCACGTTGGTCTTGATGTCCCAGACAAAGGAGCCGAGCAAGGCACCGGCGTTCAATGCCAGGCGTACCCGTTCGTTATCCGCACGATAAGCGTCTTCAGCCACTTGTCGGCGTTGCTCGGATATCACCCGTTCCGTGGTTTCCACCACCATGGACATGACCCCGGCCGGACGTCCGTCATCGTCAGCCACCGGGCTGTAGTAGAGGTCCATCCAGACATCTTCCGGAACCCCATCACGCAGCAGCACCAGTTCTTTGTTGCGATAGGACAAGGTGCTGCCCGCCAGGCAGGTGTCGACTACGTGGCGATTGAATTCGGCGACTTCTGGCCAACCCAGCTCCACTGTAGAACCCAGCAGGTACGGATGACGCCCACCAGCAAACTTCGAGTAGGCGTCGTTGTAAATCATGTACCCGGACTGCCCCCAGAGCATCACCATCGGCAGCGGGGACGCGAGCATCAACTGCACCGCGCTGCTCAGGCTCTTGGACCATGAATCGAGCGGGCCAAGCTCGGTCAGGCTCCAGTCGAACGCACGAATGCGCCCGGCCATTTCGCCGTTCCACCCGGAGCACCCGTGGCTATCCTCTAGAAACTGCATGGCTTGGCTCTATCCCGGTAAGTTGCACCCGTTTGTTTCGAGCATCCTGCACACTATTCGCTTCATAGAGGTATAGCTGATTCTGAGGCTTCCTTGTCGAGCAGGGAATCAGTGGCCAGGAAACTGCAACCTACACCTCAATCAAGTGCTTGAGCGGGTTGTAACTGCT
Source organism: Pseudomonas sp. P4_B4 (assembly GCF_056402255.1). Classification (NCBI taxonomy): domain Bacteria; kingdom Pseudomonadati; phylum Pseudomonadota; class Gammaproteobacteria; order Pseudomonadales; family Pseudomonadaceae; genus Pseudomonas; species Pseudomonas sp. P4_B4. The sequence goes on from NZ_JBFUHS010000010.1 coordinate 8,880, forward strand.
TTTCAGCGTGGCCGCGACATCCAGAATGGCCTTCTCGATACCATTCAAATGCATGCAGGTCAGCTCTATGGCCGCGCTCTGGTTCCCCGCTTCGATGTACTCGATCAGCCGCAGGTGTTCGTCGTCGCGGCAGACCTCGTGGCTGTCGTCATCCAGCGCGGCGGCATACAGCGATGCCCGGGAAATCAGCTTCTGGAACCAGTCGAGCAGCACCGGGTTGTTCAGGCTGCGGGCCAGTTTGATGTGGAACTCGCCGAGCAGATGGATCAGCCGTTCGTGATCACCGCTCTGATGCGCTTCATCTTCCAGCAGCAAGTGATCGCGCAGATCCTGGGTCACCGCGGTATCACGCCGACGACACAGCTCGCTGACGATACCGATCTCGATCAATCGCCGGGTTTCGAACAGCGAACGGATCTCTTCGTCACTCGGCAACGACACCGACGCACCTTTATTGGGCTCGGTGGTGACCAGTCCGTCGGCCTCCAATTGCTTGAGCGCGGCCCGAACGGACGTGCGGCTGACATTAAACAGCTCGGCCAAAGAGGCTTCGCCAAGCTTCATGCCCGGACGCAACGAGCGTTTGCTGATCGCTTCGTAAACCCCTTGGTAGACGCGGTCGACCGTGGTTTCCAGTTTCTTTTCCGTCATTCATCAACTCCTTGCGCCCTGTGCAACCGACCCTGGCGAATGAACAGCCATTGAAAAAGGGGCTTGCACGGGCAGATTAATCCGGGTATTTCTAAATTGCATCCAGATTTTGCATACAATAATTATAGGAATGCACCATTATGGGTCATCCAGTTGCAATTGAAGTGCGAAACGTCTCAAAACGATATTCAGACGATCCAGGGCTTGCTCCAGCCCTCGACAATGTTTCTGTCGACATTGCCGACAACGAATTCTTCACCCTGCTCGGCCCCTCCGGCTGCGGCAAAACCACCCTGCTGCGCACCATCGCCGGCTTCGAGCATGTCAGCGACGGTGAGATCCGCCTTGCGGGCGAGCCGGTCAACGATTTGCCGCCGTTCAAGCGTCGGGTCAACACGGTGTTCCAGAGTTACGCGCTGTTTCCGCACATGAGTGTTGCGCAGAATATCGCCTTCGGCCTCGAGATGCAGGGCCTTGATCGCAAACTGATCCCCCAGCGCGTCAATGAGATGCTCGCGCTGGTGCAAATGCAGCACCTGGCCAAGCGCAAACCGGCCGAACTGTCCGGCGGCCAACAGCAACGGGTGGCTCTGGCCCGGGCCCTGGCGCCGAAACCCAAAGTGCTGTTGCTGGACGAACCGCTGTCGGCCCTGGACCTCAAACTGCGCAAGGAAATGCAGGTCGAACTCAAGCGCGTGCAGAAAGAAGCCGGGATCACCTTCATTTTTGTCACCCATGATCAGGAAGAAGCCCTGACCCTGTCCGATCGCATTGCCGTGATGTCCGCCGGCAAGATCCTGCAAATCGGCACCCCCAATGAAATCTACGAGCGTCCGCAACACCAGTTCGTTGCGCAGTTCATCGGCGACATCAACTTCCTCCCCGGCCACCTCAAGCGCGGCCAGCAGAACGAAAAGCTCTTCGTGCCCAACGGCATGCCCGTGGAAATCCCCTGCCCGGCCCAGGGCTTTGACGGCAGCAAGGTGCAACTGGCGTTCCGCCCCGAGCGCTCGCAACTGGTCGAACCGACGCAGCCGCATCACCTGCGCGGCGTGATCGAGGCCGTGCTGTATGTCGGCACGGCCACGCTCTATCAATGCCGCCTGAACAACGACATCAAGGTCATGCTGCGCGAGAACAACGAAGGCCTGAACCACGGGCGGGTGGTGGGTGATCGCGTCGCGGTCAACCTGCCGCCCCACGCCTGCCTGTTGATGGAGGCCTGAGATGAGCGTCAGCAGCACGTCCCCAGCCCTCAACCGCGCGCTGTTGCTCAGCCCGGTGGTCCTGACCCTGCTGGCCCTGATCGCCATTCCGCTGGGCATCATGGGCTACATCAGCCTGCTGCCGCGCAACGTCTATGGCGGCGTCGACTGGCAGGCCAACTGGCAATTGCAAAGTTACGTGCAGCTGTTTTTCCAGGAAGGTTTCGACGGTGAACTGGAACTGAACTGGGTCTACGCCCAGGCACTGATCCGCTCGGTGTTCCAGGCCGGTGGCACCACGGTCCTGTGTTTCCTGTTCGGCTTTCCGGTGGCGTTGTGGATGTCGAGCCTGACACCTCGTCGGCGCAACCTGATGGTATTGCTGATCACCATCCCGTTCTGGACCAACTTGCTGATCCGCAACTACGCGTGGCTGATCATCCTGCGTGAACACGGCTGGGTCGCCCAGAGCCTCAACGCGCTGTTCCCGCAAGCCGGTGGCATCACCCTGCTCTATAACGACTTCGCGGTCAGCGTTGGCCTGGTCTACAGCTTCCTGCCGTTCATGATCCTGCCGATCTATTCGACCCTGGAAAAACTCGACTGGCGCCTGGTGGAAGCCGCCTACGACCTGGGCGCCAACCGTTGGCATGCACTACGGCGGATCATCCTGCCGCTGTCGATGCCGGGGGTGATTGCCGGTGCCTTGCTGGTGTTCGTGCCAAGCCTGGGCGCCTTCATTACCCCGGCGATCCTCGGGGGCGGCAAGACGCTGATGATCGGCAACCTGATCCAGCAGCAGTTCGGCACCGCGCGCAACTGGCCGCTGGGCAGTTCGCTGTCGTTCCTGTTGCTGGGGATCATGTTGCTGTCCCTGGTGCTCTACGCCCTCTATAGCCGCAATGCCGCCAAGACCCAACGCCCAGGAGCCCAAGAATGATCGCCCTGCACCTGAAGAAACTGCCCCTGACCCGTGAAGTCAGCCTGTTGATGCTGGCCTATCTGTACCTGCCGATTTTCGTGCTGATCGCCTACAGCTTCAACGCCAACCGCTCGGCGACGGTGTGGACCGAGTTCTCGTTCGCCTGGTACGGACGAATCCTGGCCAACCCGTCGATCCAGACCGCAGCGCTGAACTCGATCATCGTCGCCAGCATCGCCACGGTCTGCGCCACCGCGATTGCCCTGCTCGCGGCGCTGGCGACGTACCGGCCGTTCTACGGGCAGAAAATGGTCGAGGGCGGGATCAACCTGCCGTTGATCCTGCCGGAGATCGTCACCGCCGTGGCCACCCTGCTGTTGTTCATGGCACTGGGGATCAAGCTCGGTCTGCTGACGGTGATCGTTGCCCACATCGGTTTCTGCATTCCCTTCGCTTACCTGCCGATTCGAGCGCGGCTCAATGACCTGGACAAGAGCCTGCTGGAAGCGGCGAACGACCTGTACGCCAACCCGTGGCAGGTGTTTCGCCGGGTGACCTTGCCGCTGCTGTGGCCTGCGGTGCTGTCCGGTTCGGTGCTGGCGTTCGTGGTCAGCCTCGACGACTTCATCATGACCTTCTTCGTCGCCGGTCCCGGCTCGACAACCCTGCCGGTGTACATCTTCTCGGCGATCAAGGCCGGTGTGACGCCGGAGATCAACGCGATTTCAACGCTGATGCTGGTGATTTCCATCGTGCTGGTGGTGCTGGCCTTCTGGCTGGGACAGCGCGGCAAACAACAATGAGCGTGGAGACTTCTTTTATGAAAAAAAGCATGCGTTTCGCCGTTGCCGGCCTGGCCTTGAGTTGCTTCACAGCGTTCGGCTCCCAGGCCGCCGAGCCCAAGGAACTGTTCTTCTACAACTGGACCGACTACTACCCGGTCGAGCTGCTGGCCAAGTTCGAAAAGGAGACCGGCATCAAGGTCACCATGGACGGCTACGACAGCAACGAAACCCTGCTGGCCAAGTTGCAGGCCGGCGGTGCGGCGTATGACGTGATCGTGCCGTCGCAATCGATCATGCGCACCCTGATCAACCAGGACCTGCTGCTGGAAATCGACGCCTCGGCCCTGCCCAACTTCCAGTACGTCAAACCGGCGTTCCGCGACCCGAGCTTCGACCCGGGCCGCAAGTTCTCGGCACCGTACCTGTGGGGCACTACCGGGTTCTCCTATGACAGCGCCCGAGTGCCCGGCGGCAAGCTCGACGACTCGTGGAAAGAGTTCTTCGAACCGCGCAAGGAGCTGCAAGGCCAGCTCGCCGCCCTCGACACCTCCAGCAGCGTGATCAACGCCGCCAGCCACTACCTGAATGTCGACGAGTGCAGCGAAAACCCGCAGGACGCCAAGCGCATCCTCGAACTGCTGCAAAAACAGAAACCCTTCCTGAAGATGTACAGCTCGGACAACACCGTCGACCGCATGGCCTCCGGTGAAGTGATCATGATGCAGAACTGGAACGGTTCTACAGCGCGGGCCACCTTGCAGAAGAGCACCATCAAGTACGTGTATCCGAAGGAAGGCCTGGCGATGTTCCAGGACAACTTCGCCGTACCGAAAAGCGCGCCACACCCCGGCAACGCGAAGATCTTCATCGACTGGATGATGAAACCGGAAAACGCCGCCGCCGTGTCCAACGCCATCGCCTACGACAACGGCATCCAGAGCGACAAGCTGATCGACGCCAAATGGCGGGTGATGGACGCCATCAACATGCCCGACGAATTCGCCTCGCGCCTGCGCCCGGAAAAGGAATGCAGCAACAAGGCGCGGGAGCTGCAGGACCGCATTTGGGCCAAGCTCAAGGGCTGATTGCCTGACTTGAAACCGAGTCGTGGCCTTCGCAGGCAAGCCAGCTCCCACAGTGATTTGTGCTGATCACACATTTTGTGAACACCCCCAAACCCTGTGGGGGCGAGCTTGCTCGCGATGAGGCCCGCCAAGACACCATTGAATTTGAGGTTTGTATGACCCAACCCCGCTGGCTGCGCAACGTGCGCCCCTACGGCACCGCCACCGAAGACCTGCTGATCGAAAACGGCCGCTTCACCCAACGCCGCCCGGCCTCGACCACCGAGCTGCTCGCCACCGACATCGACGGCCAGAACCAGTTGCTCACCCCCACACTGGTGGAAAGCCACGTGCACCTGGACAAAACCCTCTGGGGCCAACCCTGGCGCCCCAACAGCGCCGGCCCGACCCTCAAGGACTACATCGCCAACGAACGGCGCATCCTGCGCGAAGTCACCACCCCCATCGCACAACGGGCCGGTTCCCTGCTGGAAAACTGCATCGCCCGCGGCTCGCTGACCATGCGTTGCCACGTCGACATCGACCCGGAATTCGGCCTGCGGCATGTCGAGGCCATGCAGCAACTGCGTGAAACCTACCGCGACCTGATCGACCTGCAACTGGTGGTGTTCCCGCAGACTGGTTTGATCAGTCGCCCCGGCACCGCCGAACTGATGCGCGAAGCCATGGCCCTCGGTGTGGAGAACGTCGGAGGACTGGACCCATGCGGTATCGACAACGACCCCATCGCACAACTGGATTTCGTCTTCAAACTGGCCAGCGAGTTCGACCGTGGCATCGACATTCACCTGCATGACAAAGGTGAGCTGGGCCTGTGGCAGATCGCGCTGATCGCCGACTACACCGAGCGTTTCAGCCGTCAAGGCCGGGTGATGATCAGCCACGCGTATTGCCTGGGGATGTTGCCGTGGAGCCAGGTCAAACCGGTGGCCGAGCGCCTGGCGACGCTGGGTATTTCGCTGATGAGCTCGGCACCGGCCGATTGCGCGGTGCCGCCGTTCCTGGCCCTGCGCGAAACCGGCGTGAATGTATGCCTGGGCTCGGACGGCATTCGTGATGCCTGGTCGCCCATGGGCAACGGCGACATGCTGGAGCGGGCGATGTTGCTGGCGTTCCGTTTCGATTTGAACAAGGACGAAGAACTGGCGGCGGCGTTCGAGGCGGCGACCGTCAACGGCGCCCAGGCGCTGGGTTGCGAAGCCAATCGCCTGGAAATCGGCCAGCCGGCAGACTTCCTGTTGATGCCGGTGCAAACGGTGGGTGAGGCAGTGGTTTCGCGGCCGCTGCGTCAGGTCTATCGCACGGGCCGGTTGATTGCTGCGGGTGGTCGCTTGCTGGACAGCCGTTTGTGAAGCGCATCGGCTTGCGGGCCAGTTGCGTGGTCGGCTTCGACGGCACGCAGCATGTGCTGTGGCGCGATGGCGAAGTGGTGTTTGCCGGCTCGTGCATTGAGTTTGTCGGACGCGGTTATCCGGGCCCGGTGGATCAATGGATTGATTACGGCAACGCGCTGATCGGCCCCGGCTTCATCGATCTGGACGCCCTCGGCGATCTCGATTCCACGGTGCTGACCCTGGACAACGGCGACGAGCGCGCCATGGGCCGGATGTGGTCGGCGGAGTATCTGGCGCGTGGATCGCGGGAAAGCTACAGCCCCGAAGAAGAAGTCTTCAAATACCGCTACGCCTTCACCCAACTGATCCGCAACGGCATCACCACGGCCATGCCGATCACCTCGATGTATTACCGCGAGTGGGCCGAGACTTACGACGAATTTGCGGCGGTGGCAGATGTGGCTGCCGAACTGGGGCTGCGCACTTACCTCGGCCCTTGCTACATGAGCGGCATGAGCTACTGGCACGCAGATGGAACCCTGGCGCACCACTGGGACGAAAACCGGGGCATGGCTGGCCTCGATGCCGCCGAACGGTTTTTCCGGGATTTCGATGGCGCGCATAACGGTCTGATTCGCGGTGCGCTGCTGCCCGATCGCATCCAGACCTGTACCCCGGCGCTGCTGCAACGCACCGCCGCGCTGAGCCGGGAACTGAACGCACCGATGCGTTTGCATTGCTGTCAGGGCCTCGGTGAAGTGGCGATGGTCGAGCAACTGCGCGGCACCTCGCCACTGGGCTGGTTACAGCAGCTTGGGCTTTTGAACCCGCGCAGCCTGCTGCCCCATGGCATCTACACCCGAGGCGATGACGACCTGCAACGCGTGGTGGATGGCGGCGCCAGCCTGGTGCATTGCCCGGTGGTGTTTGCCCGGGACGGTGAGGCACTGAATTCGTTTGGGCGCTATCGGGCCAAAGGCATCAACTTCGCCCTGGGCACCGACACCTGGCCGGCGGACTTGCTGGACAACATGCGCCAGGGCTTGAACATCGCTCGCCTTATGGAAGGCGGTAACGACCTGACCAGCACTCTGGACCTGTACAACGCCGCGACCCTCGGCGGCGCCAAGGCATTGGGTCGCGATGATCTGGGCCGGCTGGCGCCGGGCTGCAAGGCCGATATCACCGTGTTCAACCTGCGCGGGATACACCTGGGGCCGCTATTCGATCCGCTGAAGAATCTTGTTCTGGCCGGCCGTGGCGATGACTGCATCGCCAGCTATATCGATGGTCGCTGCGTGATGCAGGACGGTCAAGTCCAGGGCATCGACTACCCCGCCCTGCAGCGCCAGGCCCAACGCCAATTCGAAAAACTGATGCGCAGCCACAGCGACCGGGCCATAGGCCAACCGGACTGGAAAAGCCTGTTCCAGCCGGCCATCCCGTTCGCCGACGACTACAGCGCACATGCGCCACTGAGCGCGATTGATCCACTTCTCTAGAGATTTCTGCCCATGCAAAGCTTCGACTTCAGCACATTGAGCCCACGGGACAAATACAAGATTCTGATCGGCAGCGTAGTGCCTCGGCCAATTGCCCTGGTCACCACCGTCGATGGTGAAGGCCGGATCAACGCGGCGCCGTTCAGCTTCTTCAATGCGCTGTCGGCCGATCCGCCCATCCTCGCCCTGGGCGTGGAAAACTACGGCGACCAAAGCCCCAAGGACACCACCCGCAACATTCAGCTCAACCAGGAATGCACCGTGAACATCGTCAGCGATGCCCTGGTGGAAGCCATGAACGTCTGCGCCGTGCCCTTCGCTCCCGGCTTCGATGAACTGACCGCCGCCGGCCTCACCGCCATTCCCGGCACCACGGTCAAATGTCCGCGCATCGGCGAAGCCCCGGTGGCGCTGGAGTGCCGTCGGATGATGGCGCTGTCCATCGGCCAATCCCGGGAGATCATCTTCGGCGAAGTGCTGATGGCCCATGTGCGGGACGAACTGATCGATCCGAAAACCCTGTACATCGACCAGTTGGGGCTGGATGCGATCGGACGCATGGGCGGGCATGGCTATGCACGCACGCGGGATTACTTCGACTTGCCGACGCGTTCGTTGCAGGCCTGGACGGATGCACCGGGGGGTGGGGAGCGGTTTTGGCCGCTGGCCAAGAACTAGCCTGATTGCCTGCGTTGGTATCTGAAATCTGAGGTCGCACATTTTTCAGGTGCCAGCATTGCCGTCGTAGCCTCTCCCCCTTCAAATCCCCCTCTTGCTTCTCAGTACACCAGCCAAATCATTGGCACGACTAAAAACCGACAACCGTCATCAGGATCTCAATGACATGGATGCCCTTGAAAGATTGACGCCTCGCCATCAGACCCGAAGCAGTCGACTCACCCGCTTGCTCACCGCAACAGTTGCCACCGCCACGTTCGCCTTCCTGGGCACCGCCCAGGCGGCCAACCCAACCGATACCCCCTTGATGACCCGATCGATCCAGGCAGGCGACACGACCTGGTCGTATTACGAGGGCGCAAAAAACGGTCCGGTCCTGTTGCTGGTACATGGCTTTTCTTCAAGCAAGGATGCCTGGCGCACGCTGGGCGAGGATCTCGGCGCACGCTTTCACGTGATCATTCCCGACCTTCCCGGCTGGGGTGATTCGACGCGCCTTGCCGGCGAAAGTTATGACATTGATGCACAAGCCGCACGGTTCAATGATTTTCTGCTCGCGCTCGACCTGCGTGAAATCAATCTGGTCGGCCATTCCATGGGGGGCGCCATTGCCGGCGTGTTTGCCGCCCAAAAGCCGGAGCGTATTGCACGCCTGGTGCTGGTCAACCCGTTGGGATTGAGCTTTGTCGAAAACGATTTCGTCCGGTCATTGAATGGTGGTGACAACCCGTTTATCTACGATGACCGTGCCGGCGTAGAACGCACTGCCCGACTTGTCTATCTCAATCCTCCCCTGATGTCCGACCAGGAAGTGGAAAATGCGATTGCGAGCAATCAGCGCCAACGCAGCTTTATCGAGTCCACCCTGGCGCAGATCCGTCCACCGTCCCAATGGCTCGCGCTGGATCATCGGCTGGCGCAGCTCAGCATGCCGGTACTTGGCATCGGCTGCCGCGAGGATAAGGTGATCGATATCTCCGCCCTGGAGACACTGCAAATCGGTCTGCCCGATGATCGGGTCGGGCAGGTTGTCACCCTGGAAGGTTGCAACCACTTGCCCATGATCGAACGCCCTGTGGCAACGGGACAGTTACTCACCGACTTTGCTGCCGGGGCCCAGCTGCCTGAAGCCCTGTGACTCAATGAAAGTCCCGGCTCCGTACACTGATGCCATCGAGCAACGAACTCAGGTCACTCAAGCGTCCGGCAATCAGATGCCGGACCTCGCCCTCCTTCTCCCAGCGCCCATCGACCTTGAGCAACTGCGAGCCGACCAACACCTGGCGCTGCCGCTCGGCCAGGTCGCGCCACACCACCACGTTGACGTTGCCGAACTCGTCCTCAAGGGTGACGAACGTCACGCCGCTGGCGGTGGCCGGGCGTTGTCGGCCGGTGACCAGCCCGGCGATGCTGACCGGCCGACCGTGCTCGACGTCCAGCAACTCCTTCGAACTGCGGCAGCGCCGCGCCTTCAACTCACCACGCAACAGGGCCAACGGATGTGGCCCGAGGGTGGTGCCGACACTGGCGTAATCGGCTTGCAGGTCCTCGCCCACGGTGGGCTTTGGCAACGACACCACGTCCTCCTCCTGGCTCGGCAGGCCGGCAAACAGGCCCAGCTGCTTTTGTACCCCGGCCACTTCCCAGCGTGCCCGATGCCGGTCGCCGGCCAGGCCACGCAACGCGCCGGCATCGGCCAACTGCTCCTGGGCGCGGGCATCGAGTCGCGCCCGCTCGCCTAGGTCGGTGATGTCGGCAAACGCGCCTTTGGAGCGTGCCGCCTCGATGCGTCGGGCATCGTCCTCGCGAAAACCCTTGATCATGCGTAGCCCCAAGCGAATCGCCGGTTGCGCACCGGCGATCGGCTCCAGGCTGCAATCCCAGTCACTGGCACGCACGTCCACTGGACGAACCTGCAAATGATGACGCCGAACGTCCTGCAGAATCTGGTCCGGGCTGTAGAACCCCATCGGCCAACTGTTGATCAGCGCACAGGCGAAGGCCGCCGGCTCGTGGCATTTCAACCAGCAGCTGGCGTAGGTCAGCAAGGCAAAACTGGCCGCGTGGGACTCGGGAAAGCCGTAGCTGCCAAAGCCCTTGATCTGCTCGAAAATCTGCGCGGCGAACTCGGCGGTGTAGCCGTTTTTCTTCATCCCGGCGGCCAGCCGTTCCTTGTGCGGTTCTAGCCCGCCGTGGCGTTTCCACGCGGCCATGGAGCGACGTAGCTGGTCGGCCTCGCCGGGGCTGTAGTCGGCGGCGACGATGGCGATCTGCATCACCTGTTCCTGAAACAGCGGCACGCCGAGGGTGCGCTTGAGCACCACTTCCAGTTCCGGCGACGGATAGGCCTCCGGTTCTTCCTTGTTCCGTCGCCGCAGGTACGGGTGCACCATGCCGCCCTGGATCGGCCCCGGCCGAACGATGGCGACCTCGATCACCAGATCGTAAAACGTCTTCGGCCTGAGCCTCGGCAGCATCGACATTTGCGCCCGGGACTCGATCTGGAACACGCCAATGGTGTCGGCCCGACCGATCATTTCGTAGGTGGCCGCGTCTTCGGACGGGATGGTCGCCAGACTCAGGTCCAGGCCCCGATGCCTGCGCAGAAGATCGAAACATCGGCGAATCGCACTGAGCATGCCCAGCGCCAGGATATCGACCTTGAGCAGACCCACTGCATCGAGGTCATCCTTGTCCCACTGGATGATGGTGCGCTCGGCCATGGCGGCATTTTCCACCGGCACCAGACTGTCCAGCGGCTGCTCGGAAATCACGAAACCGCCGGGGTGCTGGGACAAATGCCGGGGGAAGCCGATCAGTTGTCCTGTCAGGCTCAGCACCCGGTGCAGCAACGGGCTCTCGGGGTCGAACCCGCCCTCGCGCAGACGCTCCACGGGCGGTGTTTCATCGCTCCAGTGACCGCAGCAATCGGCCAGGGCGTTGATCTGGTCCGGCGGCAAGCCCAAGGCCTTGGCCACATCGCGCACCGCACCGGCGGCGTGGTAAGTGCTGACCACCGCCGTCAATGCGGCCCGGGCCCGGCCATAACGCTGGAACACGTACTGCAAGACTTCTTCGCGGCGTTCATGTTCAAAATCGACGTCGATGTCCGGCGGCTCATTGCGCTCTTTGGAGAGAAAACGCTCGAACAACAGTGTGGTGCGATCCGGGTCGATTTCGGTGATGCCCAAGGCAAAGCACACCGCCGAGTTGGCGGCCGAGCCGCGCCCCTGACACAGAATGTGCTGGGTGCGCGCAAAGCGGACGATGTCGTGGACCGTCAGGAAATAGCTTTCATAGCCCAACTCCGCGATCAGTTGCAGCTCCTTGTCGATCTGCACCAGCACTTCGCTTTTCGGCCCTTTTGGCCAGCGCCACTCGATGCCTTCCTCGGTCAAATGACGCAGCCACGAGGTGGCCGAGTACCCTTGCGGCACCAGTTCGCGGGGGTACTGGTAACGCAACTGACCAAGATCAAAGGTGCAGCGCCGGGCGATGTTCAGCGTTTCTGCCAGCAAGTCTGGCGGATAAAGTGCCTGCATCACGTCGAGGCTGCGCAGATGGCGTTCGCCGTTGGGGTGCAGGCGCAACCCGGCATCGGCCACCGGCAGGTGATGACGGATCGCGGTCATGGTGTCCTGCAAGGCGCGCCGGCCGCGCGCGTGCATGTGCACATCGCCACTGGCCACAGGCGCAATGCGCAACTCCCTGGCCAGGCTCAGCAGATCGTTCAGGCGCCGGGCATCGTCCTGGCCGCGATGCAACTGCACCGCCAGCCACAGGCGCTCGGCGAAGACCTGTTTGAGCCAGCGGCCCTGTTCAAAGGCATCGACAGCGTCCGGCACCCACAACGCCAGCAATCCCGGCAACGGTTCGCTGAAGTCTTCGCGTAACACCTGATACTGGCCTTTCTGCGTGCGGCGCCGGGCGCGGGTGATCAATCGGCACAGCGCCTGATAGCCCTCGAGGCTCTCTACCAGCAGCACCAGTTTCGGACCGTTCTCGATGCGTATTTCACTGCCGATGATCAGCGGCAACTCCACGGACTTCGCCGCTTGCCAGGCGCGAACGATGCCCGCCAGGGTGCATTCGTCGGTGATCGCCAGGGCTTGATAACCCTGCTTTTTCGCGCGCTGGAACAGCTCGAGGGCACTGGAGGCACCGCGCTGGAAGCTGAAGTTCGACAGGCAGTGCAATTCGGCATATTCGCTGCTCATGCGAACCAGCCCTGCAACCACAGCGGGCCGTCCTCACCGACCGCCCGGTAGGCCCAGCCCTGTTGGCCGGCACGGGTTTCGATCAGGTAATAGTCACGGCGTACGTCGTCGCCGTCCCACCAGCCGGACTCGATACGCTCCGGCCCCATGAGGATGCGCGCCGAGCCCTGATGCACCGCCAGCGGTTCAGTCAGCAGCCAGCCCGGCCGTTTCACCGCGGCCGGCACCGCGCAAGGCTGGCTGTCGGCACTGGCCTGCCACGCACACTCGGGGCGGTGATCGGCCTGGAAGCGCAAGCCATGCACCGCGTCATCCCCCAGCCGTGCACGCAGGCGTTCGCGCAGTTGCTCCCAGGGCAAGGACTGCTGCGGGCGATCGTCGAACAGTTCCTGATGCTGGGGCACGAAGGTCGGCAAATCCTCGGCGCGCAGGCGAAAGCCGCGCACCGGCGCCTCGACCTGGACTTGCTCCAGCCGTCCCCGGGCCAGTTCGAAGAGCATCGCCGGATCGCGCTCGGCGCTGAGCAAGCCGACCTTGATGAGCGTATCCGGCAACCCGGCGTGTTCCAGATGCAGGTCGAAACGCTGTACGCCGCTGTCGCGACCGCTGAGGAATGCCGACAGGTCGCCGGTCAACCGGCGCAACGGAAACAGCAAGGCTTGATGGGACTGCACATCGAAATTGAGCTCGATGCGCACATCGAAGCGGTCCGGCGGCAGGTAGAACGCCAGCGCCAGCCGCCGCAACCCCGACAGGGCATCCAGATGCTTGAGCACCTGGGCCTCGAAACGCCGGGCCAGGCTATGCCGGGGCAGCGCCTGCACTTGGCTCAAGGTGCGCAAGCCCATGCGCGACAAGGCCGTGGCGACCGGTGCTTCCAAGCCGATCCGGTCAACGGGCATTTGCCCCAGGTGATGCTGCAAGGCTTGATCGTCCGGGACCACCAGACCGTCATAGGCGTTGGCCAGCACCCGCGCCGCCACCGGGTTGGGCGCGGCCACGATGCGGTGCCGAAACCCCAGTTCGCCGAGCTCACGGCGCAAAAGCGCTTCGAATTGCGGCCAGGCGCCGAACAAGCCGAGGCTGGATTCGATCTCGAACACCACGGCCCGGGGGTAATGCACGCTGACCTGGGAACTGAAGCGATAGGCCCAGGCGGCGAGAAACTGCTGCCAGTGTTCGATCTCAGCGGCGTCGTATTCGGCCGTGACAAAGCCTTTGCTCAAGGCCTGTGCCGCGCTCATGGACTGGCCGGGACGCAAACCCAGCGCCCGCGCCGCACCGTTGACGGCCTGCAGCACCCGGCGCTGGGCCGGGCCGGTCAGCAACGCCAGGGGTTCTTCGGGATCGGCGCGCTGACGCAGTACCGCGTCCAGCGCCAATTGCGGGAAAACAATGCAGACCCAGCGCATGGCAACCTCAATGCCCCACGGCGAAGGCAATCGGCGCCGAACGGGCCAGGCCGCCGCGGCACTTGAGCACGCGCAGTTGCGCCGGTCGGGCATCGATGGCAATGCGCAGGGCCGCCGGCGAAGGGTTGATCGCTTCACCGAGGGGACGATAGGCGAAGGCCAGGGTCTGGCCGGTTTCCGCCGCCACCTGCAAGCGACGCAAGGCGCGGTCATCGGCCTTGTGCGGCCAGCACAGCACCGCGCCGCAACTGCCCGAACGCAGGCATTGTTCCGCAGCCCACAGCGCATCGCGCTCGCTGGCCTGGATGATCGACAACTGACGCAGATCCACTCCGGCGCCCTGCCACGCCTGGGGATACGGCACATAAGGCGGCGCCACCAGCACGATGCGTTCGCCCGCCGCCGACAGCCGTGCCAGCGTCGGCCACACCAGTTGCAACTCGCCCACGCCCTGCCCGGCCAACAGGATTTCCGTCAACGCCGCCTCCGGCCAGCCACCGCTGGGCAATGCGGCGTCCAGCGCGGCATGCCCGGTGGGTTGCGGGCTGGCAGCCGGTGGCGCAGGCCGGCCCTTCCAGACCTGGCCGCCATTGAACAGCGTATCCAGCGCAACGACGGCGCCCATCAGCCTTGCCTCACCAGGCCACAGAACACGCCTTCGATGGCCAGGTCCCGGTCGGCCTCGACAATGATCGGCTGGTAGGCCGGGTTGCGTGGCAGCAGGCGAACCACATCGCCGACACGCTCGAAGCGCTTGATGGTGACTTCGCCATCGAGTCGCGCCACGACGATCTGGCCATTAACGGCCTCGGGGCTGCGGTGCACGCCCACCAGGTCGCCGTCGAGGATCCCGTCCTCGATCATCGAATCACCCCGGACCCGCAACATGTAGTCCGGCACCCGCGAGAAGATCGAAGGATCGAGCAGCAAGCGGCTGTGCACCTCGGCATCGGCACCGATGGGCGCACCAGCCGCCACCCGGCCGAGTACCGGGATGTCCAGCAACTCGGGACGCGGCGGCTGCCCGAGCAGGCGAATGCCCCGGGCCTGATTCGGGTTGACCTCGATAAACCCGGCTTCGGTCAGCGCCAGCACATGCTTGCGCGCCACACTGCGGGAGGCGAAACCGAACGCCTCACTGATTTCAGCGAGGCTCGGAGGCTGACCGTGCTCGGCGATGCGATCGCGGATAAAGGTCAGGATGGCGGTACGGCGGGGAGTCAGAGTCGTCATGGAGTACATTTGTACTCTTTTGGCTTTTTCCTGGCAAGGACCGTGTAGGAGCGAGCCTGCTCGCGATAAGGCCAGCACAGTCAACATCGATATTGAATGTCAGTCTGCTATCGCGAGCAGGCTCGCTCCTACAGGGGTGAGTTGTGCCAGAGCAGGCCATCCTCCTGGTGTGCAACTCGATAGCCCGCAGACGTAAAACCAAGCACTCCTTACTCGAACAAAACGGACGATCAAAAAATAAGGCCTACCGTTCGTCGCCTTTCTAAAAAATTAGCATCTCTAGAAAATAAAAATCCATAAAAAAAGTACAAAACGCACATTTACTCCTACAGAAATATTCTACTCAACACAGCAAGATCATTTCTACTTGCCGAAAACTAAAACACAGTTTCAAAAAGGAATTCCACAGTTCCACGCTAGAAACTATCCACACCAAAGCAAAACCAAGCCACTAAGGTTCCTAACATCATGCAGGACGCATCTTAAAAACATGCAGGAATCCCCCTACGACACAAAATCCTCTCGCTTGCATCCAACAGTAAAATCAACTAATCCTTGCAGCACCACTTAATGCCAAGCGCCCCACAAATAAAAGCAAAATAAAAAACAACAAGCCTGAAAAAGTGACACTCAATGACTAAAAATATTTTACCCAGAGTTTTCTCCCTAACGTCAATATTCATAAAAGAACAATTAAAAGAACCCATCGCTTTTTTCTGGATCATGATATCACCTTGTGCGATGTTCTATTTTTTTGCAATAACCAGACAAGACCCCAACTATTTTTCGAGTAACTACATTACGATTTCGGCATGGTTTTATGCCTACATCTCTTCAAGTGTCGCATTATTCGGATTCGCCTTTTACATAATCGGAAGAAGGGAAAGCGGATTCACCCGTTCCTTTATTTACTCCAAGGAATCGAAACTGATTTTTCTTTTGTCGCACTTCATTGCCTACTCGTTAATATCGATATCTTATTGCGCAACCTTTTACTTAACGACCAAACTCCCATTTGGAAACTATGCCTTCAATGAATTACTGAATATCGCACTACGCTTTTACATCTGTTTTATCATGTTTTGCACTTTTGGGGCTGCATTTTCATTGTTGCCGATCAACTTTCAGAACTCGAACACTTTGCTTTCCATTTTCTCGTTCTGCATGTTGATCCTCGGAGTAATGAGTGCCAGCAGATCAAACCCCATCACCGACACTTTGAACCTCGCAAACCCACTGACACTTGCAAGCCAGATAATGGAACAAGATCTTGAATCCAACAAACTCATCACGACAGCAATAATTCTTTTATTTATTTCAGTACTGCACAGAACGTTCAAGCACCTGAGAATCAATCCCGTATGGAGCCGATACTGATGAAAAAATTCACGGCGCAGAGCATCGATTTCTCCTATACAGACAACCCCCTCTTGACCCAAGCATCTCTTGAGGTTGCTCAAGGCGACATTGTCGGCATTCTGGGACCAAATGGATCTGGAAAAACAACTTTTTTCGATATCGTCTGTGACCTTAAAAAAGCAAAGTCCGGTTTCATAAAAAACGACTTCAGTCACTTTTTATACCTTTCTCAAATCATCTCCACTCCCCCACCGTTGCGCATGCGTGACATCTTTAAAATGGTGACTGCGCTGTCATCAAGCGAGCCTATGACACAAGATAAAACCCTGAAAAAACTAAGTGCGTGGAGCCCTGCGATAGTCGATCGATACCAAGACATATGGAACAAAAAATCATCGCTATGCAGCTACGGAGAGACACGCTGGTTCTTTACTCTATCTCTTCTTTCAATTTCTGCAGACTTCGTGATTCTCGACGAACCTACTGCCGGTGTAGATCCAGAATTTCGTCGCTATATTTGGCAATGCCTTCGCGGCGCCGCCAGGGAGGGCACAGCTATTCTGGTTTCCTCGCACAATGTTGATGAGGTAATTAACCATTGTGATTATTTTTATATGATTAGCCAGCAACGCTTCAATCGCTTTGCCAATGGTAGTGAGTTCATGCATCGGTATGGCGTAAAGACTGTGGACGATGCGTTTATCCGAGCCGTTACTGAACCTGTATTCGCAACATAAGCAACTGGAAGCGCACACGGGGGAGCTGCCGCAGACTGCGACAACTCCCGATGAGGAAAAGGATTCGATTCAGTCGGTAAGCCCAGCAAGATAAGCCCACGGATAAATCCCCCGCTCATGCCCATCGCTGAACACCAGTTGCAGTCCATACCCCTGCGAGTGCAACTCGATCACCTGAACCCGCTCATCCACCATCGGCGCCATCCCTCGCAGCCGAAACGCCCGGCACTGCGAGCACGGGCACTGGCGACGCAATTCGGCGTGTTCGAACACCTGTTTGCGACCATCCGGCCAATTCAGGCGCAACTGCTGTTTGCTGCGGGAATTGCCAATCGCCAGCGGGTTCATTGCAGTTGGCTCAAGGCAATGCGCACGGCCTTGCGCACTTCAGGGTCGCCGTCGTCTTGTGCGTCCTGCAATGCCGCAATGGCCCGTGGGTCGTTCAATTCGCCGAGGGCCAAGGCGGCTTCCTTGCGCAGGTTGCTGATGCGGTGGCCGAGGGTGTCGATCAGTGCGTCCAGGGCAGGTACAAAACGCAAGCGACCGAGGCTGCGGGTGGCGCGCAGGCGCACTTGCCAGTAATCGTCGCCCAAGGCGTCGATCAGGGCCGGGCCGGCGTCGAGGTGGCCGACCTTGCCCAGGGTGGTGGCGGCTTCTTCGCGGACTTGCCAGGCATCGTCGCGCAAGGCCTGGCGCAGGGCCGGCAGCACTTGTGCGTCAGACGCCAGGCCCAGCGCCCCGGTGGCGGCGCGTCGCACGTCGGTGTCCGGGTCAGCGCTGGCCAGCCGCGCCAGTGCCGGCAAGGCATCGAGTTGCTTGAGCCAGCCGAGCACGCCCACTGCCTCGCGGCGCACGCTGGCGCTTTCATCGTCCAGTGCCCGGGCCGCCGCATCGGCGGCATCGGGGCAACGCAACTCGCGCAACGCCCTGAACGCGGCAATGCGTACGCCGCTGTCGGCGTGCCCGGTCCACGGCAGAATGACCCGGCCCGCCGCTTCACTCTTGAGCAGGCTGAGGCTTTGCGCAGCGGCCACCTGCACCGCCGGGGATGGATCCGTCAGGGCCTGGCACAGTGCCTCAACCACCGGCTCGTCCTCCCAGGCTTCCAGCAACCGCGCGGCTTCGGCGCGAACGTCTGCAATCGGGTCTTCGGCCAGTCGATCGATCAACCACAGCAGGCCGTCCGGCTCCTCAAGATCGGCCAACTCGATCAGTGCGATCCGGCGCACACCGGGATCGTCATCGGTCAAGCGCGGTTGCAGGGCAAGAATGTCGTCGTTATCGGTTACTTCGAATAGTGAGGTCATAGGGCAAATCGCGGCAGTTTGTTTTCAGGGGGAAGTCCGAGCGGGTTCAGGCGTGGCAGTTGCCGACCGTCTTCGTGCCGCAGGAGTTCGAGGCAATGGCGCTTGAGGTGCGAGAATTCAGGGCGGGTCACCAGTTCCGTGCTGCGCGGCCTGGGGAAATCCAGGCGCAGGTCTTCGATGATTCGCCCGGGGCGCGAGCTCATGACCAGCAGGCGATCGGCGAGGAACAGCGCTTCGTCGATGTCATGGGTGACAAACACCACGGTGGTGCGGATGCGCGTCCAGATGTCCAGCAGCAGTTCCTGCATGTTCAACCGGGTCAGGGCGTCGAGGGCACCGAAGGGTTCGTCCATCAGCAACAGGCGCGGTCGATTGACCAGCACCCTGGCGATTTCCACTCGCTGCTGCATGCCGCCGGAGAGCTGATCGGGCCAGCGCCCGGCAAAACCTTCGAGGCCTACCAGCGCAAGGATTTCATCCGCCGCCTTGTGCCGTTCGAGCTTGCCGACACCGCGCATTTTCAAGCCGAACGCCACGTTGTCACGCACCGTGCGCCACGGAAACAGGGTGTGCTGCTGGAACACCATGCCGCGTTGCGGCGATGGCCCCGAAACCGGCGCGCCATCCACATTCAAGGTGCCGGTACGCGGTTGCAGGTGGCCGGCCAGGGCGCCGAGCAAGGTGGACTTGCCGCAACCGGACGGCCCGAGAATGCACACGAACTGTCCCGGTTCGATCTGGCAATCAAGGCCCTGTACCGCTTCGAAAGCCGCGGCCCCCTCACCCAGGCTGATCGACAGCCCGCGAACATCGATACGCCCTTCCATGTGTTGAAAAACGCTCATCAGGCTTTTCCTCGTGGTCGATGCCAGGGCGTGAACAGCCCGCCCAGACGCTTGATCAACAGGCTGCTGCCCATCCCGAGCACGCCGATCAGCAACATGCCGACCACGATGTCGGCGTAGTTCTGGATGGTGTAGGACTCCCAGGTGTAATAGCCGATGCCGAATTGACCGGAGATCATTTCCGCCGTCACCAGGCAGAACCACGAAGTGCCCATGCCGATGGCCAGGCCGGTGATGATGCTGGGCGCGGCACCCGGCAGAACGACCTCCAGCAGGATTGCCCGGCGCCCTGCCCCGAGGCTTTTCGCCGAGGCGATCAGCCGTGGGTCGACGCCTTCGACGCCATGCACGGTGTTGAGCAGGATCGGGAACAGTGCACCAGTGAAGGTGATGAACACCATCGACAGTTCCGACGAGGGAAACATCAGGATCGCCAGGGGAATCCACGCCACCGCCGGGATCGGGCGCAGCACTTCCAAGGGCGGCAGCAACAGATCTTCGGCCCATTTCGAGCGGCCGATGGCCAGGCCCAGGGCCACGCCGATGATCAGCGCCGCGAGGTAACCGGCGAATACCCGGCCGAGGCTGCTGCCCAGGTGCTGCGCGAGCTTGCCCGAGTCGCCGAGGCCGAGGGCGGCTTCAATGACCGCCACGGGTGTCGGGACATTGGCGAAGGTCACCAGGCCGAGGTTCCAGTGGTGGCTGGCGGCGAGTTGCCAGAATACGAGGCAGAGCAGCAAGGATGCGGCTCTTGGGATCCAGCGTGAATATGATCGGTACACAATTATTCCTCTCAACCCTGGATCTAGACACAAGCGGGCTTGCTCGCGAAAGCGGTGTTTCAGTCAACTCAGATGTTGAATGTTGAACCGCATTCGCGAGCAAGCCCGCTCCCACAGGGGATTGCGGTGTTACGACTGTTAGCGAACCGCCACGGCCTGCGCAGTGGCATCAGTGAAGTCGAGGACCTTGCCGCCCTGGGCCGTGGCGAACTGTTGGGCCTGACCTTTGAGCAGGAACGCACTCAGTTGCCCTTTGCCATCGGTGGCAAACCACGCCTGATCCGCCAGCAGCTTGATCCCGCTGTCGCTGGCCTGGGCGTACACCGCGCGGATGCTCTTGCCTTCCTGCTTGAGGCTGGCCAGCGCGGCAAACGCCGCTTGCGCCGAGGCGTACTGACGGACTTTCGGCTCGCCGCGCACCCAGATTTCCGCCACATGGCTGAAGTCGGTGATGGCTTTGCCGCTGGTGGCATCGACGGCCTTGAGCGGCGTCTGCCCGTAACTGGCCAGTTGCGCGCTGTAGTCCAGGTTCGAGGCCTTGAAGGCGGCGCGGATGTATTGGTCGTCGATGAAGGTGTTGAGATCCAGACCGCGATCGGCCTTCTTCAACAACTTGAGGGTATCGATGGCTGTGCCCACGGCCTGACGGTATTCCGGCTTCCAGCTCAGGTCGCGGGTCTGCACACCGAGGGGGCCATGGAACAGGTAATTGACCTCGGCATCGACCCCGGTGACCTTGGCGATCAATTCGCTGTACTTCTCCGGCTCAGCCGCCAGCAGCTGGTTGGCTTCGATACTCGCCCGCAGGTAAGCGACGACGATTTCCGGGTACTTCTTCGCATAGGCCTGATCGACCAGCGCACCGTGGAAGGTCGGCGCGTTGGCCTGGGAACCGTCATAAATCTTGCGGGCGAAACCACGGCTGGGGAACAGTTCGGCGAATGGCACGAAGTCAGCGTGAGCATCGATCTTGCCGGCCTGCAACGCGGAGCCGGCGACTTCCGGCGGCTGGGCAATGATGTTCACGTCCTTGAGCGGGTCCCAGCCCTGGGCCGCGACGGCGCGCAGCAGCATGCCGTGGGCGGTGGAAGCGAACGGCACGGAAATGGTCTTGCCCTTGAGCTCTGCCAGCGACTGCACGCCCGATGCGCTTGGCACCACGATGCCGTTGCCGCTGCCCTTGATACTGCCCGACAGCACGCTGATGAACAGGCTGTGCTTGCCCGCCGTTTCGAACGCCACGCCGTTGAACGCGCCGGGGAAATCGGCCATGGCGCCGAAGTCGAGTTTGCCGGCCACCATTTCGTTGGTCAGGGGGGCGCCGCTGGTGAAGTTTTTCCACTGCACCTCGTATTGGGCGTCTTTGTAGGGGCCATCGTGGGGCAGGTATTTTTCCAGCAGCCCGAGTTCGCGAATCAACAATCCGCCGGCGGCGCAGTTGATGGTGGTGTCCTGGGTGCCGATGGCAATGCGGATGGTTTCGGCCGAGGCCGACAGGGTGAATGAAGCCAGTACCAGACCGGCCAAAGCTGCACGCAACATCATGAGTGTTTCCCCTCGAATCATTTATTGGATGTTCGTCTCCGCCACGATCAGGGCGCGGTGGGAAACGAGGGGTGTCTTGAATCAGGCGTCCGGTGGTGCCGGATGGCGTTTTGTTGTCTGGGCTGGCCTCTTCGCGAGCAAGCCCGCTCCCACATGGACAGTATTTCAGCGCAGCAGGTACGGGATCTCGACTTTCACAGCGCCCGTCGGGCAGTCCTTTTCACAGGGCATGCAGTACCAGCATTCATCGAACGCCATGTAGGCCTTTTGCGTGGCCGGGTTGATCGCCAGCAGGTCCATCGGGCAGACGTCGACGCACACGGTGCAGCCTTTGTGGGCGATGCATTTGTCCTCATCGACCGTGACGGGTGCGTTGGAGCGGAAGAAGATTTCCTGGGGTTGGTAAGCCATGTTCGGTCTCTCTTTTGTTGTCGGTATCAAGCCGCATCGGCACCGACCCGCAACCGGTCGTAAGCCTGCATCTCGTCGGCATCCAGCGGGATGATGTAAGGCTCGACGGCTTTCTTGAAACTGCTCATCAAACCGTTTTCGTCTTTCTTCAGGTGGCAATGGCAGAACCAGTCGCGGTCGTTGCGTTGCGGGTGATCGACGCGATGGTGGTAAAGCCCCCAGCGGCTTTCGGCGCGAAACAATGAAGCGCGGGCGGCCATTTCGGCGCAGTCGCGGATCATGCTGACTTCCATGGCGCGCATCAGCTCGTGGGCGTTGTGGGCCTTGATCTGGTCGAGATCGCGCTGGATGTCGCTGAAGCGTTGCAGGCCGATCTGCATCTTCTTGGTCACTTTCGGCGGTTGCAGGTAGTCGTTGACGAAGCGTCGCAGCTTGTATTCGACCTGGGCCGGTGGCAGGCCGTGTTCACGGTCCAGCGGTGCGTAAACCCGCTGTTTTTCGGTTTCGATCTGCCGGGCATCCAGCGCTGAAAACTCGCGCCCGGCGACAAAATCCGCTGCGTTGTGGCCAGCGAACCAGCCATAGGTGAACGCGCCGAGCATGTAGTTGTGCGGCACGGCAGCCATGTCCCCCGCCGAGTACAAGCCCTTGACCGAGGTCTCGGCCTTCTCGTTGACCCACACCCCCGAGGCCGAATGCCCGCTGCAAAAGCCGATTTCCGAGATGTGCATCTCGACCATCTGCGTGCGGTAGTCGGTGCCGCGATTGGCGTGGAACTGGCCGCGACTCGGACGCTCGTTGCTGTGCAGGATCTCTTCGATGTTCTGGATGGTTTCCTCGGCCAGGTGATCGAGTTTGAGGAACACCGGGCCATTGCCGCTTTCCAGCTCCTGGTGGAATTCCCACATCATCTGCCCGCTCCAGTAGTCGCACTCGATGAAGCGTTCGCCCTTGTTGTTGGCGGTGTAGCCACCCAAGGGGCCGGTGACGTAGGCGCAGGCCGGGCCGTTGTAATCCTTGATCAACGGGTTGATCTGGAAGCATTCCAGGTTCGCCAGCTCGGCCCCGGCGTGGTAGGCCATCGAGTAGCCGTCGCCGGCATTGGTCGGGTTTTCGTAGGTGCCCATCAGGTAGCCCGAAGACGGCAACCCCAGGCGTCCGGCGGCACCGCAGGCGAGGATCACCGCCTTGGCCTTGATCACATGGAAGTCAGCGGTTCGGCAATCAAAGCCCATCACGCCGTTGACCGCGCCCTCTTCATCCGTCAGCAATCGGGTGCAGACCAGGCGATTGGTGATGCTCACCCGTGCGCGCTTGAGCTGGCGGTACAGAACCTTTTTGATGTCGTGCCCTTCCGGCATCGGCAACACATAAGCGCCCATGTGGTGGACCTTTTTCACCGCGTAGTCGCCGGTTTCGTCCTTCTCGAATTTCACTCCCCAGCGGTCCAGTTGCTCGATGGTCTCGAAGCTGTGGGTGGCATAGGCGTACACCGCGGCCTGATTGACGATGCCGTCGTTGGCGATGGTGATTTCCTTGGTGTACTGCTCCGGCGTCGAGTGGCCGGGAATGATCGCGTTATTCAGGCCGTCCATGCCCATGCTGATCGCACCGCTGCGCTTTACGTTGGCCTTGTCGATCAACAACACCCGCAGGTCGCGGTTGCGTTCCTTGGCCTTGATCGCGGCCATGGGGCCGGCGGTGCCGCCACCAATGACAACGATGTCGTATTCCTGCTCCAACGTGCTGCGCGTCATGCCTGCTCCCCTTTTTGCCGGTCGATCCGCAGGCGGTACTGGAAGGCATCGCCACGGTAGTAAAGGTGTTCGAAGTCCAGCGGACGACCCTCGACATCGTGGGTCAAGCGTTCGATGCGCATGATCGGCGAGCCGGGTTCGACGTTCAGCGCCCGAGTCAGGTCGCTGTCGGCCAGTACCGCATCGATGGCCAGGTCGGCGTGCCCCAGGGCCAGGCCGCAGTCGTTTTCCAGGATCTGGAAAATGTCGCGGGTGACCAGGTCGGCTTTTTCCAGGCGCTCACCAACGGCCTTGGGCAGGTAAGTGATTTCCAGGGAAATCGGCTCGCGATTGATCAGGCGCACCCGTTTGATCTGCGCCACGACCTCGCCTTCGGCCACCTGCAAACGCTCGGCGACGAGCTTTTCGGCGGCAATGAACTTGAAGCTGCGCAGGCGGTTGATCACCTCATAGCCGCGACCAGTCATGGACTCGGCCAGGCCTTGCAGGGTGCTGACGTTCTGGAAGGTTTTCGGCTTGGCGACGAAGGTGCCCTTGCCGTGGATCTTGAAGATCAGCCCTTCCTTTTGCAGGTCACCCAAGGCCTGGCGCACCGTGATGCGGCTGACCTTGAACAACGCGCCAAGTTCGCTTTCGGAAGGCATCTGGCTGTCTTGGGGGTATTCGCCGTCGAGGATGCGGGTGCGCAGCACGTCTCGCAGCTGGGTGTGCAACGGGACGCTGCTGATGGATAGAACGTTATCGGTCATGGCAGATCACTTGTTATAACGAGTTATGACGTGATCTTAGTGAGGTTATGACACGCTTGAGAAATACCGAATGCGCATAAGGTTAGAAGTGCGAAGCAAGAACAATTGTGGGAGCGGCGGTGCGGCGATCCGACTTGCTCGCGAAGGCGGTGTGTCAAACAACATTGGCGTCGACTGACACTCCCTCTTCGCGAGCAAGCCCGCTCCCACAAGGGATTATGTGTGGTCTGAAGAATCAGTGCCGCTTGAGGATCTGGTCCATCACCCAATCGGTCTTCAGCGCCTGCTCGGCCACCGCCGGGTGCTGCGCCTCGCCACGAATATGCGCATTCATGCCCAGGACGTGGTGCCACTGAATGTGTGCGTGATGCTCGATGTTCAGGCTGAGGCGTTCATCGGCGTGCAGCTCGATCGGGTGCTCATCGAACACTGAAAAAGTGATCCGGCCTGTACTGCCAATCACTTCGACCCGGTCTTCGCGACGGTCTGCAACGAAGTTCCAGCAGCCCATGCCCAGTGCCCCGC
Source organism: Pseudomonas sp. P4_B4 (assembly GCF_056402255.1). NCBI lineage: Bacteria > Pseudomonadati > Pseudomonadota > Gammaproteobacteria > Pseudomonadales > Pseudomonadaceae > Pseudomonas > Pseudomonas sp. P4_B4. Next base: position 33,921 of record NZ_JBFUHS010000010.1, read on the forward strand.
TGGAAAACCGCCAAGTGGCGCTGACGGCATCTTCGGCCGCGTACAAACCGGCCTGACGTGCGGTGAACCCGGCGACTTCGACGATATCGCCGAACAGGTACTGAAACAGGTCCAGGCCATGGCTGGCCAGATCCGCAAAGTAGCCACCACCGGCAATCGCCGGATCGGTGCGCCAATTTTCACTGCCGTTCCGGTCCGCTGCCGACGGGGCTTTGGTGAGGGTCCAGCTCAAGTGCCGGACCTCGCCGATCCGCCCCTCTTCCAGCCATTGCCGCACTTGCCGGAAGCGTGGCAACGAACGTCGGTAATAGGACACGAACAGGTGCAGCCCGGCATCGGCAAACACCTGCTGCATTTCACGACTTTGCCCGGCATTCAACGCCATCGGTTTTTCGACGCAGCAATGCTTGCCGGCGGCGGCCACCTGCAAGGCATAGGCGTGATGGCTGTCGGGTGGCGTGGCGATGTACACCGCGTCGACTTCGGGATCGTTGATCAGCGCCTGCGCATCAGTGTAGACCCGCACGATGCCGTGGCGCGCGGCGTAGTCGGTGACGGCTTCAAGGCGCCGGCCCATCACCGCCACCAACGCCGATCCGGGCGCTTTGTAGAAGGCCGGCGCGCTTTTGCGTTCAGCGACGCTGCCACAACCGATCATGCCCCAACGCACCAGGTTCATAGGCTCTCCTTGCTACTCAGACGATGCGCAATGCGCGCAGGTCCAGTCGACCGTCCTTGAGCGGCGGGCACCAGTAGTAGCCACCGGTGATCGGACGGCTGATGCGGTACAGACCGTCGGTGATGCCGTCTTCCAGGCCACTCATACGGCGCAGTTGGGCTTCGAAGGCATCGAGGGAAAAACCGAAGGCCAGGAACATCAGGCCAGCGCGGTCACCTTCGATCCACGGCATCGAACGGCGCACCACGAAGGCTTCAGGCGCAAAGCTTTCCTGGGCGGTGCGTTTGACGTGGGCGGAAACCGGCGCGTCGTCGATCTCTTCGTTATCGCTCAAGCGCCGGCCCATGATGTTGTCTTTTTCATCCGCCGACAGCCCATGGAAACCTTTCAAGTCATGCTGCCACTGCTGGATCGCGGCAAAGCTGCCACCCACCGTGCCGTCCGCGCCCTCACCCACCAGGGCGGCGGCCACGGCGGCTGCGTCGTGGGGGTTCTCGGTGCCGTCTTCGAAGCCGGTCAGGTCATGGCCGTTCATATGGCGGAAGGTTTCGTTCATCTGCACCAGGCGCAACGCCGGGGCCAGTGCCGCTTCGATGGCGTTGCTGCGGTTGAGCAACTCACCACGGTCTTCACCGTGCAGCCAGCACCAGAGCGCGTGTTGGGTCGACGGATTGTCGACACCGACCCCAGCCAGTGCCGGGAAAGTACGCAGGCCTTCGATCTGCCCATCCAGCGCCTTGACCAGGGATTCGCCGAAGCCGACGACAGCCGATTTCCCGTCCACCAGTTGCATCAAGTTGTCGAGTGCAGCCGGCAGTGCCGCGGCGGATTCGAGGGCGAAGAACATATGGCGGGCTTGAGGCGGAACGGGGGTGGCGAGAATGCCCGGCTGGTAATGGCTCATATGAACTCCTTGAAAAAGAGCATGGAGTTTAACCGGAGTACGAGGGTTTGTGTGCCGTCAGAGGCCAGGAACCTGTGGTGAGGGGGCAAGCCCCCTCTCCACAAAAAGATCAGACCACGCTGGGGCTTTCGTTACGGAACGCACTCGGGCTCATGCCGGTCCAGCGCTTGAACGCCCGGCGAAAGCTGCGCACGTCGCTATAGCCGACTTCCTCGGTGATGCGTTCGATGGACATGTCCGGGTTGGCCAGCAGGCTCATGGTGCGGGCCTGGCGCACTTGTTCCAGCAGCGTTTCAAACGTCAGCGCGTGTTCGGTAAGGCGGCGGCGCAAGGTGCGGCTACTCATGTTCAGGTCGCCGGCGATTTTCTCGATGTGGCTGCCCTCGGTCAGGTCCCGGGCAATCGCCCGTTCCACCGCCTGGATCAGATCCATTTTCTGGTGCACCTGCGCGGCTTCCAGTTCGAGCAATTTCACGGCCTGACGCAGGGCCAGGGAATGGTGATTGGGCAAGTGAACGTCCAGCCAATACGCATCGATCACCATGCGGTTTTGCAGGCAACCGAAACGCACGTCCGGCCCGAGCAGGCGCGAATATTCGCCGAGATAGTCCGGCGCGGCATGCATGAACTCCACGGCCATCGGCTTGAAATCCGCCCCGACCAGCGCCCGGCCGTACACCAGCAAGCTGGCGAAAAACTCCTCGACCGCGAACAACTGCACGTCGGCGAACGGCAAGCGGCATTCAGCGTCGACAAACACCCGATCCCCCGCCTCCTCCACACTCGACACGACAATGCCGCCAGAGGTGTGTTGATGGCGAATGCCCAACTCGAAGGCATCGCGCAGGGTCTTGCACAGCGACAACACATGCCCCAACAACCCCAACGTACCGAGCACATTCTGCGCGCCGACCCACAAGCCCAATCCCTGATTGGGCAAGGCCTTGAGCGCGCGCTGAATCATGGCCACGGCCTGGCGATAGGAAATACGCTGCGCCGGGTCCTGCAGGTCTTCAAAGGTAAAACCCAACCCTCGGCACAGGCTCTCGGGGTGGATGCCTTTTTGTTCGGCGACTTCGGCCAGGGTCTGCAGGAGAAACGGCGACACCAGCGCCAGTTCAAAGGTGGGATCGGTCACTTTCATTTGCATGGGGCCATACATTCCGGGTCGAGCTGCATTCTTATTTTTGTAACCGGTTATGTCGAAGGAAGTTAGCACAGGGTGCAAAGGCTGTCCGCAGAAGTCCCCCTAAATGGCCGCCAATACCCTGCCTTGYAGGGCGCAGACAGCTTATTTCTATGTTGCGGCCCTCGTATGGATGCCGGACAGCCCGCTAACAATAATAATGAGTACACCCATGATCCCGACCCGCACGACACTTCCCCTACTGGTCATTGGCCTGGCCGGCGTCTGCGCCCTGCAACCGGCACTGGCCACCGAGGCTGGCGTGGACAACATCGGCCCCGGCACCGACGGTTTTTTCATGTTGCCGCTTTCGCCCGACAGCCTTCCGGACAACATGGTTGCGTTCAACCTCTACTACAACCACTACAAAGCCACGAAACTGAACATCAGTTCGCTCGGCGGCAAGGTGCCGAACGTCGAGATCGAGTCCACGGCGGTCGTTCCGCGCCTGGATTACCTCAGCCCGGTGCGAGTGTTTGGCGGCCGGCTGGCCGGCTACATCGCGCAGCCCTGGCTCAAGCAGGAGGTCGCAGTGTTCGGCTTGCAGGACACCCGCGAAGGCATGGGCGACACCACGGTCGCGCCGATCATTCTCTGGGACATGGGCAAGAACCTGACCCTCGGCGCCGCCATTGAAATCACCGTGCCGACCGGCGAGTACAGCGTTGACCGCCTGGCCAACACCAGCAACAACTTCTACACCTACAAACCACTGTTTTCCTTCACCTGGCTGCCGACGGACAGCACCGAGGTGTCGATGAAGACCACCTACAGTTTCAACGAGAAAAACAAGGACACCGATTACAAGTCGGGGCAGATTTTCCACTTCGACTATTCGGCCAGTTTCAAGATCACCGACGACCTGATGCTCGGGTTGAACGGCTACTACCTCAAGCAAACCACCGACGACAAACAGTTCGGCCACACCGTGCAGTTCAATGGCCAGGACGTAAATGACGGGGTTCGCGGACAGGTGTTTGCGATTGGTCCGGCGCTACACTGGACCTTTCTCAAATACGCCAGCGCGGAGATTCGCTGGGCCAAGGAATTCGACGTGGAAAACCGGCCTGAAGGGGAAATGCTTTGGGCGAAGGTCAGTATTCCCTATGCGTTTTGACTGACCCCTTCGCGAGCAGGCTCGCTCCCACACTCTGGAATGCATTTCCCTGTGGGAGCGAGCCTGCTCGCGATAGCGGTTTAACAGACTCAGAATCTTCCTCAGGAATACACCGACCAGCTATCCACAATCTTCCCACCCCGAACCGCCAGCAAATCCCCGAACTGCAACAACACCGACTCCGTCTGGGTCGGGCGCAAGAACACCTGATCCTCAATTGTCAGCCCCACCGCCGCCGAACCATTGACCATTTCCTGGTTCGAGCTGCGGCCATACACGCCATTGTTCTGCAACCCCGCTGGCGATTCGAACTCCGCCATCCAGTTCCCGCCATAGATAAAAAACGTCTCGCGCTGATTGGTGTCCCACCAGGAAAACAGCCTGGACTTGTCATCCAGCGCCGGAATATTCACCGCCCCGGTGTTTTTCAACACCGGCGTGGCGATATAAGCGGCCGGCACATGCTCCACCAGTGACGGCAAATCATAATGAGTGGGCTTGAGCAGCCCCGTCCCTACCGACACTTCGCTGCTGAGCTGTTCGTGTTCATGCATGCGATAGCTCGGGCTGCCGGCCGTGTTGAGGGTCAGCCCTTCGCGCCACAAACCAGGGTATTGCTGGCGAGTGAAGTCGACGCAGCGGTGGTAAATCACCATCACCTTGGCAAACAGCTCCTCGGGCGAGCCCAGAATCCCCGGCACGCCCATGCCCACGAACGGGTCGTAGCCCATGAACCCGGCAAATTCCAGGTGCTGCGGGTGCTGGCTGATCAGCGCCAGCATCTGCCCGAGTATGCCAAGGTCGCTGACGCCACCGCGATGCAGCCCGACATCCAGTTCGATGTTCACCCGCATTCGCGTGCCCAGCCCTTGAGCCAGGGCAAGGTATTGCTGCAGGCGCTCCGGTGTATCGAGCAACCATTGCAATTGCTTCGAAGGGTCGAAAGGCCCCTTGTGCGACTGATAGAACAGCTCGGCCGAACGCACCGGCAGCGGCTTGCCCAACAGAATATCGGCCCCGGGAAACTGCACCGCATCATGGTTGAGAAAGGGTTGGTGAAACGACATCAGCCGTTGGCTGCCGGCGCGCTGGGCGATGTAGGCCAGGAGCCCCGGTGCCGGCAGTGACTTTTCCACCAGGCGCAGGTGTTTGCCGGCGCGCTTGACCGATTGCATCACCACATCGATGTTGTGATCCAGCCGATCAAGGTCGATCAACATCACCGGTCGCATCGGGCCGTGGTCCTTGAGTTCGCGGTTCAGCATACGGAAGTAATCGCTGTACGGTGCGCCTCGGTCACCCGGCCGCAGCCACGCCCCGACCCCCACCAACAAGGCGCCGACACCCGCGGTGCCAAGCAAGAAATTGCGGCGATTGACGGCCATCAGTTCACCCCCAGAATCGATGACAAATGCGCATTGAGAAATTTGCCGCTGGGGTCGAGCGCCTGCCGCACCTGGATGAATTCCTGCCAGCGCGGGTACAGCGGCTGCAGGTTTTTCGCGTTCAGGGTATGCAACTTGCCCCAGTGTGGCCGGCCGTTGTACTTCCAGAAAATCGGCTCGATGGCGGCGAAGAAGTTGTGATGATCCATCTGGTAATGCTGGTGGACCGAGATCGAACAGCTGTCGCGGCCTTCGAACATGCTCAGGGGAATGTCGTCGGCCTTGACGTACCGGTATTCAATCGGAAACCAGGTGCGCAGGTCCTTGTCCTGGATCAGCTTGAGGATTTCGCGTAAACAGGCCGGGCCGTATTCGGCCGGCACGGAATATTCCATTTCGTTGAAACGTACCGTGCGCACGTTGGCGTAGATGTCGAACGAGTCACCCACCCGGTCATCGAAACTGGCCAGGTGGCGCAGGTTATTGAGCATGGTGCGGCGCAGGTCCGGGAAGTCGCTGGCGTATTTGTCGATCTTCTCGATCAGCGTGACAAACTCGTTGCCGCCCTCCTCATCCGCCGGCACCGGCGGTGTGGCCGGGTCGGTGGTTTCGTTCAGGGCGATCGACAAGGCGTAGTCGGAATGGGTCACCACAAGCATTTCCCAGTGCTGGTTTTCCCGGGTGTTCTTGTCCAGGTCTTCCAGTAACTCTTCGGTCTTGGCGATCCACTGTCGCTCCCGCAAGCGATACGCCGAGCGGTTTTGTAGACGAATTTTCGTGGCCACCCCGAGTGCGCCTAGCGACACCCGCGCCGCGTTGAACACCTGCGGATGACGCGTACTGTCGCAGTCCAATACCTCGCCGCTGGCGATCACCAACTGCAAGCCACAGACATGCGCCGAATACGATTGAAAGTTCTTGCCGGTACCGTGGGTCGAGGTCGAGATCGCGCCCGCCAGGGTCTGATAATCGATGTCAGCCATGTTTTGCAGGGCCTGGCCGATGTCCTTGAGCGGCGTGCCCATGCGTGACATCGGCGTACCGGCGGCGAACTCGGCCTGCAGCGTTTTCGCATCGTGATCGAGCAAACCGGTGAAATAGCTCAGCGACAGCAAGGTGCCGTCGGTGGGCACCAGCGCGCTGAAGGAGTGCGCTGAGCCTACCGGACGAATCTTGCCGGGGGCCTGGCGCACCACTTGCGTCAACTCATCCAGGTTCTTGGGCGCCAGCCGCGCCGCCGGCAGGCAACTCTGGCCGCCCGACCAGTTGCGCCAGGGAATCAGGCGTGGCGCGCGCAGCAGTTCGGCCAGTGCCGGTGTTGAGCCGAGCACGGTAAAGGCGCCAATGACGCTCACCCGCTGCAACAACTGACGCCGAGTCAGGTCCATCGTCATGAATCGCACCCTGCCGTTCTTGTTATTGGATTTGCTGGCCGGACATAAAGGCAATCAGCGCCAGGAACTGTTCTTGCGAACACTGCATGCACATGCCCATCGGCGGCATGCCGTTGTAACCGTTGATCGCGTGGTCGAGCAGCGTGTCGGCGCCCTGCAATACCCGTGGTTGCCAGGCCTTGATGTCGCCGGTCAGCGGCGCCCCGGCCGCCGGGTTGGCGTGGCAAAGCTTGCAGCTGTTGTCGTAGACCTGCGCCAGCTCTGCGTCGGCGGGCCGCGCGGCACCTGCTTCGCTGCGGGTCGGCGGTTTGTTCGGCTCTTCGCCGCACGCTGCCAGCAACGCCGCAAAGACACACCCCGCCAAGGCCAAACAAAGGCTAGGCTTTTCAGTTAATCGGCTTGCCTGCATGGCTGTCCTCTCATTGGCTGCCCGGCCAGCCGGGTGCAGCTTTTTTTTGTTGTGATCAAGGAGAGTCAACATTAAGGCACCCCGCGTGGGCGGGTTGAGGGCATTGGGGGCCAACAAGGGGAGCTTCTGAGGCCATGACGGCAGGCATCGAAAAGTCCTCGGACATCACACTGTGCGGAAAAACGCTGAGATGAGTCATGACAAGCGTTGCTGAGGTCTGCTAAAACGATTCATCAGTGCATCAGCCAATCCAGAGGGGTAGCGACATGACCACAGCCAATATTCTCCAGAACCTGTTCCCAAGCCCCGCCGACATCCCGGAAAAGTACCGACTTGATGGCCCGACCGAGCAACGTGAGTACCTGGTCGATGGCCAACTCAGAACCTGGAATGGGCCGCTGGCCCAGGTCCGCAGCCCGGTGTACCTGGCAGGCCCGAATGGCGACGAGCAAGTGATCCTCGGCAGCACGCCGCTGCTGGATGCCGACACCGCGTTGACCGCCCTCGACGCGGCCGTCCGCGCCTACGACCGCGGCCAGGGATTGTGGCCGACCATGCGCGTGGCCGAGCGCATCCAGCACGTCGAAACCTTCCTCAGGCGCATGCGCGAGCAGCGCGATGCCGTGGTCAAGTTGCTGATGTGGGAAATCGGCAAGAACCTCAAGGACTCGGAAAAAGAGTTCGACCGCACCTGCGACTACATCGTCGACACCATCAACGCGCTGAAAGAACTCGACCGCCGCTCCAGCCGTTTCGAACTGGAACAGGACACCCTCGGCCAGATCCGTCGTGTGCCGATGGGCGTCGCCCTGTGCATGGGGCCTTACAACTATCCGTTGAACGAAACCTTCACCACGCTGATCCCGGCGCTGATCATGGGCAACACCGTGGTGTTCAAACCGGCCAAACTCGGCGTGCTGCTGATTCGCCCGCTGCTGGAAGCCTTCCGCGACAGCTTCCCGATCGGGGTGATCAACGTCATCTACGGCAGCGGCCGCGAGACGGTCAGTGCGCTGATGGCCAGCGGCAAGATCGATATCTTTGCCTTCATTGGCACCAACAAGGCCGCCAGTGACCTGAAAAAACTCCATCCCAAACCCCACCGCTTGCGCGCAGCGCTGGGCCTGGATGCAAAAAACCCGGGCATCGTCCTGCCGGAAGTGGATCTGGACAATGCAGTCAGTGAAGCGGTGACCGGCTCGCTGTCGTTCAATGGCCAGCGCTGCACCGCGCTGAAGATCCTGTTTGTCCACGAAGACGTGGTCGAGTCCTTCATCGACAAATTCAATGCCAGGCTCGCCAACCTCAAACCCGGCATGCCCTGGGAAACTGGCGTAACCCTGACGCCACTGCCGGAATCGGGCAAGGTCGACTATCTGCATGCACTGGTGGCGGACGCTGAGAGCAAGGGCGCCAAGGTGGTCAACCCCAACGGTGGCGAGGCTCGTGCGTCGTTTTTCTACCCGGCGGTGCTGTACCCGGTCACGCCGCAGATGCGGGTTTATCAGGAAGAACAGTTCGGCCCGGTCATCCCCATCGTGTCGTACCGTCATCTGGATACCGTGATCGACTACGTGCTGGAGTCGGACTTCGGCCAGCAATTGAGCATCTTCGGCACCAACCCGGTGGCGGTCGGCCGGCTGGTGGACACCTTCGCCAATCAGGTCGGGCGCATCAACCTCAATGCCCAGTGCCAGCGCGGCCCGGACACCTATCCCTTCAATGGCCGCAAGAACTCGGCCGAAGGCACCTTGTCGGTACATGACGCACTGCGGGTGTTTTCGATCCGCACATTGGTAGCCACCAAGTTCCAGGAGACCAACAAGGACCTGATCAGCGAGATCATCAGCGGCCGCAGTTCGAGCTTCCTGACCACCGACTACATCTTCTGAGGAGAGCCAGCCTGAGTACATCCAGAGCCCATCGGCTGCCACCCTTGCTGCGCCGACTGCTGCGTCCGTTGCTGGACCCGTACCGGCGCTACCGCCATGCCCGGGTGATCCACGCGGTGCGGGTGTCGCTCGGGTTGCTGGCGACGATCCTGCTGACCACCGGGATCAATCTGCCCCACGGTGAGTGGGCGTCGGTGACGATGCTGGTGGTGATCGGCGGCTTGCAGCACCACGGCAACATCGGCAAGAAAGCCGCCGAGCGCGCCATCGGCACCCTGATCGGTGCCGGTGTCGGCTTGGTGCTGGTGGCACAACAGGCCTGGCTCGGGATGCCCTGGCTGACCTATTTCGCGATGTCGGTGGTCTGCGGGTTTTTCTCGTATCACGCCATCGGCAAGGGTGGTTACACCGCGCTGCTATCGGCGATTACCGTGTTCATCGTTGCCGGGCACGGCGACAACCCGGTCACCGATGGCTTGTGGCGCGGGGTGGATATCCTGATCGGCATTGCCCTGGCCCTGGCGTTTTCCTTCGCCCTGCCGCTGTACGCGGTTTATTCCTGGCGCTACAACCTGGCCGATGCGCTGCGTGATTGCGCGAAAATCTACGGGCGCATCATTGACGGCCAGGCCATCACCGCCGACGAACACCTCAAGCTCATGACCCGCCTGAACGCGGCGATGGTGCAACTTCGCTCACTGATGCCATCGGTGTCCAAGGAAGTGAAGATTTCCATGACCGAACTCGATGCCCTCCAGCGCAACCTGCGCATGTGCGTCAGCACCCTGGAAATCCTCGGCAATACCCGACCGGATGCCAATGACCCCGAGGCGATGTCGCTGATGCAAACGGCATTGAAAGCCGAGCATCGGCAGATTCGCGTGCATTTGATCGGCATGGCCCGGGCGTTGAAATCAGGCGCCGCCCAGCGGCTCAATCGGCCCGTGGATGTGCCGCTTGTCAGCCTCGATGCGCCGGTCTACAACACGCTGGACGGCTATCGTTTATTGACTCAACAACTAGCCGCCAACGTCGGCGAGATGCGCCAGCGACTGGCCAGTAACGCGTCGCGCTGGAACATCTGACGCCTGGGTCGCGGATTACGGCGTCACCGTGCGCCGAAACTTCAGTGACCAGCCTTGTTGCATGCCGGCAGCGGCCAGCAGAATCGCCGCAACGCCGATCCATTGCAGTGGCTCCAGGCGATGGCCGAAGGCAAACCAGTCGACGAAAATCGCCGCGATCGGATAGATGAAGGACAGCGCGCCCGTCAGCGCAGTCGGCAGTTTTTGAATCGCGCCGTACAACAACACGTACATCACGCCGGTGTGCACCATACCCAGCGTCACCAGGCTGGCCCACGCGCTCGGCGCCTGCGGCAATACCGAAAGATTCGCGAATGGCGCGAGCAACAACACGCCAGTGCTGACCTGAATCAGCGCGATCAAATGCGGCGGGGTGCCCGTCAAACGCTTGATGATCAACGCGGCAATCGCGTAGAGAAACGCCGCGCCCAAGGCCAAGGCAATGCCCATCAGGTAATCGCCGCCGCTTTCGCCCTGGCTGCCATGGGCGCTGACAATCGCCAGCATCCCGAGAAACGAAACGCCCAGCCAGGTCAGTTTCTGCGCGGTGATCTTTTCGTTGAGGAACAACGCCGCCAGCCCGACCAGCATGAACGGCTGGACGTTATAGACGGCGGTGCCGATGGCAATTGACGCCCGGGAATAGGACGCGAACAACAGCACCCAGTTGCCGACAATCGCCACACCGCTGAGCACAGCCAGCAGGAACGTGGTGCGGGTCAGAATGCCGGGGCGCAGAAAGCCGAAAGCCGCGCAAATCAGCAGCAAGGTAACGGCACCGAACAGGCAGCGCCAGAACACCACATCCAGCACCGGTTGCCCGGACACCAGCACGAACCAGCCGATGGTGCCGGAGATCAGCATGGCGGCCGTCATTTCGAACGAACCGCGGCGTAGGGATTTGTCCATCATCAGACTCCTGTGTTTGTGGCCAAAGTATGCCAATGCACCCAGGCGCTACTCCAGAGCAAAAAGCAGGCTAAACTCTGGATCTGCCTTTTTTATCAAGGCTGTTTCGAAAAACTGCCTAACAGAGGATTTCGCCATGACCGATGACATCGACCAGCTGCTGATCACGGCGCTGATGGAAGACTCGCGACGCTCGCTCAAGGCCCTGGCGCAAATCAGCGGCCTGTCCTCCCCCAGTGTTGCCGAGCGTTTGCGCCGCCTGGAAGAACGCGGCGTGCTCAAGAGCTACACCGTAGAAATCGACCCGAAATGCTTTGGCTATCAACTCCAGGCCATCGTGCGCATTCGCCCATTGCCGGGGCAGTTGCAGGAAGTGGAACGGCAAATCATGGCCATTCCCGAATTCACCGAATGCGACAAGGTCACCGGCGACGACTGTTTCATTGCGCGCCTGCATGTGCGTTCGATGGAACAACTGGACACCCTGCTCGACCGCCTCAACACACACGCTGAAACCAATACGGCGATCGTCAAGAAAACCCCGGTCAAGCGCCGGTTGCCGCCCATGGCGTGAGTGATATTTGTTTCAGCCTGAAGTAAATTGACGGTTTCCGGCGAAGGATTGACGGCATGAAAACTCTGGCAATGCTGCTCGTGGCAATGATGCTTGCGGGTTGCGGCACGATTCAGACGGTTGTACGCAGTGACGAAGTGGCCGCAAAAAGCCTCAAGGACCACAAGAGTTATTGCGGCGCGGTACCACGAATCTACAGCGGCGTGACCTACGACTTTTGCACGCTGAATGCGCCCCTGGAAAAAGGCCGCGATGAGCAGGTACATGATAGTGCCCCTGCCATTGTGCTGATCGACGTGGTCATCTCCGGCGCACTCGATACCTTGTTACTGCCCTACACCATCTACCGCCAGCAAGCCGATGGCAGCATTGTCATTGCAGAGTAATCCTGAATTTCTGGTAATAAAAAACCCGCCTAGGCGGGTTTTTTACTCAGTGCCGACGATCAGTCATCACGGCCCATGATGCCGAACAGCTGCAACAGGCTGATGAACAGGTTGTAGATCGATACATACAGGCTGATGGTAGCCATGATGTAGTTACGCTCGCCGCCATGAATGATGGCGCTGGTCTGGAACAGAATGCAGACCGAGGAGAACAGCACGAAACCTGCACTGATCGCCAGTTGCAGGCCGCTGATCTGGAAGAACATGCCCGCCAGCGTCGCACCCAGCAGCACGAAGAAGCCCGCCGTGATGAAACCGCCGAGGAAGCTCATGTCCTTGCGGGTAATCAGCACATACGCCGACAGACCGCCGAACACCAGCGCCGTCATCGCGAAAGCCGAGCTGACCACTTCAGCGCCGCCTTGCATACCCAGGTAACGGTTAAGAATCGGGCCAAGCAGGAAACCCATGAAACCGGTCAGGGCAAATGCCGACACCAGGCCCCAGGCCGAATCACGGAGTTTGTTGGTGAGGAAGAAAAGACCGTAGAAGCCGATCAGCACCACGAACACGTTCGGGTAGCCAACACGCATCTGCTGGGCAACGAAAGCCATTACACCGCTGAATGCGAGGGTCAGGGCGAGCAAGCCGTATGTGTTGCGCAGGACGCGGCTAACCTCTAGCTGCTCAGCCTGCACGCTGTTATTAACTGCGTAATCCTGTTCGCGCATGGCGACACTCCTGTTGGTTTGAAACGTTCAGTCGCAAAGATCATAACAGACGCCCTGTAACAAGCTATGCAGAGAGTTTGACAGTGTGTTTCATTCAGGTATTATGGCGCCCGCAACGCAAACGGAGGTGTGGCCGAGTGGTTTAAGGCAACGGTCTTGAAAACCGTCGACTGTAACAGGTCCATGAGTTCGAATCCCATCGCCTCCGCCATCTTTATACGACAAAGCCCTGATTATTCAGGGCTTTGTCGTTTCTGGGGTTTGGCGAAAATCTCGCCGCTCGACAAGCGTTCCATAATTTTCTCAAGAAAATTGTAGCTTCCGCTAAATTGACCAGCCCGACAGCGATCAGCTCTTCGTGTCAGCCCTGTCATATCGTCGTCACATCCACCCATCACAATGGGATCAGCCAAATGGATTTGGCCCATCTACAGAAAGCCCGGCCGACGCCGGGCTTTTTCATTACTACGATATGCTTTTCACGAAACGCTCACAAGATGGAGCGCAGATTGGATGCACAAAAGGATTTGACCCCAAACAGAAGGCCCGCCATTGCGCGGGCCTTTTGCTGCCTGCATTGAGCGCGTGACGAACCGATTTCAACTGTGATTCAACCGGGCGATTTCAATCCTTCACAAAGTGAAACTGGCGGCCAGAAGCAGAACCGACAGCGAACCCGGCCGATACGCAGTGGTCATATCAGCTGATGGCAGCGCAAATGATCAGTGGCCCCGGGCCAAGGTCGCGGACCAAGGTCGCAAACCAACTACAATCACGAGCGATGCTTGCGATTCACACACTTCAGGGTGCGCCGGATAACCTCAGTGGGTTCGGTTCCTGCGTGATGCAGGCGCTTTCCGCTGCTCTGATCCAATGCTCCCTCAGCGGAGTACGCAAATGACTCAATCAATGCGGTTCTTCCTCTCGTTCTTCCTCGCGACGGCAACATTGGCATCGGCAGGTTTCCTGAACAATGCCGGAGCGGCCACCGCCGAGGATCTGAATACCGACGCTCGACAAGCGTTGCAAACGCTCTACAAGACCCATCCATTTTCCGAAACCATCTCGCACCAAGCCAAGGCGGTGCTGGTTTTCCCGAACATCATCAAGGCGGGACTTGTGTTCGGCGGCAGCTATGGTGAAGGCGTTTTAATGAAGGGCACGAAAGTCGAGAACTACTACAACTCCGTCAGCGGTTCATGGGGGCTGCAGGCCGGCGCCCAGTCGTACGGCTATGCGGTTTTCCTGATGACCGATAAAGCCGTGAAATATGTAGCCGAAACCAAGGGCTGGGAAATCGGTGTGGGGCCAACGGTTGTCGTGGTTGATGAAGGGGCTGCGAAGAACCTGTCCAGCTCGACGCTGAAAGACGACGCCTACGCGTTCATCTTCGACCAGCAAGGATTAATGGCGGGGGTCAGTATCGAGGGAACGAAGATTTCTCTGATCAAACGCTGAAGTCAGCCGCTTGATTGGCCATCGGGAGCGTGATGACAGCCTATGCCAACCCGGATGGGTTTTCCCGTTTAGGCTAGGCTGTCCTCACTCCTGGCGCACAGACGCACCTGATGATTGGGAAGCTATCTGGACGAGCAAGGCTGTTTCGACCGTTCATTGATACAGGTCTAAACATTGAACGAGCGAATCCTGATAATGATTTTTCAGTTTTTAGGTAGGCCTTAAATGACTTCACAGCTCTTCCAGGTTCACGGCCTCGTGAGTTTTACCCTCGCCATTCTCCTGCTTTTTCTCGGCAAGACCCTCGTCCAGCACAACGCCTTTCTGCGTCAATACTGTATCCCCGAATCGGTGGTTGGCGGTTTCGTCTGTGCAGCGGTTACGTCCTTGCTTTACTTCGGTCTGAAGATCCAGATCGAGTTCGATCTGCAAGTTCGCGACACCCTGCTGCTCTATTTCTTTGCCGGCATTGGCTTGAAATCGGACATGCGCCAACTGCTCAAGGGTGGGCGCCCGCTGCTGATCCTGCTGTTACTCGCCGCTGTGTTCATTCTGCTGCAGAACTCGCTGGGCATGGGTGTGGCCGAGGTTTTTGGACTTGATCCCAAGGCGGGCTTGATGGTGGGCTCCATTTCCCTCACGGGTGGGGTAGGCACCACCCTGGCCTGGGCACCGCTTTTCGTCGAAAAACTGGGCATCAGTAACGCGCACGAACTGGGCATCGCCAGCAACACCGTCGGCCTGATTGCCGCCTGCGTCATCGGCGGCCCAATCGCCAACCAGCTGATACGCCGTTATCAACTGACGCCGTCCAGGGATGCGGAGCTGGAAGTCGGCATTCTCGAGCAACAACCGAGCAAGGCGCTGGACTACTACGACGTGCTCTGGGCCTGGATGTGGCTCAACCTGACCCTGATGGCCGGTTACGGGCTCAACCTGGTGCTGGTCGATGCCGGCGTCACCCTGCCAAAATTTGTAAGTTGCCTGTTCGCGGGCATCGTCATTCACCACCTCGTTCTCGCCTTTGTGGGTTATCAACGACTGAAAACCTGGAGCGGTGCCAGCCTGGGTCTGTCGCTGATCTCCGATATCTGCCTGGGCATGTTTTTGACCATGGCCCTGATGGGGCTTCAGCTATGGCAGCTCAACGGTGCGCTGATGTTCATTCTGTGCGCATTGACCCTGCAAATTCTGCTGACGGTCACCTATACGTATTTCGTGGTCTTCCGCTTTATGGGGCGCAATTACGAAGCCAGCGTGATTGCTTCCGGATTCGGCGGGATTGCCCTCGGTTCCACGGCGACGGCCATCGTCAACATGTCGACCGTGACGCAAAAGTACGGCGCGGCGCACCAGGCCTTCCTGATCGTGCCGCTGGTGTGTGGCTTTTTCATTGACCTGGTCAATGCCGTGATCATCAGCATGTTCAGTGGTCTGTAGCGCTACGATTGGTCCTAAAATGGCATAATCGCAACTGGTTCATAACAGGTGCGCATAAATGACCGTCGAAAGCTACGACCAACTGGCGATCTTCTCGGCCGTGGCACAAGAGCGCAGTTTCACCCGTGCCGCCGCCAAGCTGGGCATGTCGCAACCGGCCTTGAGCCGGGCCATGCGCCAGCTGGAGGATCGACTGGGCGTCAGGCTGCTGTCGCGCACCACGCGCAGCGTTTCACCGACTGAAGCCGGTGAGCATCTGCTGCGAGTGATCGCCCCCAGGTTCGAAGAAATCGACACCGAGCTGGCCTTGCTCAGCGAATTTCGAGACAAGCCGGCGGGCAAATTGCGGATCACGGCCGGCGAGCATTCAGCGATCACGATTCTGCACCCTGTGCTCGCAAAATTGCTGCCGGACAATCCCGACCTCAGCATCGAAATCATCGTCGACTACGGTTTGACTGACATCGTGGCGGAAGGCTTCGACGCCGGCGTCCGCTTGGGTGAACAGGTCGCCAAGGACATGATCGCGACACGCATCGGTCCCGACATGCGCATGGCGGTTGTCGGTTCTCCGGCGTATTTCGCCCGATACTCAAAGCCAGTCGTCCCGATCGATCTGATGCAGCACAACTGCATCACCCTGCGCATGCCGACTTACGGTGGGCTGTATCTGTGGGAGTTCGAGAAAAATGGCCAGGAATTGAAAGTCCGTGTCGAAGGCCAATTGGTGTTCAACAACATTGCCATGCGCCTGGAGGCCGCCCTTCAGGGCTTGGGCCTGGCCTATATGCCGGAGGACCTGGTGCGCGAGCATATCGCGCTGGGCCGGTTGATCCACGTGCTCGCGGACTGGTGCGAGCCGTTCTCTGGCTACCACCTCTATTACCCGAGCCGGCGCCAGAGCTCGCCGGCCTTTACCTTGCTACGCGAAACCCTGCGCTATCCGGGCTGATTGGCCTGGGTGGCGTCCAGCGCCTCGGTTGCCCGTTTGGCTGCATCGGTATCACCCTGATCGGCCAGTAGCCGGGCCAGCTGACGCAATTGCGCAACGGTCAGACCGACCCGCAGGCTGGCGGCCATGTGCGAGCGCAGTTGCGACTCTACCCCGGGCGTGGCGGCCAGCGCGGCGACGGTAGCCAGCTCCCGGCTTTGCCAGTCAAGGTTGTCGCGCTCGAAAATGTCGCCGAACAAATGCGCTTGCAGGTACCGGTTGATGACAGGGACGAAGTCGAACAGCGGACCCTGGACAGGCGCCCCGGCAATGCGCGTCTGGTTGGCCTTGCCGACCGCCAGTAACTCATCGCCGACGGGAATGACGCGACCGGGCTCGCGCCCCGGCTCGTCCTGAACGCCGCGATGTTCACGCGCTTCAACCACTTTCATCAACTCGCCCAGTGCATTGAGGCTGCGCGGAAAGCCGCTGTAGGCGTAGAGCTGCACCAGTATTTCCTTGGCCTCGTTGACCGTCAGCCCGGCATCCAGCCCCTGGTTCAAGGCTGTATTGAGTCGAGGAATATTGCTCGTGGCCATGGCGGCGGCAATCAAAGGGATGGCCTGTTGTCTGGCGGACAGTGTCTCTGAGGCCGGTTGAGCCACTGTTTGCGGCGCAATGGCCCCGCGGGGGCCGTACTGGGCATCGGTCACTTTCTCCAGCCACTGCACGTTTTTGCCATCCACCGCCCCGGTCACGGCCAGATGCGTCATGGCGCTGGCAGGCGCCGCCCCATGCCAGTGCTTGACACCCGGCGGGCAGACAATCACATCGCCGGGATGGATTTCCTGCACGGGCTTGCCCCACTCCTGCGTCAGGCCCACACCAGACACCACCACCAATCGCTGGCCGGCAGGATGGGTGTGCCAGGCCGAACGTGCGCCCGGCTCGAAGGTGACGTAAGCGCCGGACGCATTGATCTCGCCCGTGGCGGAAAACAACGGATCGACGCGCACCTGCCCGGTGAAATATTCAGCAGGTCCGGTGGCCGAAGCCTGGCTGCCTGCCCGGCTGATCTGCTGGGCGGCGCGGGGCTCACTGATATTGTCTGCCCCGGCGGCACCGGCGAAAGGAGCCGCGGCGCACACCGCGATGCCCAAAAGAGTGTTCTTCATACTGGCGGATCCTTCAGATCAGAGGGTTCGAGCGTAGAACGCATTCAACTGGTCAATGGCGACGTCCACATACTCAGGCACCCAATAGGTTTCGATATGGGTCGCACCATCGATCGTGAACAGTTTCTTGTCCCGGGTTCCGGTGGCCTTGGCGAACGCCTGCTCTGACATGTACAGGCTGTCGGCCTTACTGCCGGCGATCATCAGCAACGGCTTGTCGATCAATTCGATCTGATCCGTGGCATCGAAACTCATCAGGTCCAGCAGACTGCTCTGGGTGTACCTGAAGGTCGAATTCGGGTGGGCGTGGGTCTTGCCGTAATACTCGAAGCCCTGCCGGTACAGATCAAACGGCAACTTGGCGATCTGCTCATCGGTCAGTTTGGCATCGCCGACATAGAGCACCTCCCCGCCCGCCGCTTCCTGTGCGCGGGCAGCCGAAGCCTGTTGCAAGCGCTCCTGAATCGTCGACAGTTGCGAGTCCCGGTAACCATTGCGGCGTACCAGCCCGGAGTTGAACATGCTCACGGTCGCGATCGACTGGAAGCGCTTGTCGGTTTGCGCCGCCTTCAACGAATAGCCCCCGCCGCCGCAGATACCGAGCAAGCCCAGTCGCGTGCTATCGACGCCGGGATAGCTGGCGATGAAGTCCGCCATGCCATGGATGTCCTCGATGCGCAACGCCGGCTTGTCGATGTTGCGCGGCTGGCCACCGCTGGCGCCCTGATACGCCGCGTCCGCCGTGATCGTGATGTAGCCCTGATCAGCCAGGCGCTGGGCGTACAGACCGGCGACCTGCTCCTTCACCCCGCCATTGGGATGCGCCACGACGACGGCCGGATATTTCTTCCCCGCGTCATAATTGGCCGGGGTGTAGACGTTGGCGGCAATGTCCAGGCCATTGAGTTTGTAGGTGACCGGGTGGATGTTGACCTTGCCCGGCTCGTTCTTCACCAGCGCGCCAGCGTAGGCCAAGGTGTACGGATTCTGTTTGTAGTCTGCCGCCTCGGCTTCAACGCCGGACATACCGATCATGGCGGCCATGAGAGTGGCCTTTATCGTGGTTCGCATCATGTGAATACTCCTGACATTTCCAGTTTCCAAGGGGGCGCGGCAGCGATTGCCATGCTCGTTATCAATCCAGGTTTTTCTCGGCGAGAAACTGCGAAACCAGATCCGCGATCTCGACGTTGTTCAGGTCCGAAAACGGGAAGTGGCTGTTGCCCCTGATACCGATCTCGGGCAAGTGAATGAGCCGAACGTCACCGCCATGGCGGTTCACCGTGTCTCGCCACAGGCGAGCCATTTCAAGCCGGGCACGCCAGCTGTCCTGTGCAGGCAAACGAACCGGTTTGTCCGGGATGTTGTCGCCGTAGAACATCAGAATGGGGATGTGGGTCAGCGCGTCGAACTGCGCCTTCGATACGACCTGTGCCGAGAGCGTGTCGAACGCACTGGGAATCGGCGCCGGAACCTCGCCTTCCGGGAACACGAAGCTGCTTCCCGGCTCGAACGCCACGATGGCCCGCACATTGCGGCTCTTGATCGCCGTCAACCAACCGGGGCCACCGCCCTGTGAATGAGTGAACAGGATGGTCGGCCCGGTCTTTTCCAGCAGCGCGGATACGCCATCGGAGGCGACTTCAATGTCGTAAGGACCGGTGTTGGGCGTCATCGAACGGAAGAATTGCTCCAGCGCCTGCGGCCCACGGGGAAACTGACTGCCCTCGAAGATCTCTGGCCACAGGCCGATGCGGAACTGGTTGAACCACAGTTGCTCGTCCGGCACAGGCTTGATCGTCGCTTCCACCAGGCCGCGCCCCGCGTCGCCACGGCGCGGTTGGTCGATCAGGTAAGTGGAGAAACCGCGCCGCAGGAAGATGTTCTGAAACCCTTCCCGGCCATCGGCCGTGGTTTCCCAGGACTTTGCCGATTGCCCTGCGCCATGCCACATGACGATGGGCAACGGGTGAGTGTCGACCGGCA
Organism: Pseudomonas sp. P4_B4; assembly: GCF_056402255.1. Taxonomy (NCBI): domain Bacteria; kingdom Pseudomonadati; phylum Pseudomonadota; class Gammaproteobacteria; order Pseudomonadales; family Pseudomonadaceae; genus Pseudomonas; species Pseudomonas sp. P4_B4. Next base: position 53,562 of record NZ_JBFUHS010000010.1, read on the forward strand.
CCTGATAGAAGGCATACACATGGTCCCCATGGTAGGTCTGGCCATCAGGCAGCATCGGCTTGTAGGGATCAAAACGCCCCGGCTGGGTGATCAGCCCTCCGCCGGCCATCAGGCTTCCCTGCTCCTTGATGACTAGCGGGCCAAGCTCGCTACGCTCGTCAGCCTCTACGAACGCACCGGCGGTCAGGGTGAAACAGAGCGTACCCGCCTTGATTGCTGCGTGCGCGCACTTGCGGATGGAGTCCTGGGTCATGAGTTGCTCTCGACTGGTCATCGAAGAGATGCAACTTACCTTTCAGGTATTAATTTATGAATAGATGCAATCGGATAGCACTGATACCAAAAACACATAACTCAGTTGATTGAGGCAAAACCCGGCCAAAGGTGGATGATGTCCTGACAGGGGCCTAATCTTAATAGGCACGACCTTGAATACGCCTCTTGCTACAGGGGAACCGAGATGACGGGAAAAACTGCGCGCCAATACTCGCCATGGATCCTGCTTTCCCTGCTCGCCATCGACCTGGCACTGACAGCGGGATGTTCAGGCAAAGCCACCACGGCTCGCTATTCAGCCCCAAACACTGGTTCAACCTGCTACGCAAAAGCCCTCCCCACTGTCGGCGAAGGTGGCCTCGCCTGGGCGGACACCTTGGACATGGCTCGCCAGAAATCCCTGGATAATTGCGCCCGTTATGCAGGCCGATCCGGCGGCACGCCGAATACCTGCCACGTGGTGATGGCGGAATGTAAGCATTGATAGAGCGGTCTTTCATTTCTGCGCCGCTTTTGCATTACTGTGCGACAGATCCCACTTCAGGGGCTCCCGTTTCACACGCTCGCGGTGTTAGTTTTGAAATGTTTCTGATCAACCGATCAGATATTTCTTACAAACCGCCTGCAAAGGAATGCCCCCTGCAATGGATTTTTCACTCAAGCACCTGGCTGCGACCACCCTCATGCTCGCCAGCCTTTCGTCGTTCACCACCGCTGCCCACGCCAACATCACCCCGCAACAAAGCGCGATCATCCTCAAGACCTTCAGCGATGCATCGGTCAAGGATTTCAGGCAGTTCCTGGGAAGTCTGGCCAAGAGCGATATCGCCAAAACCGACGACCTCGGCCCGGCCATCCGTGCGTTCCAGGGCAACAAGACGCTTACCGCCGGGCAGCAAAATGAAATCCATCGCCTGCTTGGCCTCTATGCCCGGGTGAAATACGGCAGCGCGGCCACCGAAACCTTGAAGGAGCTGGTGGCCATTCCGACCGTACGCGTGGACGGTGTTGACCAGCACGACAATCCTGAATTCCTCAAGATTGCCGAGAAGATCAAGGGCCTGGCCCAGGCGTTCAACCTGAACTTTCGCAACATCGACAACCGCGTCTACGAGATCTCCCTGGAAGGCAGCGGCGATGAAGTCGTGGGCATTCACGCCCATGCCGATGTGGTGCCGGTGACGCCGGAGAACTGGGTGCTGCAGGACGGCACCCGCCTCGACCCGTTCAAGGTCACCCTGATCGGCGATCGCATGTATGGCCGTGGCACCGAGGATGACAAGAACGGCATCGTGGTGGCGCTCTACGCCATGAAGATCATCAAGGAAGAGCAGCTGCCGCTGGCCCGCAACTTCAAGCTGCTGGTGGACACCACCGAAGAGACCAGCGGCGATGCCATCCCCTACTACTTCGAACGCAACCCCACCCCCAACTACAACCTGGCGCTGGATGGCGGCTACCCGGTGGTGATCGCCGAAAAAGGCTACGGCACGGTCATGGCCAGCTTCGCCAAGCGCACTGCGCAAGGCAAAGGTGCGGAAATCACCTCGATGACTGGCGGCCTGGCCACTAACCAGATTCCGTCGACATCGGTCGCGACCCTGGTGACCGACAAGCCCGCGGAACTGGCCGCCAGCCTGCAAAAGGCCGGCACCGAATATGCCAAGCGCAACGGCGGCAACTTCGAGGTCGCCGCCAAGGTCGACGGCAAGGACGTCAAACTGACGGTCACCGGTGTGTCCGCCCACTCCTCCGAGCCCGAGTCCGGCGTCAACCCGGTGGCCAGGATGCTCGACTTCATCAATAGCCTCAACGGCAAGGTCGCGCTCAAGCACAACCAGATCACGGACGCCGCCCGCTACGCCGCCGACAACTGGGGGCTGGACTACCTGGGTGGCAAGTTGGGGGTCGGTTTTTCCGATGCGTTCATGGGCCCGCTGACCACCTCCCTGACCTATGTCGGGATAGATGACAAAGCCTTCAAACTCGCGGTCAACCTGCGCGTGCCGAAGGGCAAGACGCCGGAGGTGCTCAAGTCCGAAATCGCCGCAAAGCTGGACGCCTGGAGCAAGAAGACCAGCATCGCACCGGCCTTCGACCTGTCGATTGCCGAACCGATGTACCGCAACCCCGAGGGTGAATGGGTCAAGGCCTTGCTCGCCGTGGCCAGCGAAAACCTCGGCATGGAACACAAATTCGACACCTCCGCCGGTGCCACGTCCGTGCATGAACTGCCCAACGGCGTGCAATTTGGCCTGGCCATGCCGAACGTCAAATACACCGGCCACAACGACAACGAGTTCAAGACCACCGAGCAGTTCCTGCTGGACTTGCAGATCGTGACCGAGATGATGGGCCGCATCGGGCAATTGCCGAAACTTTGATGCCCTATCGGACCCGCCCTTCTGGCGGGTCCAACTCCAAACCTGTGGCGAGGGAGCTTGCGCCCTTCGGGTAAAACCGGGGAGGCACCTGAAGTTGGCTATGGGACTTGGGGCACCCGCCACGACATTGCACAGCGGCTACCGGGTTCAAAGCCGCAGCCATACTCTTGTACCAGAATCTCCGCCAAGCGCTTTTCCAGGGTTGCCCCGGCGTTATGCTCAAACCCTAACCGCCGGTAAAAGGGCGCGTTCCACGGCACCTCTGTGAACGTCGTCAGCGTCACAGAAGCCAGCTGATTAACCCGCGCATATTCCATCGCCGTTTCAACCAGTTTTCGCCCCCAGCCCTGCCCCTGCACAGACTGTTTGACCGACAGCTCATAGAGATGAAGGTCGCTGCCGTGGCGTTCTGCGCTCAGGAAACCTTGGGGCCGACCCTCGGCATCGACAGCCACCCAGCACGTCGATAGAACGATCAACTGCCTGTGACGATCGACTGTCATGGTGGCAGCGTCCGCCAGCCAGCTCAGTTCATCGATTGAGCGGAATGCTTGAGCGGCGCTACGTTCAATACGGGGCAACAACTGGGCATCTTCGGGTAAAGCCAGGCGAATGTGTGCAGGCATGATTTCTCAAGACAATGGCTTGCTTGCCTGGAATTCTACGCTGCCTGAGACGCGTGTGAGGACTGTCGGAAACACGATTCGAATGTCCAGCCCCGATCGGCGACGCCGCAGTGCTCACCGAGCTTGAGCCCGAAGTAAAAGCGTCAGCAATTGCCCTTATATTGTTGGTGAATAGTCTGTTTGAGGTGTTACCGACGGCTGACCTTGATTGACTATGACGCTAGGGATTTTCGGTCATCCGGATGGACCAGGCAGCACGACCGCGGCTCCATCCATCAACCGCAACGAGGAGTTTGATAGCTATGGAAAAAGTCATCTATCTGCTGTGGCGTGATACTCAAGTCAGTCCTGATACCTTCGCCCATCGCCTGCGCAGTGAGGTCGCCGGGCAATTGCAGGCACTCGGTGCCCGTCATGTGCAATTGAACCTGGCCGATGCCGATGTGCAGCCTGCAGCCGGCCTGCGCCAGGAAAACAACCGGCCATTGCCCGATGGCAGCCTGTCGCTGTGGCTGGACAGTGCCAACGGGCCGGCTCGTCGCCCGTTCGACCACTTGATCAGCGCGGCAACGGCGCGCATGGCCACCTACCTGGTCTGCGAGTCGGTCGCCATCGCCAATACCCGCTTCCCTGCAACGCCCGGCGAGCGCACCACGGGTTTGCCCAGCTGGCCCTGCTGACCTGCCCTCCACGCCTGACCCCCGAGGCCTGGCTGGACATCTGGCGCAACCATCACACGGCGGTGGCCGTGGACACGCAAGCCAACTTCCAGTACGTGCATAACCTGGTGGTGTCGGCACTGACGCACGGCGCCCCACGGATCGACGCCATCGTCGAGGAATGTTTTCCGCCAGCGGCCATGACCGATCCCATGGCCTTTTTCGATGCGGTGGGCGACGAAGCGAAATTCCAGCGCAGCCTGGCCGTGATGATGGAAAGCTGCAGCCGCTTCATCGATTTCGACAGGATCAACGTGCTGCCCACCAGCCAATACTGCCTGTAGGACCGGGAAATCGTCATGCGTGAAGCCGGATAATCCAGACCTGGCCCTTGATTATCGAGCCTCAAGCGCTTTACGCATGAAAACCGCGCACCTCGAAGCAAAAGTGCTGTAGATCTGCGCCACTCACGCTAATTCACTGCATAGCGTGCCCGCTGGCGGTAATGATCACTGCGGCTGCAGCCATTAACTCCAGCGGTTATTTGGGTGAGGAGCATTCGTTCTATTGGGCTTGGTACAGGTAGCTAATCTACTGAACTTGAGAGGGAGCAACCTTCAGAAAGGCGAAAGCATATGGACGAAAACTTGATCGAAACCGACTACCTGATCATAGGGGCTGGCGCGACGGCCATGGCTTTCGTCGATACGCTACTCAAGGAAACCAATGCATGCATCATGATGGTGGATCGACACGACCGACCTGGCGGGCACTGGAATGATGCCTACCCGTTCGTCCGATTGCACCAGCCCTCGGCCTTCTATGGCGTCAACTCACGCGAACTGGGCAGCGGAACGAAAGACCAGGCGCAACTGAACGAGGGCTTGTATGAGCTAGCCTCCGGCGCCGAGGTGGTGAGCTACTTCGACCAGGTGATGAATCAGCAGTTTCTGCCGTCAGGTCGAGTCCGTTACTTCCCCATGTGCAACTACACCGGCGACCGCATTGACGATCACCGCTTTACCTCGCTGGTCAGCGGCGCAAACCATCAGGTCCGGGTGCACAAAAAGGTGGTGGACGCCACCCATGCCCAGACGGCAGTTCCCTCGACCCACCCGCCCAGGTACAGGGTGGAGCCCGGCGTGCAATGCGTGCCAGTGAACGACCTGCCGAAGATCCGGCACCCACACTCTGGCTACGTAGTGGTGGGATCGGGCAAGACCGGGATCGACGCTTGCCTGTGGTGCCTGCAAAACGGTATTGCGCCCGAAAACATCTGCTGGATCATGCCGAACGATCCATGGTTGATCGACCGGGCCAACCTGCAACCTGGCCTCGACAGCTTCGAACGAACAATCGGCGGTCTCACGGCACAATTTGAGGCCATCGCAGCCGCAGTCTCGATCCCGGACCTGTTCTCCAGGCTTGAGGTGGCGGGCCAGCTCCTGCGCGTGGATAAGTCCGTCGAACCCACTGCTTACCGCTGCGCCACCGTCACACGGGCGGAGTTACGTGAGCTTCGACGCATCGACAACATTGTGCGCCTGGGGCGGGTGCGAGTGATCGAGCCAACGCGCATCGTGCTCGAGCAAGGCAGCATCGCCACGAGCCCAGGTGCCCTGCACATTGACTGCAGCGCCAGTGCTATCCCGACAATGCCTGAAATGAAGGTGTTCGACGGCGGCAGGATTAACCTGTTGATGGTAAGCAGCTGCCAACCCTTGTTCAGCGCGGCCTTGATCGCTTATGTGGAAAGCCACCTGGACGATCAAACGCAAATGAACGTGCTTTGCACGATGGTCCCCCCGCCTCACGTTCCCACGGACTGGATCAGAATGTGGGCGGTCTACCTGGGAAACCAACTACGCTGGGGAGAGCATGAAGGCCTGACCCGCTGGATCAGGCAGTCGCGCTTATTCTTTCTGACTGCGGTGGTCAGGGGCTTGCAGGAAACCGATACCGAGAAACTGGCACAGCTGCATCGGCTCTCTGTCAGCAGACAGCAGGCTCTGGCGAGCCTGCCGCGGTTGCTGAGGTCCATCGCTTGAATTGCAGGAAGCGCACATGAACGAGCCACACCTCGAAATGCTCGACATCAATGGTATCCGCATGCAGGTCGCCATCCAGGGTTGCGGTCCGTTGGTCTTGCTATGCCACGGATTCCCGGAGCTGTGGTACTCGTGGCGCAACCAGCTTGCTGCGCTGGCGGCCGCCGGCTATAGAGCGGTAGCACCCGACATGCGTGGCTATGGTGGCACCGATGCGCCGGCCGAACCCGACGCCTACACCACACTCCACCTGGTAGGCGACATGGTGGAGTTGGTCAACTCACTCGGCGAGCGGCAAGCCGTGATCGTCGGCCATGACTGGGGCGCGCTGGTGGCCTGGAGCGCAGCATTGATGCGACCCGATCTGTTCCGCGCAGTGGTCGGCATGAGCGTTCCCTTCTCGCCACCGGATCGCGTGGAGCTCCTGAGCGCGCTTGCCTCGCGGGGTATCAGCGACTTCTACATCCAGTACTTCCAGACGCCGGGCATGGCCGAGGCCGAGCTGGAAAGGGACGTCGAGTCGTCGATCCGGCGCATCTACTTCAGTGGCTCGGGAGACGGGCCCGATGGGCCGGTGTTTGGCCGACTGCAGCCGGGCCAGGGATTCCTGGGGGGGATGATCGAGCCCGAAACCCTGCCAGCCTGGCTAAGCCTTGAGGATATTGCCTACTACACCCGCGAGTTCACCCGCAGCGGATTTCGCGGCGGCTTGAACTGGTACCGCAACATGACGCGCTCATGGGCACTGCTGGCACCTTGGCGCGGTTGCATTATCCGGCAGCCGTCGATGTTCATTGCCGGGAGCCGCGACGCCGTGCTGAAGTTTCCGGGCTCCCCGCGGCAGATCGAAGCTTTCGCGCAGACACTGCCGGGCCTGCGCGGGTGTCATATCCTCGAAGGTGCCGGCCACTGGATACAGCGAGAACGCGCGACCGAGGTCAATGAGTTGCTACTGGGCTTCCTGAAAAAACTCTGATCAGGAGGTTCAATTTCTACCCATAGTGGGAGGGCTGGTATGGCGCCCCAGAGAAGCACGCCCGCCAAAGGACGAAACCTGACGGCGGAACTCGTCGCTCGCGTTGAGCGATTTGAGCCCGATCCCGGACCCGAACCGGGCACGGCCGAACACACCGAAGCAGAGTTTGATGCGATGGTCGAGGCTCTGTTGTTTGAATACAAACCGCAGGAGCTTTGGATCTTTGCTTATGGCTCACTGATCTGGAATCCGGAGTTCGATTTTTTGGAGAGCCGCAGCGCCACCGCCTTCGGCTGGCATCGATCGTTCTGCCTGAAACTGACTCGCTGGCGCGGCACGCGCGAGTTGCCCGCCCTGATGTTGGCCCTCGACCGGGGCGGAAGCTGCAACGGGTTGGCATACCGGCTTCCAACGCAAGACCATTCCAAGCAATTGGGACTGTTGATGGTCCGGGAAATAGACGCAAACCCACCGACCAATGTTCCGCGCTGGATTTCGGTTAAAACCGAATCCGGGATAGTGCGTGCATTAGCCTTTGTCGCAGCACGCGACGGAATGGCCTATGCCGGAAAGTTGCCCATGGAAAAGGTGGCCCATGTATTGGCTCGCGCAGCCGGGCACTGGGGCTCGGCGGCCCAATACCTGTTCCGGACTGTGACAATGCTGGAGGAGCATGGCATTCGGGACCGTAATATGTGGCGGATACAAAGCCTTGTCGCACAGGAAATCGAAGACTCCCTGCTTGCTGCGCAATAACCAGGTTGGGCGAGCGAATCCCGCGATGCTCGCCCCTTGAGGATTATCCACGCTGAGTCGAAGCAGATCCGAATCATCACCCACCGTGGGAGCCAAATCTTTTCTTGTGAGTAAAGTCGAAGTAACGAGCAGCACAGTGACAGCACCGGACAAGGCAATTACAATTTGATTAACATATAGCGACTTGAGCGATTGAATACCCCATGGAAAGCAAGACTGCGCGCCTCACTGTGCTCATTGATCCCGTCAAGAAAAAAGCCTTCGAGGAACTCTGTGCAGCACAAGACCTGACGCCCTCTCAGGTTGTCCGTCAACTGATTCGTGACTACCTGGACACCCACGGTGCCACCTATTCGACCAAAAGCAAGCATGCCGCCAGTACCAAGTCATAACCTGACACGGGCGGTAAGCCTCTAGAGGGTCGACGGACCCTCTGCGAGACTGACCGCTTTAGCCAGCGCGGTGTTGAAATCGGCGTGGTAATGCTCCGTGCCGATTTCTTGCAAGATACCCACCCTATCGAGCTTGCTTAGCACCTTCGTGTTCGCTTCGCAGAGTTTCACCACGATATTGCGCTTGTGCAATTGCTGAATGACCTCCTCCAGCACCTGCAAGCCAGTGATATCCATAAACGGTACACGCTTCAAGCGAATAATCAGCAGACGTGGATCGGTATGGGTCTGCGCCAGGACACGCTCGAAGGTCTCAGCCGCACCAAAGAACAATGGCCCTTCAATCGTATAAATCAATGTCCCTGGCGGCAGGCGAATGTGCCCATTGGCCCTCAGCTCTTCTTCAAGCTCGTGCTCGATTACCTGTTGCACCTCCACAGATGAGGCCATGCGGCGCATGAAGTGCAGCATCGCAAGAATGACGCCGATATTCACGGCGATCACCAAGTCACTGAACACTGTGAGGCTGAAAGTGATGAGCAGGATAGCTACGTCTGCGCGTGGGGCCCGCTGGACCATGCGTTTGAAGTGCTTCAACTCGCTCATGTTGTACGCGACCACGAAAAGAATGGCGGCCAGGGCGCACAGTGGGATGTTTGAGGCCAGAGGTGCCAGAAACAGAATAATAAGCACCAACGTGACCGCGTGCGTAATGCCGGCCAGCGGGCCCGTGCCGCCGTTACGGATATTGGTTGCAGTACGGGCAATGGCTCCGGTAGCTGCAAAGCCGCCAAACAATGGCGTGACCAGGTTAGCCACTCCCTGACCGATCAGCTCCTGATTGGAATCGTGCTTAGTGCCCGCCATGCCATCGGCCACCATTGCGGACAGCAGCGATTCGATTGCTCCAAGCATGGCGATAGTAAACGCCGGACCAATCAAATCGATGACGCGAGACAACGTGATTTCAGGCAGGCTCAACGTTGGAAGGCCTTGAGGTATGCCCCCAAATGCGCTGCCAATCGTGGCTACCCCCTCGAAATGAAAGGTTGACTGTATCGCTGTAGCTACCGCCATTGCGACTAATGGGCCAGGTACCCGTTTGAGTCCGGGAATTTTGGACGCGGTGATGACCAGGAAAAGACTAAGTACCGCCAGCAGGGTCGTGGCCATATGAAGATCCGGGAGCGCCTGGAGCAAATGCCAGAACTTTTCATGGAAATGCTCTCCACTGATCTTCGCTAAACCGAAAAAGTCTTTCCACTGTCCGACCCAGATGATCACGCCGATGCCTGCGGTGAATCCGACGATCACCGGATCGGGGATAAACTTGATGATTGCACCTAGGCGGGCCATCCCCAGCAATAACAACATGGCCCCCGCCATCATCGTGGCGATTTGCAGACCGTCAACACCATGCTTGGCCGTGACCCCCGCCAGAATCACGATGAACGCACCTGTCGGCCCGGCAATCTGCAAGCGGCTTCCGCCAAAGAGTGAAACCAGCAGACCACCGATGATTGCGGTGTAGATGCCTTGCTCAGGCTTGACGCCAGATGCAATGGCAAACGCCATTGCAAGGGGGAGCGCCACGACCCCGACGATCACGCCAGACACCAAATTGCGCAGCCAATGCTCTCGCCCCAACAACCCAGCCTTCCATGCCTCACCTATCGCAATCATGGCTAGATCCTCAGTGGATGCATGTGCATAATATTAACATACAGTGATAATTGAAATGCCCTTGATCCACTGCTTCGTGCGGCTGGAGATGTTTATAGAGAAAGTTCAGATGGAGCTGGGCGGGCATGCACTGCAAATAGAGAATCTTGAGAGCGCGTGTAGCGTGGTGACTGACATGAATCGTAAAGCTGTGAAAAGCAAACATGCCGAAGGCGTGACCTTTGACACCCATGTGATCGCAAACCCGACCAACCCCAAGGAGTGGATCGTGTTTTTCAAGAAGGACGCCGGGAGAAGTTATTTCCTGGTTGATGACAACGAGGAAGTCGAGTCTTTCGGGCATCTGGATGACCTGATCGCCGAGCTTCGAGACTTGGGCCTCAAGACCGCTGAAATCCACTTTTAACCCTTGGATCACGCCCTGGAGACATGATCATGTCAGTGAAAATCGAGTACCTATCCAGTCAAAGCGAAGCTCTTTAGTCTGTATGTTTTGGCATCAGACGAGTTCAGTTTCGGCATGAAAAAAGTGCTCACGACTTTGCTGCCAAGCTCAAGGAGAGAATCGAGGCTCCGCATGTTTACCCTCAACGTGATCCGCCAGCGAAAATCATAGTTGATCGGTACAGGCAGATTGAACGTCACCCTGCATATCTACCTGCTTGTTCTACATAACGGATCCGATTGAACTCGTGACCTCCGGTAAAAAGCCGAGCAGCTCAATCACCGGTCAGATAGGCGTGTAACTACAAGGGAGTGACTGTTTTTTTACCGATTGATGCCTGACATGACAGGCCGCTCAGGGTCGATTTTGGCCCGTCGGGACAGGCAGAAATCGGCCAGAAGCCGTCAGTGGACGGAGCAATAACCAATGAGTAGCTATGCTTGGTTTGTTGCCAGTTTCTGGTAGCAACATCGTGAACGGAGGCGTTTGAGATGCAACTCATCACGTTGAAAATCGAAAAGCCGGATGTGACGAACTTCATTTTGGGTCAGACGCACTTCATCAAGTCCGTCGAGGACATCCACGAAGCGCTGGTTAATGCCGTGCCAGGTATCCAGTTTGGCGTGGCTTTTTGTGAAGCCTCTGGCAAATGCCTGGTGCGATGGTCTGGCACCGATACCTCAATGATCGAACTGGCACAGAAGAATGCGAAAGCCATCGCTGCAGGCCATAGCTTCATCATTTTCCTGGGCGACGGTTTCTATCCGCTGAACGTGTTGAACACCATCAAGATGGTTCCAGAGGTATGCCGTATTTTTTGTGCAACAGCCAATCCAACCGAAGTGATTCTCGCCGAGACGCAACAAGGGCGAGCAATCCTGGGGGTAGTGGATGGCTTCTGTGCCCAAGACATTGAAGGCGATGAAGACATCCTGTGGCGCAAGAACCTGTTGCGGCAGATTGGCTACAAGCTGTGAATGGCAGAGCGAGCACGCCCGGCCCTGCGTACACTGCACGGGGTGCTGGCCTGACGCCTATGCAGGGTGCCCTGCAACCCGGCATCACTCCCTGTCCAGCGCATCGATGATAGGGCATACGGCCCCGCCGCCGCTTGCATCGCATTGCCGCACCAGTCCGCCCAGCACCTGCTGCATTGCTGCAAGGTCGGCCATCTTTTGCTCGATCAGGGCCAGCTTGCGCACGGCCAGTGCCCGAGTCTCGCTACAACTGCAGGCCGCATCCAGTGTCAGCAGTGCGCCCACCTCATCCAGCGTGAATCCCAGCGCCTGTGCCCGTTTGATAAAGCGCAGCCGTTTGACCTGCTCCGGTAGATAGCACCGATAACCGCCGAGCGGCTTTGGCGGCTCATCCACCAAGCCACGTCGCTGGTAATAGCGAATAGTCTCGATGTTCACGCCGGCAGCTTGCGCCAACTTGCCGATACTCATTCCTGTCGCCATCACACGTCTCTTGATTCTGTACCTAGGTACGGAGTGTAAAGTCACTCTAGGTTAGTTCGATTCAATGGAGAAGACGATGGCGCAACAAATCGGCAAAAGTTCACTGATCGCGGGCGCGTTGGCCGCTATCAGTGCGTCGGTGTGTTGCGTCGGACCACTGGTACTGCTGGCGCTCGGCGTCAGCGGCACATGGATCGGCAACCTGACGGCAATGGAAGCATACCGGCCCCTCTTCATCGGCTTGACGCTACTGTTTCTCGGGCTGGCTTTTCGCAAGCTCTACCTGATGCCACAGGTCTGCGCAGCGGGCACGGCCTGCAGTCCGCGCACTATTACACGTCAGCGGACCGTGTTCTGGATCGTCACCGGGCTACTACTTGGCCTGCTGGCCGTTCCGTGGCTTGCCCGACTGTTTTATTGAAGGAACCTCGCCATGCGCAAACTGCTGATCGCCGCACTCACCGCCTTGTCCCTATCCGTGATGGCCGCTCCAGTAGAAACCATCAGGCTCGACGTGCAGAACATGACCTGTGCGGTATGCCCGATCACGGTCAAGAGATCGCTGGAGCAGCTGCCCGGCGTGAGTACCGTCAAGGTCGATTTGGCCGAGAAAGTGGCCATCGTCACCTATGACCCCGATAAAGCCGATCCCGAGGCGCTGACCAAAGCGACGACGAATGCGGGCTATCCCTCCACCGTGCACAAATGAGGCAACCATGAGTCCCGTCATCCTCGAATCCGTGCTGACCTGCCCGCATTGCAGCTTCGCCAAGCAGGAAGCCATGCCCACAGATGCCTGTCAGTATTTCTACGAATGTGGCAATTGCAGGACTCTGCTACGCCCAAATCCCGGTGACTGCTGTGTGTTCTGCTCGTTTGGCTCGATGAAGTGCCCGCCGATCCAGGAGCAGCGCGGATGCTGTGACATTCGGACGAATGTTCCTCCACATGTGGGGAATCCCATATTTGGGGGGGAGATTTAGGGTCAGCTTACGCCTGAAGGAAGTAGCCTGGAACGTAGCGCTAAAAGCCCAAGGCTTGCGGACAAGCGTCTTTCACTCAAATGGCTTGATTATTGCGTTATTGCTCATACGAGCTCCCAACTTACCAGGCACCAATGTAAAAGCAGCGGTTATGGGAGGTGTGTCATGTGGAATCAACCTCTGATGCTTGTGGTGATCTACCTTACTATCACCCTCAGCATCGGCTGGTTGTGGTCCATTGCTATCCTGTATTGGCTTTGAACCAATGGGAAAAGTGAATCACCACCTGATTTTATAAACACAAATGACCGGCAGTTATGGTCAAAAGCAGACGCCCGATGATTTTTCGCAAAACAGAGCGCCCGCTCACCGCTATGACTCTGAATCGCCCCACCCTTCCAGGATGTTTAATGCATCAGTCGTCGTTGTCGTCGCGATCGCGGTAGCGACGGTGATCGCGATCATAGTTACGAGAATCATAGTTACGACGATCATAGTGGCGGCCATAACCTTGATCATCGTCATCCCGTTGGTCGTAACCACGTCGATGATCATGGTCGTGATATCGGCCGTACCTTTCTCCATCATCCCAGTGAGGGCCACAGCCTCCCAACAACAAGAAACTGAAAATGGCCAGGATCGTGATGACTGCGCGATTCATAGGAACGTCCAAAACGTCGGGGTATTGAATGGTTATGGCGGCTGGAAATTTTCATCCGGACAACGTTCAGCCGTAACTATGACCACTGAGTAACTTAATGATTCCTTTGGAAAATACAGACAAGTGATGGTCACACTCGTGAACTAATAGCCCTTGGACCTGTCGACCAGATTTAACAAAGGCATTCCCTCTCTCTCTTTGCAAGTTCTCGACTATCACCGCCACCCCACCTTCAATCTGCACATCGCTCCGCGAACGACAGGCTATTGCCATGACAAAACGGCAGTGATCAAAGGAGCCAGGAAGCCAATCGACGAGTTGATGTGGCCGTCATCCCTTCCAGTCATGGACTCGGCTCTTCGTCCCAATATGCGAAGAAACTGTCCTGCTACGCCCATGGCGTCGCGCCCGGGATACCTACTATAGGACCGCCACCCCTGCCCAATCAGCAGGAGGCAGTTACCTATAGCGGATGCACATATTGCGCACCGCCGTACAGCACGGATTGGAGACAACAATGACAAAAGTCGCCGCAACCCAAGACGCTCCTTCACCTATCACCCCCTCGGCACCCGCCATTATCCGGTCGTCAGTGCGCCAGCATTCGATCAAGGTGCAGATTTGCTCCCCCGCCATCGGTGCCGAGCTCAGCAACGTCAACCTGGCCGACGCTGCCCAGGACCCCGAACTGATCGCAGAAATCAGGGCGCTGTGGTTGAAGCACAAAGTACTGTTCTTTCGCGATCAGGACATCACCCCCCTGGAGCAACAGCACTTCGCCGCGCAATTCGCTGAGCTGGAAGCCCATCCCCTGGCGCCGAGCCATCCGGAGGCGGACAAGCTGCTGATGCTGTATCGCAATCTCGATTTGAGCAAACCCAAGAGCTATGTTGAAAAGGCCAGCCGCGAAAACCTCTGGCATGCCGATGTCACCTACAAGAAGGCCCCGCCCCGCGGAGCGGTATTGCGTTGCGAGATGGGGCCGGAGGCTGGCGGCGACACCCTGTTTTCCAACATGGTGATGGCTTACGAAAACCTGCCGCAGGCCATCAAGCAACGAATCGACGGCCTGTACGCAAAACATGGTGCCGAGCAGACCTTTGGCGCCCAGTTGCCACGCGAAGAACGTCATGCGATGGCCGCGAAGAACCCCGCCGCTGAGCACCCGGTAGTGCTTACCCATCCAGAGACTGGCGAAAAGGTCTTGTTCGTCAACTCCGCGTTCACGACCCACTTCTCGAACTTCTTCAACTTCGAGGATATCCGCTACGGCCAGGACTTCATGCCAGAGGCTCATCATCTGATGAACTATCTGATGTCTCAGGCCGCCATTCCTGAGTACCAGGTACGTCTGAAGTGGCGAACCAACACGGTTGCCATGTGGGACAACCTGCAAGTCCAGCACTACGCGGTGGCTGACTACGGCAATGCACCCAGAAAGATGCTGCGCGCCACCCTCGCGGGTACCCCGCTCACCTGATCCGAACAGCCTCCCCCAGATAAACCGGGGCACCCGACCAGCAGAAATTGTCGGGCGGCCCTGGCTGCGACGAAAACTCGATCTGAACCGCATCATTGGAGAAATGACATGCTCTATGAACACGTCGACACCGCAGTCATCGATGGCGAATCGCTGCCGTGGATTCCCTTTACGCCCTATGCCGAAAACGTCCTGCTGAAGTACTTCAAGCTTGACCCGATCCGCGGCGAATGGATCGTCATGATGAAGGCGCCGCTGGACATGCAACTGCCCAAGCACCACCACACAGGCACGGTGATGGTCTACACGATCGAAGGCCAGTGGAAATACAAGGAGCATGACTGGATCGCCGGCCCCGGCAGCATCGTCTACGAGACGGCCGCGTCGACTCACACACCTGAAGTCGTCAGCACAGGAAGCGCAGACGGGTATTCGCTCATGCTGGTTCAAGTGACTGGCGATCTGGCGTTCCTGGACGGCAACGACAACATCGTCGCGCTGGAAAACTGGAAGACCGGGTTGCAACGTTATCTTGCTTACTGCGAGCAACATGACATCGCGCCGAAAGACCTGACGGCATTCAACTGATCCGGATTTCATGGGGAAACCCGGCGCCTCTGGTTCAAGGGGCGACCGGGCCAGTTACCGGATAGCAATCATTCAGGGGAGGGAAACAGGCTGTGTCGGGTCGCGGTCTTGACGCGAAATCTGACCCGGGCCTGGCCGCCTGCTCGCTCCCCGATCACAGACAAGCGAACGGAGCGATGCCATGAAAGGCCTGATGATGCAAAAGCAGCTTTTGATTTCCTCACTCATTGAACATGCCGACCGCCATCACGGCGATACGCAGATCGTATCCCGTCGAGTGGAGGGCGATATCCATCGCTACACCTTCCGTGACTGCCACCGCCGCGCGCGCCAGCTGGCCAGCGCGCTGACCCGCCTGGGCGTCAAGCCTTCCGAGCGGATCGGCACACTGGCATGGAATGGCTATCGGCACCTGGAGTTGTACTACGGCGTTGCCGGCATGGGTGCCATTGTGCATACCATCAACCCTCGTCTGCATGAAGACCAGGTTGCCTACATCGCCAATCACGCCGAAGACCAGTACATCTTCTTCGACTTGACCTTCTTGCCGCTGATCAAGGCCATCGCCGGGCGCTGCAATAGGGTCAAAGCGTTCGTCGCCATGACCGATCAGGCGCATATGCCCAAAGACGCCGGCATCGACAACTTGCTGTGCTATGAAGATCTCCTTCAACAGGGATCCCCTGACTACGCTTGGCCGATTTTCGACGAGGATGCCGCCAGTACGCTCTGCTACACCTCTGGCACGACGGGCAACCCGAAAGGGGTTTTGTACAGTCATCGCTCGTCGGTGCTGCACACCTATGCGGCCGCGCTGCCGGACGCCCTGAATTGTTCGGCACACGACGTGATCCTGCCCGTTGTGCCGATGTTCCATATCAACGCCTGGGGACTTCCGTACATCGCGTGCATGGTCGGGGCGAAGCTTGTATTTCCCGGACCTGCCCTGGATGGAGCATCGCTGTTCGAACTGCTCGAAGCCGAGCAGGTGACACTGTCCGCGGGTGTCCCGACCGTGTGGCAAAGCCTTCTTGGCCATGTGGAAAAAACCGGCCGGCAATTCTCCAGCATGAAACGCAGCATCATTGGTGGCGCCACCTGCCCCCCGTCCATGCTGCACACATTTCAGCAAACCTACGGTGTAGCGGTATTGCACGTCTGGGGGATGACGGAACTGAGCCCTATCGGAACCGTCGGCGCCCTGAAGGCCAGGCACGTCGAAATGTCCCCGGCAGAGCGTTATGCCGTGCAATCCAAGCAAGGCCGAGCGGTGTTTGGCGTCGACATGAAGATCGTTGACGCCGAAGGCATGGAATTGCCCTGGGACGGCGCAACCTCAGGTGAGCTGTTGGTGCGTGGGCCATGGGTGGTGCGCGATTATTTCAGGAACGAAGCGAACAGTTCGCCGCTGCTCGAGCACGCAGGTCAAGGGTGGTTCCCAACCGGCGATGTGGCGACCATCGATGTCGATGGCTTCATGCAGATCACCGATCGCAGCAAAGATGTGATCAAGTCGGGTGGCGAATGGATAGGCTCCATCGAACTGGAAACCATTGCGATGGCCCATCCGGCAGTCTCCCAGGCGGCCTGCATTGCCGCGAAACACGCCAAGTGGGACGAACGCCCATTGCTGATCGTCGTCAGGAAGCCGCAAGCGACACTGACGCGGGAAGAGCTGCTCGCGTTTTATGAAGGCAAGATCGCGAAATGGTGGACGCCGGATGATGTGATCTTTGTCGACACGATTGCGTTGGGCGCTACGGGCAAGATCCAGAAGAACCGTCTGCGGGAGCAGTTCGGTGATCATCTGATGGTCAAGGCTGCCGGCTGAACGAGTGCATGCACTGTGCGTGGCCGCGAGTGATCGCGACCACGCACAGTGCACTCGTTGCTAGCGCTCCAGCTGCTCGAGAAACGTCAGGAGCAACTCATTGACTTGATCCGCGCTCTCTTCAGCGGCGCTATGGCCCACGCCAGGTAGCAGCACTTTCTTCTGCAGTCCGGGTAGATAGGTGTCGAGTTGCTCGTAGAGACCGCGGATTTCCATCGGCTCGAGCGAAGGGTCGGCGGCACCACCAATGAACAGGCTCGGCTGGCGTACCACCGCGCCGTCGAGAAACGCGGTGATCTCCCAGTTCCGGTCGCGACAACGGTAGTAGTTCAAGGCACCGGTGAACCCTGTGCGCGTGTATTCAGCGACGTAGTAGTCGAGCGCCCGCGCGCTCAGCCATGACGGGAACTCGCCCTTCGGCTCAGTGAACGCGTTGAGAATGGGCTCACCAGGCTCGACGAACAGGCGCCAGCGTTCAGCCCCGACAGCGCTGCCGGAGATCGAGTAGAAGACGCTGCGCAAGGTCTTGCGCGGATCGCTGGCCAACTCGCGGTCCGGCTTGTCGAGCTGTTGGAAATACAGGTGGTGGTACACCCTGCCCTTTGCCATTGCCTGCAAACCTATGGTCGGCTTGATCTTGCCGCGCGGCGGCACCGGCGTATTGAGCATCACCAGGCCACGGAACAGATCCGGCCGCAGCATGGCCGCCGCCTGGGCCACCCAGGCGCCCAGGTCGTGCCCGATGATCACCGCGGATGTTTCGCCCAGCGTCGCCATCAAGCCGACCATGTCGCCGACGGCCTGACTCATGTCATAGTCTTCAATGGCATCGGGTCGATCGGTTTGGCCAAACCCTCTTTGATCGGGGACCACGACTCGATGACCGGCCTCGGCCAACACCGCGATCTGGTGCCGCCACATGTACCAAAGATAAGGAAAACCGTGCAGCAGGATGACGAGAGGACCTTGCCCCTCGTCGATGTAATGCATGCGAATGCCGTTGAGTTCGGCAAAGCAGTGGTTGAATGCATCAGGATCGTCAGCGTCCACCTGCGCCCTTGCCGCGAGCGGCTGACCGATACCTGTAGCGGTGCGCGTGTCCATTATCTACCTCCATCATTGTTGTCATTGTCGGCGTGAAGGTAGCCCTGAGCGGCTGTCCTGCACTAAGCTTCTCAGGACACAATCTGGTGAAACTGGGACACGAGGCAAAGCATGTATACCTTGACGCGAAGCGCCAGCCTTACCGACTTTGAGCAGGTTGCCCGCTCAGTGGGGCTCGATCCATTTCGCATGCTGCGCATGACCAGGCTACCGGCCAGTGTCCTCGACGATCCGAACATCATGATCAGCAGCGATTCGGTAGGCTGGCTGCTGGAGGAGTCCGCCCGCCTGTCCGGTCAGGACGCCTTCGGGCTGCTGCTCGCGGAAACCAGGCACCTTTCCAACTTTGGCATGCTCGCACTACTCATCCGCGAAGAGCCAACACTTCGCGCAGCGTTGCAATCCTGCTTTCGCTATACGCGCTTGCATAACGCCGGTGTGCAATTGTGGCTTGAGGATGTAGGCGACCTGACCCTGCTGCATGTGGGTGTGAACATGCAGGGCCATCGTGGCGTCTGGCGCCAGGCGATTGAACAGGCGACCGGTATTATGCTTCGGACGTTGAGCATCCTGAGCGGCCATACCTTCCGGCCGGTAAGGGTCAGTTTTACTCACGACCGACCTTCCAGCCTTGAAGTGCACCAGCGCGTGTTGGGAACAGCTATCGAGTTTTCCCAGGAGTTCAATGCCATCGTTTGCCGCAGGCGCGACCTGGACATGCCCATTCCCACGGCCGACCCCGCATTGCATCGCGAGGTGAAGCGATCGCTGGACATGCAGTTGGCCAACCTGCGCGACGAACCGGCGCAGCGGGTACGCCAGATCGTCAAGATGCTGCTGCCAAGCGGACTGTGCTCTGTCGATGGCGTGGCCCAGCATCTTGGCATGCACCGACGCACCCTTAACCGACACCTGGCGGCCGAGGGAGAGAGTGTCACGACGATCATCAATGCTGTACGCGCCGAACTTGCCGAAGAGTATCTGGCCAACAGCAAGCGCCGATTGTATGAAGTCGCCGAACTCCTCGGCTTTTCCTCTGCCGGTGACTTTTCACGCTGGTTCCGCAGCCGTTTTGGCAAGACACCCTCGGCTTGGGCCGTCTCCTACCGAGCGAGCAAGACGGCATCCGGGCCCCTATCGACTGAATAAAAAAACAGGTTCATGGGCAACTCAA
Source organism: Pseudomonas sp. P4_B4 (assembly GCF_056402255.1). Taxonomy (NCBI): domain Bacteria; kingdom Pseudomonadati; phylum Pseudomonadota; class Gammaproteobacteria; order Pseudomonadales; family Pseudomonadaceae; genus Pseudomonas; species Pseudomonas sp. P4_B4. Next base: position 73,088 of record NZ_JBFUHS010000010.1, read on the forward strand.
GCCTGCTGGCCAGCCACGTTGCCTGAGCCTCCCGTACCCGACGTTTTTGACCCCGCCATCCCGCTGCTGGCGTCCCAATACGCGAAGATTCTGTCCCACAATGCTCCTTGCATTGCTCTCGTGCAGCCTACTATGGGTCAGTGGCCCCTGCTCTGTTGATGGGGGCCACAACACCTACCGGATACACGTAGACCGCCCGGGATCCTGGATCCTTGATGGCTCCAGCGGTTTGTGAATTCGGGTCCAGCAACCAATTCGATGGTGATGCAAAAAATACGATCCTGAATCTGATCGCGCTACTTGCAGTCCTCCACCGGGATCGCCCCGGGAGCAGCGCAAAAGTCATCAGAGCAGCGCCTGATCGCGCAACACATCTTCATGAAACGTCACCATCGGCCGAGGGAAGTCCTACACATGCCCACGCTTGTTCGCGCCGCCGTTTTGACCAAATACCTGGACGTTGCCCAGGACCTGGGATTCGACCCGCACGACGTCATGGCAGTCGCAGGCCTGCACAAGGCTCAGCTGCAAGACCCCGAATCCCGCATCCCCATCGATGCCGCCGTGCGTTTGCTGGAAGATTCGGCCACCGCCAGCGGTTGCCAGACCTTCGGCCTGAGCATGGCGGAGTCGCGCCAGCTTTCGGACTTCGGCGTGGTCAGCTTGCTGCTCAGTCATCAACGCACCCTGCGCGAAGCATTGCAGGTCATGGTGCGCTACCGTCATCTGATGAACGACTCGCTGGCCATCTTCGTTGAAGAGAGCGGCAAGATGGTGATCATTCGTGAGGAGATGGTCACCGAGTCGCCGATGCCCAGTCGCCAGGCCACGGAACTGGCGATCGGCGTGACATTCGGTCTGTGCTCTGCCCTGCTCGGCTCGCACTGGCGCCCTTACAGCGTCAACTTCATGCACCAGCCGCCGGACAACCTGTACCTGCATCGGCGGGTGTTCGGCTGCAACCTGGAATTCGGCAGCGAGTTCAATGGCATCGTTTGCCCTGCCGCCTGCCTCGACATGATCAACTTCAATGCCGACCCGACCATGGCCCGTCATGCCCAGAGCTACCTTGACTCGCTGCAAAACCCTGAGAGTACCTCGACGCTGTTCGAAGTGCGCAAGGCCATCTACCTGCTGTTGCCCATGGGCCGCGCCACCATAGAGCAGATCGCCCAATACCAGGGGATGAACGTGCGCACCCTGCAACGTCGCCTCAAGGACCACGGCTGTGCCTTCAGCGACCTGATCAACGACGTGCGCCGCGCCCTGGTACTGCGTTATCTGGAAAACCCGAACCACTCACTGAGCCATATTGCCGACATGTTCGGCTTCACCATGGCGAGCTCCTTTACCCGCTGGTTCATCAACCAGTTCGGCATGCCGCCGGCGGTGTGGCGCAGCGCGCAGAAACAGTCCGGTTCGGACGCTGCCGCCTCCAAGCCATTCTGAACACACGGCAAAAAAAAACGGCGACTGCTGGTACAGTCGCCGCAAAAAAAGGTGCTTGTGATACAGGTCGGGAGCCTCGCGCTCCCTCCCAGCGGCATCTGCCGATCAGCCCCCAATGAAAATGAAACACAGGTCGAGATGTAAACGGCGACTCACAATTTCACCTCTAACCCGACTTCACTGATGGACTCAGGCACGCTCTGCCCCTGAAGGCGGGCGATATCTTTGTGGTAATGACACTTGGCATAAAAGAACACCGCCGCCGCCACGAGGCTGATCAATGGAACCAATTGAAATGCCGCATGCAGACCGATGAGGTCCGACACCCGACCGGTGATGAACGGCCCCGGTGCCAACCCCAGCAGGTTGTTGGCCAGGGTCAGCGTGGCGAAGGCCGTGCCGTGCACCGAGTAATGGGTCAGGTTGGCAACCATCGCACCGGCGGGGCCAGTGGTGCCGGTGGCAATCAACATGCCCAGACAGATCAGCGCCAGTTGCACCGGCCCCGCCTGCAAGGCAAAAGCCGCCGACAGCAACAGGCAACTGCCCAGGCAGAAGCCGATGGCCAGGCTGACCTTGCGCTCCGGCGAGTGACGACACAGCCGATCGCTGAGCATGCCGCACACAATCATCCCCACACCGCTGCACAGCACGATGCTCGCCGCCATGCCACCGGCCTTGTCGGTGGGCATGTCGTAGTAGCGATTGAGGTAGCTGGGAATCCACACCATCACCGTGCCGCCCACGAATAACTGCAAGCCGCTGGCAATGTAGGTCGACACCACCGAACGGCTGGACCACAGCGTGCGCAGCGGACGCTTGACCACCACCGTTGCCCTGTTCGCCACTGGCGCGGCACGTGGCGGCGCAATACGTGCTTCCTTGACGATGAGCGGATACAGCATCGCCAGCACCAGGCCAAACAGCGACATGCCGGCGAACGACCAGCGCCAGCCCAACTTGGCCGCAATGGCGCCGCCCAGGGCCATCCCTAAAACAGCGCCGAACAAACCACCGGCCATAAAGGCACTGGTCAGGGTCGCGCGCATGTGTTTGGGGAACACCGAGATCACTACCGCGATGCCGACGCTGCCATAGGCTGCCTCACCGACACCGACCATGAACCGCGCGATGAACATCTGCTGGTAATCCTGCGCCACCGCGCAACCCAGGGTCGCCACGCTCCACAGCAACGCCATCAGCGCCAGGCTCTTGACCCGGCCGAAACGGTCAGCCAGCAACGACAGGGGAAACGTCAGCAGGCCGACCATCAGGGCAACGATGCCGCTGAGCAGACCGAGCTGTCCGTCGCTCAACGCCCACTCAGTCTTGAGCAGGGGGAATACCGCGTTCAGCACCTGACGCGACATGTAATCGGAAATCAACAGGCCGAACGTCAGTGCAAAAACGATCCAGGCATATTGGCGCGCAACGCTGACGCAACCAGCATCGTCATCGTCGGCGGCGATTGGGTGAAAGGCCATGCAGCCTCCTCGAGGTCTTTATTTTATTGTTGTTATCAAGCGTGTAGCCGGACGGCGAGCGATAGTGTCTACAAAGCCCGCACGCGAGTGCATCTACATGGCCAGGGCCATGCCGTTGCCCGGCAGAACGTTCTTGAGCAGGGATTCGGCGGTCAGGGTTGACCAATGCGCATTGCAGTGCGTGCATCCACTTTCTACCTCCATCTATTTTCAGTAGTCGGCTTGAAGGTAGTCCTCAGAGGGCGCCTTGCACTCAGCTTTTCAGGACGCAATATTGTGATATTGGGACAGGAGAATCCCGGTACACCCTGACGCAGAAACGAGACACCTTCCAATTTGGGCATGCTCGCGCTGCTCACCCTCGAAGAACCAACCACTGCGCGCATTCCTGCAAATTCGAACTCGCTAGATGTTGTTGCACAACCAGCGTCCCAATACGCGAAGAATTTGTCCCGCAATGCCCATGACGGCGCTCTCGAGCAATCTACCATGAGGCCGCAATCGCTCTGCCGATCGGGCCAGAGCGTATGCCGGGCACGCGTATCCCCACTCACCGAACCCGCAAAGACTGGATCAACAATAAAAAGCGCCACCGTGTATCAAGGCACGATTTCACCTGCCCCGCCCACGGTCCGGCCATAAACCATCGAAACGGAGACGCCATGCGAGTCGAACAACTAACCTGTGCCATCGGCGCGGAACTGCTCAACGTGAACCTGGGCGACGCAGTACGCGATGATGAATTGTTCAATGAAATTTACGCGGCGCTATTGAGGTTCAAGGTGCTGTTCCTGCGCGACCAGGATCTGGACAAGCTCTCGCGCCGCGATCACGAAGCATTTGCCATGCGCCTCGGCCAGCTTGAAACCCATCCGATGCTCCCCAGCCATCCGGAGGCCCCTGGTCTCGTGCAAATCTACAAGACCCCGGAGAACCCGGCGGATCGCTACGAGAATGCGTGGCACTGCGATGCCACCTGGCGTGAATCGCCTCCGATGGGCGCTGTACTGCGTTGCATCGAATGCCCACTGACCGGTGGCGACACCATGTGGGCCAACATGGTGCTGGCTTATGACAACCTGCCCATAGATGTGAAGCAGGAAATCGACAGCCTGATCGCCAACCACAGCTTCAATTCTTCCTTCGCCGCCGCCATGCCAAAGGAAAAGCGCCTGGCGATGAAGGCGCAATATCCGGATGCCGAGCATCCGGTGGTGCGTACCCATCCCGAAACTGGCGAGAAGGTGCTGTTCGTCAATGCCTACGCTACGCATTTCGTGAATTACCACAGCCAGGGACGTGTGCGTGTCGGCCAGGACTACAACCAAAAAGGCGTCGACCTGCTGAAGTACCTGATCAGCCAGGCCTACAACCCCGAGTACCAGGTCCGTTGGCGCTGGAAGAAAAACAGCGTGGCGATATGGGATAACCGCTGCACCCAGCACTATGCAGTGATGGACTATCCGCCCTGCCATCGCAAGATGGAGCGTGCGGCCATTATCGGCGACAAACCCTACTGACAAGTAAAAAGGCCCGGAGTCCAGAGACGCTGCTGAGCGTCTCTTTTGGGTCGATTGCATCCCTTGGTGACAGGCAGAAATCAGCCAATACGGACTTTCCGGTGCCACAATACCTGTTTGCCATTTGCTAAAACATCAACAGAGCTAAGGCCCCATGACCAAGAGGACTCAACCTTCAAACCGGTGGCTCACTGTTTCCCTGGATCGACAGGAACGGCTCACTCAATTCTCACCTAATAACATCGCGCCTTCATGAACATTCGTCCGCCGACAGCTTGCGAAGACACCCGGGGCAGGCGGACATCCCGGGTGTCAATCGACTCGGTGTTTACTTTTCCCACTCGGCCTTGGGAATCAGCAAGCCGTGGTTACCGTTATAAGCGGCGCGCTCAGGCTGTTTCCAACCCTCCAGCAGCGAATCGTCGAGACGGTAGATTTCCACGCCGAGAGGACGGCAAACCTTCAGCGGATCCTCCGCGTCGGGGCCCCACATCGGCAATGACAGGTCACCGCCCGGACAGGTGGACAGCGCGCAGAGCAGGTCGATTTCCGCGAAGAACTCCAGGTAGTCGCCCTGCTTCGCCGGGCACGCCTTCATGAAGTACATGTCGTCGTGATTGAGGCCAGTGCACTGGAAAATGTTCAACACATCGTGCACGTCGAACTCGGTCAGGCCGTGCGGCAACACCGCGCGGGTCAGGTTGGAGTGGCAATGGTGATGGAAATCCTCGCCGGTGAGCATCTTGTTCACGTAAGGATCGCAGCGGGTGCCGAGCAGGTCGTGCAAACGGCCGCCATGTTCGTCGATGCCGTAGTCGGCCAGGCTGTCGTCGGTGATGGTGACCATCGGTCGCAGGAACGGCAGGTTCGACCACAAGCGGTCGTAGGTGGTGACGTGCGCGCCTTGCAACTGACGGGTGCGGGCCGCCCACATGCGTTCGCGGGGATCGTTGGCGCTCCACACGTTGAAGTCGCCGACCTGCGGCCCCACAGGCGTGGTCACGCGAAACACATGCCCCGCCGGCACCTTCCAGGCGCGGCCGGTGCGAATCGGCACTTCGAATTGCTCGACCAGCGTGCGGCCTTCCTTGCTTTCGCGCACGCGGTCATAGAACGCTTTGTCTACCTGCAATGCGGCGCCCTTGCTGACTTGGTAGGCCGCTGGATAATCCTTGTACATGATGGATCCTCTCTTCAGTGTTTTGGTCGGCTGCTCAGAATATCCAGCAGCACGAGTTCGGAGTCGTTGAGATAGCTGCTCATGGCTTCCTCGGCTTCCTTCTTGCGGCCATCGCCCAGCAGGTCGTGAATATGCCGGTCGCGTTCAAGCCAGGGTTTCTGGAACGTTTCCTCGCTGGGAGCGTTGGAAAACACCAGGCGCATCTGAGCCGCCACGTGGGTGAAGAATTCGTCGAACAGCGGGCTGCGCATCAGGCCGACGATGTGTTGGTGAAAACGCAGGCTGTGGGTACCGAAGGCTTGCCAGTTCTCGCGATCCTGGGCCAGTTGCGCCGCCTCGATGGCATCGAGCATCAGATCGGACTGGTACTCGCGTAACGGTTTGCTCGCGGCGATCGCCTGCAATTCGAGAGTGCGGCGGACCTTGAAGATGTCGCGCACATCGTCGATACCCATTCGGCGCACCATCACGCCTTTGTTGCGCACATAGCTGGTCAGGCCTTCGCGACCCAACTGGTGTAGCGCCTCGCGTACGGTGTTGCGCGAGGCGTTGTAGGCGTTGACCAGCTCGCTTTCCACCAGTGGCATGCCTGGCAACAGGCGTCCGCCAATGATGTCTTCGCGCAGCTCGATGGCGACCTGGTCCGGCAGCGACAGGCTTTTTTCCTTGGGTTGACTCACCGTGCACTCCCTCCGTTCACGCGAGTTGTACGTCTTTGAGAAACTTGGTCATGCGCTCGCTTCGCTGTTCCAGCATCTCGCGCGGCGCGGCGTTCTGGATAATCTCGCCACCTTCCATAAACACCACCCGGTCGGAGAGCCTGAAGGCGAAGTTCATTTCATGGGTCACGATCACCATGGTCATGCCTTCGCGCGCCAGTTCCTCGATCACCGCCAGGACATCGCCGACTAGTTCCGGGTCGAGGGCCGAAGTCGGCTCGTCGAACAGCATCACCGAAGGTCGCATGGCCAACGCCCGGGCAATCGCCACCCGCTGTTGCTGGCCGCCGGACAGTTGGTGCGGGTATTTGCCGGCATGCTCCAACATGCCCACTTTGCGCAACAGCGCCAGGCTCAACAAGCGCAAATCATCGCCGCCACCATGGGCGTGATAGACCGGTGCAAGCATGACGTTTTCCAGGGCCGTCTTGTGCGGGAACAGGTTGAAGCCCTGGAAGACCATCCCGACCTGCACGATGCCCTGCATATGCACCTTGTGACCCAAGGCGCCTTGCGGTTCTTTGCTGCCCCGCAGAAAGGGTTGGCCTTGCAGAGTGATTTCGCCATGGTCGAGGCTTTCCAGGCCGTTCATGGTGCGGATCAGCGTGGTCTTGCCTGAGCCGGATGGGCCGATGATCGACACCACCTCGCCCCAACGCACATTCAGCTCGACGCCCTTGAGCACCTCCAGTTCGCCATACGACTTACGCACGCCCCGCGCCTGAAGGGCAAACTCACCAGGCTCGGCCTGGCCGGCAGCACGCCGGGTCGCCACCTGCCCGAGTTCGACGGGGGCGATGAGCTTCGGTTTGCGCAGGGTCACGTCCAGATGGTTTTCCAGCAGACGCAACAGGCGGCTGAACACCGTGACGATAAACACGTAGTAGAAGGCCACCGCGAACATGGTCTCCATGACCAGGAAGTTCTGGGTGTAGAGCTGTTGGCCGACCAGCAGGATTTCCGACAGCGAAATCACCGAAACCAGCGAGGTCAGCTTGACGATGGTGATGTATTCGTTGGCCAGGGTCGGCAACGCGACGCGCAGCGCCTGAGGCACCACGATCAGTTGCTGTACGCCGCGATAGCCGACGCCCAGGGCCTTGCCCGCTTCTAATTGACCCTTGGCCACAGCCAGCAGGCCGCCCCGGTGGATCTCTGCGATATACGCCGCTTCACTGAGTACCAAAGCGATAAGGCCTGCCGAGTAGGGATTKGAAAGCAGCGCACTGGTGGAAGGAAACGCCTGGGGCAGGTTGTAGACGAAGATCAACAGAACCAGTAACGGCAGACTACGGAAAAACCAGATATAGWGGCTGGCCGCGTCCCGCAGAAAACGCCGTTGCGACTGTCGCGCCAGGGCCAGGAAGAAACCGAAGACGATACCCAGCAGCCAGGTTTCCAGGCTCAGTTCGACCACAGTCGCCACGGCTCGCCAAAAGTCGCCGTTCCACAATAGGCCCAAGGTGTAGTGCCAATCGAATTGCATGTACTTACTCCGCGTTGCTGTGATTTTTCCACAGACTGGAAAGAATCGATGAATCGGCTACCGGGTGCGCTCGGCGCAATGTCTCAGTGTGTGGTGGTGCCCAGCGCCGCGTTGATCTCCTCGGCATTCGGTTCGTCCAGGTTGTAGCGGGCGAGCAATTCACCGTAGCTGCCGTTCTGTTTGATCTGGCCAAGTGCCGTGGTCAGCTCTCCCAATAACGCCTGGTTGCCTTTGCGCACGGCCAGCCCGATGACCACCGGATAGATCAGTTCGCTGGAGCTGATAACCGTTTTGCCCTGCAGTTTTTGTACGGTGATCTTGGCTACTGCGGGATCCTCCATCTGCACATCGACCGCCTTGGCCAGCAGGGCCTGAGCTGCTTCGGGCGAGGTAGGGAATTCACGAGACTCGATCGCCGGCTTGCCCGAGGCCAGGCAGTATTCGGTGGAAACCTTGTTGAGCTTGGGAACCCAGGACGCGCCCTTGATCGAGCCCACGCGCTTGCCGCAAAGGTCTTCCGGCCGCTGTGGCCTGAAGTCGCTGGCGGTGAGCACCATCAGCGAAGAGCCGGTCTTCAGGTAGCTGAGGAAATCTACCTGCTTGGAGCGTTCCGGGGTGACGTACAGTGCCGAGGCGACCACGTCGAAACGCTGGGCATTGACACCCAGTATCAGGTTGGCAAAACGAGTGTCGAGGAAGCGCGGCTCCAGCCCCAGTTGTTTGCCTATCAACTGCATGAACTCGGGGTCGAAGCCGGTTGGCTGCTTTTGCTCCAGATAGGTGTAGGGCGGATAAGTCAGGTCGGAACCGACCGACAGCTCTCCCTGCTTGAGCGTGCCCTTGATCTCTGCGGCAGACAGTAGCGGCGCCACGCAAGCCAGGGCGATCGTCAACGCGAGGTTGCGCGTGGTTTTCTTGCCCATCAGACCTTTTTGCATGTTCGTATCCTCGGTAGGTGGAAGCAGTAAGGGCGGCCATGATTGTTCAACAATCACTTAGTTACATATATGCGGATACTGTGCCAACTATTGAACTTAAGGCCTGCTTGAAAGTTTTTTGTCTGGAGAACGCCTTTTATGGACAGGCGGGTACGCCAACACGGTGCGATTCGTTACCGAATGCTACGTTGCAGAGCAAAAAACAGTTTTTACGCAGCTGAAATTCCAAGTTATTACCGAACGCGCACGATTTCCGCATAGCTCGTAAGCTGCAATGGATTGATCGTCATTGTGGAGGGGCAGCTTCACTATTTGGTGACCCTGCGCTCCGTAGTGGCTCGGTAAATCGCGCGCTCATCTCGATGGATTCCTGTACCCAATCGAACGGCAGCCAATGACCTCAACTTTGGATTGGCGGCGCCCAGGCAGGCGTCGATTTCACGGCCCTCCGGACATCTTCAGACAGAAAGGGACCTGGTCCCCCTCATTACATCGATCTCTATTTCGAGGTAATGAGGGTCGACGTCAGCGTTTATAGGCAATGGCGCGATCGAGGTGCATTTTGAAGCCAAGCTTTTGCCTCATTAAGAGCCCCAGTGTTTGTCTGCATGGTGTGTAGCGATAGGCCGCTTAGGGTCGGTTTCATCCGGTCGTGGCACGCAGAAGTCGGCCGGGAGCGGTCATTGGAATTTCCTCCTCGCTATGAGACAAAGACCGGGAGTCCTGCGGAGCACCAACACATTCAAGGAGAGTTGCGCATCATGGATGAAGTCATTACGTACCGAACGGCAACCGTAGAGGATGCACTGACCATTTGTGAGTTGGGCCAGGTGCTTAACGCGGTACATCACGCTGCCCGTCCCGATATTTATGCAGCTGCCACCCAAGATTTTTCGCGTGACCTTCCTCACTGGATGAGTTTTTTCGAGAAGCCGGGTCAGGTTGTATTCATTGCGAATGTCGGTCACCAGGCCGCAGCCTTCATTTCTGCCAGCCTGTCGATAAGCTCCGGGCCGCTGATGCAACCACTGGCTATTGTTCGTATCGGATCGGTGTGTGTAGCCGAGCATTTTTGGGGGAAAGGCATTGGTCGAAACCTGGTACAACTCGTTCAAAACTGGGCAATCGAGAACAACGCCCAAGACATAAGGCTGTCTGTGTGGACGTTCAATGCACGTGCCACGCGTCTGTACACAGAGTTGGGGTTTGAGGCACGTGCACTCGAGATGGGAATGCGCGTGTAGGGGGGGATTCCCTTCATAGTGAACAGAAGTTTTGAGCGACCGTTATGGGTCCAGGCTGTGTGAAAACGCACTGAATACGTCGAAAACTGAGAGCTGCGCGTGTTGCCTGCGAAACCAGCAGACGGAAGCGCGAATTGCCCTAGTCAGCTACATCGGCGTTTGTAGTGCCGTTTGGGCCGCGTCAGCGGCCGAAACGGCCACTCACGGACGATCAAGCGGCTGGATTCACGCCCTGATCGCTTCAAGCAGTTCTGCGATGCCGAAGATGCTCATCATTCGGTTGAGGTTGTAGGCCAGCACGTGAAGGCTCATCTCGGTGCTTACCCTCGGCAGGGTTTTGGTCAGGAAGTGGGTACTTCCCATCCAGTATTTGAGCGTTCCAAAAGGATGTTCAACGGTCTGTCGGCGACGCCTCATCATCGTTGGATCATTTTCCAGCCGTAGTTGCATTGCATCGACTACGGCTTCATGTTCCCAGCGCTTTACCCGACGCTCCTTGCCCGTCGTACATTGCTTGTGCATTGCGCAGGACTGGCAGCCCGAGAACCAATAGCAGTGCAGTAGCATGCCGTCTTCCACCGAAGAATGCCGCCGGGTCAGTAACTGTCCCGCAGGGCATCGATACTCGTCCGATGCAGCAACGTAGATGAAGTCCTGCTTACCAAATCGGCCTTCGGCTTTGCTGCCTGATGTCAGGGGTTTCGGTACGAAGGTAGTGATACCGGCTTGCTCGCAGGCAAGGATTTCCAGACCTTTGTAATAGCCTCGGTCGGCCACCACCGTTAGCGATTCAGCCTCGATTTCTTCACGCACCTGGTTCGCCATATTGCTCAGTTGCCCACGATCATTACCAACGTTGGTCACCTCATGGGCAATGATCAGATGGTGCTTGTCGTCGACAGCTGTTTGGACGTTGTAGCCAACCGTCCCGGTGCCTCGTCCGCTCGTGGCCATTGAGCGTGCATCTGGGTCTGTGAGGGAGATTTGCTGGTCTGGACTGTCGTGGAGCTGCGCCTCGATGTCCTTGAGTTTCTGCATCTGCTTTTTCAGGGTTTCGATTTTTTCTTTCAGCCGCTCGGCTTTGGCCTCGGCCACTTCGGGCGTTGCCCGATCCGCCGAATCCATCGCCGCCAGATAACGATCAATGCTCTGCTCGATCTGTTGCATGCGCGCCTTCACTTTGCCCTGGGTGAAGTTACGGTCACGGTTGTTGACGGCTTTGAACTTGCTGCCATCGATGGCGATGATCGATTGAGAGAAGAGATTGAGGTTGCGACAAAGCACTACGAACTGGCGGCATACACTGCGAATGGCTTTGCCGTTGTCCTTGCGAAAGTCGGCGATGGTTTGAAGTCAGGAGCCAAACGCCCCGTCAGCCACATCAACTCGACGTTGCGCTCGGCCTCACGTTCAAGCCGGCGGCTGGACTGAATCCGATTGAGATAGCCGTAGATATAGATCTTTAGCAAGGTCGCTGGATGGTAGRCCGGACGGCCCGTTGCAGCAGGATCGACACCCACAAACCCAAGTGCACCCAGGTCGAGTTCATCGACAAAAACGTCGACCACGCGCACTGGATTTTCTTCAGCTACGTAATCGTCCAGACACTCCGGCAGCAAGGTGACTTGCGTCCGAGCCTCACCTTCAATGAATCGCTTCATGATCGCCCCCGAAACGATCTCGACGATCAGAAGGTTAGACAATCACTGGCGTGTTCACACAGCCTGGACCCATAGCTGCCCGCTTCTACAAGGTTGCTGCAAGCCCCGGAGAAAATAGATCTATCATTGGTCGGACTTCCTGCTATCGCGCATGCAGCGGCTGAAATTGACCCGCGCGTATTTTCCAGGCGCGGTTGATCGGGCTCTCAGGCTTCAATGCAAGGCGCTCGGCAACCAGTGCCTCGGCAAGTGTGCGGTTGCCAAGGCGAATAGCGGCTTCGGTCAGCGTCCATGAGAAGACATCACGCTGCGCGTGACTACCGCCGAAGCGGTTGGCTTTGGCTCGTAGCGGCATCAACGACGCTATAGCCTGGGCGTAATCCCCACGACCAAACGCCACCAACCCTTCGCACGCCGGCACACCAATCTCTCTACTCATCATGGCGTTGGTACCAGTGCCAGCAGCGGCCCGCTTCAGGGTATCCAATTGCTGAGTTTGTGCACGGCTGTTTCCAGAACCCACGAATGACATCATCGCGTTCACGTCGTTAAAGGCGTAGAAGCCGTCTTCACAACGGGACTCCCATCTTTCGGCCAGTCCTTTCCACCGATCTCCAACGTCATGACCGAGCAGAGAGAGTCTCCAGAGCAGCGCTGATCCATCAAGTAGCTCAAGCGCTTGACCAAATCCACCCGCTGAAATGTCCTCATCAAAGAGACGAAACGCGCCCGCCACATCATTGGCCTCAAGGAGGAATAGCGCTTGGTGCCACCACAAATGGAAGGCAAACATGCTATTGGGAGCCCAAGCACTGGCGCTGGATGAAAGATACTTGGCCCCCTCTTCGCTACGGCCCTGCATTTCCATGACATGGGTGACGGCATGCACTGCCCAGCCATCCTGCGGGTTCAAGGCAACAGCCTCGCGCCCCTGCTCTTCGGCCTGCCGGTAATCCCCTGCCTCTTCCAGGCCAAAGGCATACATCCCTTTCACAAAGCCAAAGCCAGGAGTCTGGTTATCCCAGCGCGGCATCACACGAGCCACGCGATCACGTAGCATGTGCGAGTAACCTAGATAGAAGTCGCCCAAATGGGCGAATTGCAGTGCCAGCAGATCGCGGGGGTGCTCCATCGAAACACGCCCCCAGGTTTCGATTGCCCGCTCCCAGTCGCCGTCGAACCAAGCGCGTACGGCATGGATATGCTGCCGCTCGCGATCATTCGCTTTCGGCGCCAACCGCTCTGCCGCGTCCAAACTTTTGAACAGCTCTGAGTCAAACGCTTTGTCGGTCGCAGTCGCAATCGCGCCAGCACGAAAGGCGTAGGCCAGCGCAAAATCCGGGTGCTGCGCGATAATTTTGTCAGCCGCCGCCAGAGGATCGGCCTGGTAGGCATGCAGCAAGTCGCAAGCGCTATCCAGAGCATCGATCGCCTCCTGCACGCCATAGGAAACAGGATTGCCACGCTTGTCGCGTTTGCTCATGGTTTCCTCCTGACCACGCCCTAAGGGCATACATGATCGAGATGTGAAGATCGCTCTCGATTGTCCCCCCGAATGTGGCTCAGAGACACTTTTCCGACGAAACGTGAATGGCTTCTGGCCCAGGCTGTGTAAAAACGCCTGCATCATTTTTTAGGTCTGCGTTGCTACGTGAAATCTGCCGGAGTTCTGGTCAAATCAAGACCTGAAATTTGCGCGGGATCGCGTTATTTGACCCGAATCAGATCGCCGTTACTGGTCGAGAACGTTTTTACACAGCCTCGGTCGGATACAGCCTTTCGCCAAAGGCAGAAAACGGCCAGAAACAACCCGTCGTCAATCCCGTCTTATCGTTGCTGAAAAGCCACCTTCACTCCGAGCCCTACAAACAACGTTCCTATAATTTTCCCCTCCCAGCGACGTAACCCTGAAAGGCCCTTGACCCACTGGCTCAAGGGACGAATGGTGATGGAAATGACGCTGGTATAGACCGCGCTGAGCCCCGAGAATATCAAGCCAAGCACCGCGAACTGACTCAAGGATGAGCCTGATTCCAGGTGAATGAATTGAGGTAGGAATGCCAGGAAAAACAGGGCGGTTTTCGGGTTCAGTACCTCTGCGCCGACCGCTTGAACAAAAGCCTGGGGCAATGTCACGCCAGCCAAGGATGTTCGCGCAGTGGTGCTGGATTCAGCAAAAAATGCACGCACGCCCAGATAGATCAGGTAACAGGCGCCTGCCGTCTTCACGACATCGAACGCGAGTGCCGAGGTCATCAGAATTGCCGATAAACCAAGCGCTGCGCTCAACGTATGGATCAGGTCTCCTGTTGCAATACCCAGCCCTGTGGCAATGCCGACTTTACGTCCACCTTGAAGGGTGCGTGTGATGACCAGCAGCACCGCGGGGCCCGGGATTAAAAAAAGACCGATGACGACGGCTACATACGTCACGATAGAGGTCAGATCAAACATTGCCGTCACCTCAAGCCAGGACAAGGCTGCAGTTATCCTGATAAGGACGTCGAAAGCAATATGGGTTGCCTGAAAGGAGGAACACCATGAGCCGCACCCGCCATACCTGCCTGATGGCGACCTACAACGAGTGGATGAACGCAAAGATCTATCAAGCGGCCAACAGCCTGTCTGATGAAGAACTCGCAGCGGACAGGAAAGCATTCTTTGGTTCCATTCTCGGGACCCTGAATCACTTGGTGGCCGGGGACACTGTCTGGCTCAAGCGATTCGCCGCGCACCCGGCGAACCACTTGGCACTGGAGCCGATTCGACAGCTGTCTGCCCCCAGGAATCTCAACGAGTTACTGTTCTCGAATATCCGCGAGCTGTCGGCACATCGAGTGTGGCTCGATCAGGTCATTGTCCAGTGGTCTCGCTCCATTACCGAGTCGGATCTGGATCACACTCTCAAGTACTCAAGCATGAAGGGAGTGCCCGCTGACAAGAGCTTTTATGGCTTGGTCATGCACTTCTTCAACCATCAGACCCACCACCGCGGACAAGTGACGACCTTGCTTTCACAAGCGGGTGTCGACACAGGTGATACGGATCTGGTCATCCTCATTCCATCCGAACCCTGCACACAATAGAAAGCCCAGGTGCTGGGACGGGTTTTGCCGCATCAGGTTGGCTCACCGAGTTGATCGCCGCTCTCAGAGATCCGTCCCGCAAGCACCATCCAGGGTTATGGCCTTCAGTCCGGAACACCCTGACGTCGCTTGCGGAACTCGGCGACCTTATGCCGATTTCCGCACAGCGCCATGCTGCACCAGCGTCGTTTGTGCGATTTGGTTCGGTCGTAAAACATCAATGAACATTCGGGGCTTTCGCATTTGCGCACCAGGTTGAAATCGCCTTCTGCCAGCAACTGCGCGGCGGCGTAAGCGAGCCTGCCCAGACGCTGATGGCCTGCATCCCCCTGACGGAAGCGATCCAGCACCGGCGCGCCCGTCTCCTCCCACACCAGTTGCGGCACCACCCGCTGCAGAAAGGCATTCAGCGCCGCCGGATCCGCCACGCGGTTCTCTCGACGGGCGACGAGCAGGCTCTCGATGCAGTCGCGCAGCTTGCGCAACCGGGCAAGCAACTGCCCGTCACCCACCGCCACTTCCGTCGCCAGACCGAAACCGATCTGCTCCAGCCAGCGCGCCGCGTCGGCATCGCTGTTGAGCAGATCGCGGCGTTGGCCTTCGACCATCATTCGGGTGTTCAGCAAATCCAGCGCCGGATGGTCGGCCAGTACCAGCGGCGTGGGCAAGTCAGGCGTGGTGACGACGTCAGTCATGGAAATCTCCCGGCAATCAATGCGCGAATTGTAACCCACAAAAAAGATTTGACCAGTTACAAGACTCGTGCAAAATAAAATCCAGTAACCCGTATAAACATTTTTACAAGTTACAAAGGAGATCAATCATGAGCACGCCCACCGTTGCCTGCAAATTCGTCGAAGCCGACGGCGTCAGGGTTTTCTACCGCGAAGCCGGTGCAGCCGACGCCCCCGTGCTCTTGCTGCTGCACGGTTTTCCCAGTTCATCGCACCAGTTCCGGGACCTGATCCCGCAGCTCGCGGACAAGTACCGCCTCATTGCGCCGGATCTGCCCGGTTTCGGTTTCACCGAGGTTCCTGTCGAACGCAACTACGTCTACACCTTCGATACCATCGGCGAGACAATCCGGCAGTTCGTCGATGTGCTGAGTCTCAAGCGTTATGCGATGTATTTCTTCGACTATGGCGCGCCCACTGGCCTGCGCCTGGCGCTGGCTTATCCGGAGCGGGTCAGCGCGATTGTTTCGCAGAACGGCAATGCCTATCTCGAAGGACTGGGGGATGCCTGGGCGCCGATCCGCCAGTATTGGGACGAACCGTCGCAAGCCAATCGCCAGGTGATCAACGATGCCATCCTGCACCTGGAGGGAACGCGCTGGCAGTATATGGAAGGCGTGAACAACCCCGAACTCATTGCACCCGAGGGTTATCATCTGGACGCACTATTGCTGGAACGGCCCGGCAACAAGGACATTCAGCTCGATCTGTTTTATGACTATCAGAACAACCTGAAGCTGTACCCGGCGTTCCAGCAATTCTTCCGTGATACCCAAGTGGCGACGTTGGCGATTTGGGGCAAGGGCGATCCGTTTTTCATTCCGCCAGGTGCCGAGGCCTACAAGCGTGACAACCCGAATGCGGTGGTCGAGATGCTGGACACCGGCCACTTCGCGCTGGAAACCCACGCTGTGCAGATTGCTCAGCGAATAGTCGAAGTGGTGGGCAAGCATCTCGATTGAGATGTGCAGATGCTAAGGCTTTCTCGTCCCCGGGTTCTGCCAGAACGAGGGATCGGCACTCTTGAGCCGCTCGACAGCATTATTGATGTGGTTGAGCGCCGCATGGCGTGCGCCTTCGGGGTCTCGTGCGGCAATGGCGGAGTACACGGCCAAGTGCTCGGCCCGCACGGTCTTGGCCAGATCCCGGCGGCGCTCCTCGTTGGAGCGCGTGATGCGGATCGCCTCTTTGATGAATTGAGCGATGAATTCGTGCAATGACGGGTACAGCGGATTGCCGGTAGCCCTGGAAATGGAGTGATGAAACGCCAGGTCTTCCTCCACCCCGTCGCGACTCGCCTGCTCGGCTGCATCAATGGCCTTCAGTGCCTGGTGGATGGCTTCCAGCTGCGCCGGTGAATGCCGTTGGGCCGCCAGTGCCGCCGCCTCTCCTTCAATACCGCGGCGCAGTTCGGTGACCCTCAATACCGCCTCGATCGACCCGCCGACATCCAGATCAATAGTAAACGCCTTGATGTGCGCACCTTCGCTGACCACGGTACCGCTGCCCTGGCGAACCTCGACCAGACCGGCTGACTTCAGGCGCGAGATCGCCTCCCGAATGACTGTCCGGCTGACTCCGAAACGTTCCGAGAGCACGGGTTCGGTGGGCAGGCGATCGCCCGGCAGCGCTTCGCCGCTGGCGATATAGGCCTTGAGGGCCGCCGTCACCTGATCGGACAGCGTGCCCTTGGCGGAGTCTTTCAGGGCGCCCAGCGCATCGGCGCTACAGGAAGATTTGTCACGAATGGGCATAGGCATCTCTGGGGTCAAATCGGTGAACGGTACTGCATTTTAGACCCGCCGTCCTCTCTGGATTTAGTCATTGAATTCGTATGACGTATTATGATAAAAAACGCCACATCATGTAATCCGACAAAAACAAAGTCACCCACTACAAAAAAAAGGATGGGGGAAACACATGACTGAATCAGTGATTCAAACCGGTGCCGCCGTACCCGCCGATCGCTTCGAGGATCTGGCGTATCGCAAAGTGGCGTGGCGTATCCTGCCGCTGTTGTTGCTGTGCTACCTGGTTGCCTATCTGGACCGGGTGAACGTCGGTTTCGCCAAGTTGCAGATGTCCGACGATCTGCAATTTTCCGAAGCCATCTACGGCCTTGGCGCAGGGATTTTCTTCATTGCCTACTTCCTCGTGGAAATTCCCAGCAACCTGATCCTGCATCGCGTCGGCGCACGGTTGTGGATCGCGCGCATCATGATCACCTGGGGAATCATCTCCTCGGCCATGGCACTGGTGAGTACGCCAATGTCCTTCTACATCATGCGCTTCCTGCTGGGGATCGCCGAAGCCGGGTTCTACCCGGGTGTCATCCTCTATCTGTCCTACTGGTTCCCGACCCATCGCCGCGGCAAAATGTACGCCCTGTTCGCCACCGCCGTGCCGCTGTCCGGGCTGATCGGCGCGCCCTTGTCCGGCTGGATCATGAGCGCCTTCAACGGTGACCACGGGTATGCTGGCTGGCAGTGGCTGTTCTTTCTCGAAGGACTGCCCTCGATCGCCGTCGGTATCCTGGTGATTTTCTGCCTCAGCGACCGCATCTCCAGTGCCGGCTGGCTCACCCGGGAAGAGAAAACCCTGCTGCAGACGCGCATCGACGCGGAAACCGCCGGCCACCAGAAACACAGCCTGAAAGAGGTGTTCCTGCAGCCGCGCATCTGGCTGCTGACGGCCATCTACTTCTGCATGATCGCCGGTTTCTACACCGTCGGTTTCTGGTTGCCGACCCTTATCCGCCAAGCCGGCGTCAGCGACGTCTTGCAGGTCGGCATGCTCACCGCCATCCCTTACGCCGCAGCCGCAATGACCATGACTCTGGTTTCGCGTAGCGCCGACCGGCTGCGCGAGCGGCGCTGGCACCTGGCGCTGACCGCCGTGCTCGGCGGTATCGGCCTGTTCATCTCCGCGACCTGGAGCGACAACTTCACGGTTTCCATGATCGGTCTGACCCTTGGTTCGATGGGGGCCATGAGCACCCTGCCCTTGTTCTGGAGCCTGCCGACTGCCTTCCTCGGCGGCACGGCGGCGGCAGCCGGCATTGCCCTGATCAACTCCTGGGGCAACCTGGCGGGCTTCGTCTCGCCGTACCTGATGGGTTTCCTCAAAGACGCAACCCACAGCACTACGATCGGCATGTATGTGATGGCGAGTGCATTGTTCCTCGGCGCCCTGCTGGTCTTCAGAATTCCCGGAAAACTCGTCAACCGCTGACGTTTGGAGTAACTCATGAATATTCTCGTGACCGGCGCAGCCGGCTTCCTCGGCCGCCGCCTGATCGAAGCGCTGCTGCTGCGTGGTTCGCTCACCGACCGTACTGGCCAGTCCCGGCCCATCGGGCAAATCGTCGCCTTCGACATGGTCGAACTCACAGGGATCGATGATCCCCGGGTAAAAGTGGTGTGCGGCGATATCGCCAACCCTGAAGTGCTGGAGCGCCTGATCGATGCAAACACAGACAGCATCTTCCATCTGGCTGCGGTGGTTTCCAGCCAGGCCGAAGGCGACTTCGAACTGGGCATGCGCATCAACTTCACCGCGACCCAAAACATGCTCGAACGCGTTCGCCGACTCGGCACCTGCCCGAAATGGGTAATGACCAGTTCGGTCGCGGTGTTCGGCGGGCAGTTGCCGGAACGTGTCCGCGATGATCAGGTCTGGGCGCCGCAGAGCTCCTATGGCACGCAAAAAGCCATGAACGACCTGCTGCTCGCCGACTACAGCCGGCGCGCATTCGTCGATGGCCGCAGTCTGCGCATGCCGACCATTGTGGTGCGCCCGGGCAAACCCAACCTGGCCGCGTCCAGCTTTGCCAGCGGCATCATTCGCGAACCGCTCAACGGCCAACCCAGCGTATGTCCGGTACCGCTCGATACCCGGCTCTGGCTGATGTCGCCAGCACAGGCGATTCGCAACCTGATCCATGGTCATGAACTGTCCGGCGAGCAATTGACTGAAGGTCGGGTAATCAACATGCCGGGCCTGTCGATTACCGTCGAACGCATGATCGATGCCCTGCGCCAGACCGCAGGCGAGGAAGTGGCCGGACGGATTCGCATGGAACGCAATCCGGCGATCGAGCGCATCGTCGGCTCTTGGCCTGGCGCCCTTTGCGCCACCTACTCCCGGGACCTGGGCTTCACCGCGGATGAGGATTTCACCGATGTGATCGAGCAGTTCATCAATGAGTACCTGCCCGGCTAAACCAGATTGAGGAGTTCAACATGTTGAATGCCCCTGCCCGGCCGCTGCTGGGCTGCATCGCCGACGATTTCACCGGTGCCACCGACCTTGCCAACATGCTGGTGCGCGGCGGCATGCGCACCGTGCAAAGCATCGGCATACCCGCTGCCGATGTCGCCGGCCAGCTCGACGCCGACGCTATCGTCATCGCCCTGAAGTCGCGGACAGTGCCGGCCGTCGATGCCGTGAAGGAATCGCTCGAAGCATTGCGCTGGCTGCGTGAGCGTGACTGCGAACAGATTTTCTTCAAATACTGCTCGACCTTCGACTCTACCCCGGCCGGCAATATCGGCCAGGTCAGCGAAGCCTTGCTCGAGGCACTGGACAGTGATTTCACCCTCGCATGTCCCGCCTTCCCGGAAAACGGTCGCACGGTCTTTCGCGGGCATTTGTTCGTACAGGACCAATTGCTCAGCGAGTCGGGCATGCAGCATCACCCGCTGACTCCGATGACTGACGCAAACCTGGTTCGCGTGCTGCAAGCGCAGACTCGGGGCAAGGTCGGCCTGTTGCGCCACGACAGCGTATCCGGTGGCGTCGAGAGCATTCGAACGCGCATCGCCCAGCTTCGCGCCGACGGAGTACGCATGGCCGTCGCCGATGCCTTGTCCGATGCCGATCTCTATGTACTGGGCGAAGCCTGCGCGGACCTGGCGCTGCTCACCGGCGGCTCCGGACTGGCGCTGGGCTTGCCGGACAACTTTCGTCGTGCCGGCAAGTTGCGCGACCTGGACGCCGCACAAGTGACCGCGGTCGAAGGCGGCGAAGTGGTGCTCGCAGGCAGCGCTTCGCAGGCCACCAATGGCCAGGTAGCGACCTGGCTGCAGGCAGGTCGTCCGGCCTTTCGTGTCGATCCGCTGGCCCTGGCGGCGGGACAGCCGGTCATCGAGGAGGCGCTGGCCTTCGCCGCTGACCATGCGCAAACAGTGCTGATCTACGCCACCAACACTCCGGATGAGGTCAAGGCGGTACAACGTGAGTTAGGCGCCGAGCACGCCGGGCATCTGGTCGAGCAGGCCATGGGCCAGATCGCCGGCAGGCTGCGCGACGCAGGTGTCCGACGCTTCGTGGTCGCCGGGGGGGAAACCTCGGGTGCCGTGGTCCAGGCACTGAACATCCAGCTGTTGCAGATCGGCGCACAAATCGACCCAGGCGTGCCCGCTTGCATCAGCACGCCCGGGGAACCGCTGGCCCTGGCACTCAAGTCGGGCAATTTCGGTGGCGCGGATTTCTTCGACAAGGCCCTCAAGCAACTGGCAGGAGTACCGGCATGAGCAATGAAAACGCCCTGCGCGAAGAGATCTGTGAGGTCGGCGTTTCGTTGTATGCCCGTGGCTACACGGTGGGCAGCGCCGGCAACATCAGCGCCCGGCTGGAGGACGGATGGCTGATCACGCCCACGGACGCGTGCCTGGGACGCCTCGACCCGGCCGCGATTGCCAAGGTCAGCCTGGCAGGGGAATGGGTCAGCGGAAACAAACCGTCAAAGACCCTGGCCCTGCACCGCCAGGTCTACGATCGCAACCCGGGGGTTGGAGGCGTGGTACACACCCACTCGACCCACCTGGTGGCGTTGACGCTGGCCGGTGTCTGGCACGAGGATGACATTCTGCCGCCGCTGACCCCCTATCAGGTGATGAAGGTCGGCCACATCCCGCTGATCGCCTATGAACGTCCCGGCTCACCAAAGGTGGCCGAACGTGTGGCGCAATTGGCCAACCGCGTGCGCGGCGTGATGCTTGAACGCCTGGGCCCGGTGGTCTGGGAAAGCTCGGTGTCCAAAGCCAGCTATGCCCTGGAAGAACTGGAAGAAACGGCACGCCTGTGGCTGATGAGCAATCCACGGCCGACTCCGCTGCACCAGGCGGCGCTGGATGAATTGCACGAGGCCTTTGGTGTTCAGTGGTAACCCACAGGCCATACGATTGATTTTTTGACCGCAGGAGTCTTCATGCCACGTTTCGCTGCCAACCTCAGCATGCTCTACCCCGAACATGATTTTCTCGACCGTTTCGCCGCAGCCGCCGCCGATGGTTTTCAGGCAGTGGAATACATGTTCCCCTACGACTACAGCGCGCAGCAACTGAAACAGCGGCTCGACGATAACGGCCTGGTCCAGGCCCTGTTCAACGCACCACCTGGCAATATCGCGGCAGGCGAAAAAGGCA
Source organism: Pseudomonas sp. P4_B4 (assembly GCF_056402255.1). NCBI lineage: Bacteria > Pseudomonadati > Pseudomonadota > Gammaproteobacteria > Pseudomonadales > Pseudomonadaceae > Pseudomonas > Pseudomonas sp. P4_B4. The sequence continues at coordinate 95,017 of NZ_JBFUHS010000010.1, forward strand.
TCGTGTCCTTGCCAGGCCGTGAATCAGAGTTTCGCGCCGGTTTCGACCAGGCCCTGGAATATGCCGCGGTACTGGGCAACGACCGCATTCACGTCATGGCCGGACTACTGGCGAACGAAGCGGATCGTGCCAGGCACCAGCATACCTACCTGGAAAACCTCAGCCACGCAGCGACGCAAGCAACCAGTGCAGGCATCACCGTTTTGCTGGAGCCGATCAATACCCGTGACATGCCGGGTTTTTTCCTCAACCACCAACATCAGGCCCAGGCCATCTGCAAGGCGGTCGGCCAGGCCAACCTCAAAGTCCAGTTCGACGTCTACCATTGCCAGATCGTCGAGGGCGACGTGGCGACGAAGCTGCGACAGGATTTCGCCGGCATCGGCCATATCCAGATCGCGGGCGTGCCGGATCGCCACGAACCGGACCTGAACAATGAGTTGAATTATCCCTACCTGTTCGAACTGATCGATCAACTGGGTTACACCGGCTGGGTGGGTTGCGAGTACAGGCCACGCGGCGACACCTCCAAGGGCTTGCAATGGCTGCGTGATTGGCAGGCCCGATCAAACCAGGGCCGGGCATAAATTACCCAGGACATACGGCATATGGAAATTGCCCCGCATTTGATCGACCGGTTGAATCCACAATCGTTTGCTGCCCCTCCCAAAAGGCGGCAATCGGCTGTGCAGTCATTCACTAAGCGCGTGACGAGGCAATGCAATCGAAATCAAAGCTGCGAACAGCACGAAAGCACTCGATATCCATAAGCACGCTTGCAGTCCATACACCTGATAGACCCAACCGGAAAGCACCGTGCCGATCAGGCGGCCCATCGCGTTCGACATGTAATAAAAACCCACATCCAGCGACACACCGTCTTCCTTGGCATAGGACACGATCAAGTAGCTGTGCAGCGACGAATTCACCGCGAACAGCACGCCAAAAACCATCAATCCTCCGAGCAGCACAACCTGTTGCGATAGCCCGGTGTTCAGCCCGAGAGCGATTGCCGCAGGTAGACCCGCCAGAGCAAGTGCCCAAAAAAATGCCGCACGACCATCCGGTACATGCCCACGTTTCTTGCCGGTGATGTTGGGCGCGAAAGACTGCACGATGCCGTAGCCAATCACCCAAGCTGCCAGGAAGCCGCCAACTTTCCAGAAGTCCCAGCCGAAGGCACTGCTCAGGTACACCGGCAACGCCACTACAAACCAGACATCGCGGGCGCCGAACAGGAACATCCGTGCCGCCGAGAGGATATTGATCGCCCGGCTCTTGGACAGGATGTCGCGAAATTTGGGCTTGGCTTTGGCCTTGCCCAGGTCCTTCTTCAACAGGATCAAGCTGCTGATCCAGATCAGCGCCAGGACACTCGCCATGGCCAGCAACGCGCCTTTGAATCCGATCAATGCCAGCAAGGCTCCGCCAAGAAAGAAGCCGACGCCCTTGAGTGCGTTCTTCGAGCCGGTGAGGATCGCCACCCACTTGTAGAGTTTGCCCTGCTGCCCATCGGGGACCAGGAGCTTGATAGAGCTTTTGGCACTCATCTTGTTCAGGTCTTTGGCGATCCCGGACAATGCTTGAGCGCCCATCACCCAGGGGATGGTCAACAAGGCCGAGGGCACCGTCAGCATCAACAGCGCCGCGACCTGCATACCCAGCCCGATGTTCATGGTTCGGTTCAGACCCAGCCGAGCGCCGAGGTAGCCACCCACCAGGTTGGTGATCACGCCAAAGAGTTCGTAAAACAGAAACAACGCAGCGATTTGCAGTGGGCTGTAGCCCAACGCGTGAAAGTGCAGCACCACCAACATGCGTAAGGCGCCATCGGTGAGGGTGAAGGCCCAGTAGTTGCCCGTCACGAGCAGGTACTGCCGCACATCCGGCGCGAGGGCTGACAACGCTTTCATGACCGTTCCTTAGACTGCCAGACCAACCATTTTGGCCAATTCGACGGTGCGGTTGGCATAGCCCCACTCGTTGTCGTACCAGGCATAGAGTTTGACCTGGGTGCCGTTGATGACCATAGTCGACAGCGCATCGATAATCGATGAACGCGGGTCGGTACGGTAGTCGATGGACACCAGTGGACGCTCCTCGAATCCGAGAATGTCTTTCAGCTCGTTCTCGGAAGCGTCCTTGAGGAACTGATTGACCTCTTCGACAGTGGTGGCACGCTCGACTTCAAAGACACAGTCAGTCAGCGAAGCGTTGGCCAGCGGCACGCGTACGGCGTGGCCATTGAGGCGTCCACGTAACTCCGGGAAGATTTCGGCAATGGCGGTGGCCGAGCCGGTGCTGGTTGGAATCAAACTCATCCCGGATGCACGCGCACGACGCAGATCCTTGTGCGGCTGGTCGAGGATGCTCTGGGTGTTGGTGAGGTCGTGGATGGTGGTGATCGAACCGTGGCGAATGCCCAGTTTTTCGTGGATGACTTTGACGACAGGGGCCAGGCAATTGGTGGTGCAGGAAGCGGCGGTGACGATGCGGTGCTGCGCAGGGTCGAACAGGTGCTGGTTAACACCCATCACCACGTTCAAGGCGCCTTGCTCCTTGACCGGCGCACAGACCACCACACGTTTCACACCTTGGTCCAAGTAAGCCTGAAGCACAGCGACGGTCTTCATCTTGCCGCTGGCTTCAATCACCAGATCACAATCCGACCAGTCGGTATCGGCAATTGCCTTGTTAGCCGTTACTTTGATCCGCTTACTGTCGATGACGACGCTATCGCCTTCGGCGCTGGCTTCGTTGTTCCAACGGCCATGCACGGAGTCGAAGTTCAACAGGTGTGCATGAGTCGCCGCGTCACCCGCTGGATCGTTGATCTGCACGAACTCGAACTCTGGCCAGCTCCAGGCTGCTCGCAGAGCGAGGCGACCGATCCGGCCAAAACCATTGATGCCAACTTTGATAGTCATGTTGTAGTGCTCTGTCTCTGTTGTCAGTGGGAGTTCGACTGGGTGTCGAACTGTACCAAGGGCAGTACGGAATATGGGTGTTGTTGCACGGTGAAATATCCTCAGATGGAGCGCTGATTGACACGTTTCATGAGTTCTTCCGCCGACTCCTTGCGCTCGGAATAACGATCCACCAGATAGTCCTGACGGTCGCGAAGCAGCAGCGTGAATTTCACCAACTCTTCCATCACATCAACGACACGGTCGTAGAACGGAGAAGGCTTCATCCGACCGTTGTCGTCGAATTCCATATAGGCCTTCGGTACGGAGGATTGGTTTGGGATGGTGAACATGCGCATCCAACGTCCCAGCACTCGCAGCTGATTGACCACGTTGAACGACTGCGAGCCACCGCACACCTGCATGACGGCGAGGGTTTTGCCCTGGGTCGGGCGTACCGCGCCCATGGCCAGTGGCACCCAGTCGATCTGCGCTTTGAACACTGCGCTCATGTTTCCGTGACGCTCTGGAGAGCACCAGACCTGTCCTTCGGACCACAACACCAAGTCACGAAGTTCCTTCACCCGTGGATGATCGTCGGGTGCGTCATCTGGCAGCGGCAAACCGGATGGATTGAATATCCGCGTCTCGGCGCCGAAGTGCTCCAGCAGTCGAGCAGCCTCCTCTACCAGCAGACGACTGAAGGACCGCTCACGAGTCGATCCGTACAACAGCAAAATGCGCGGCTTATGAATGGAGGTCTGTTCAATACCAAGCTTGTCAGCCGTCGGGAGATCAACCAGTTCGGTATCGAGTTGGGGGATATGGTTATCAAACATAGTCTTTGTCCTGCGCAACGGCGCTCTTGGATTCATCGAACCAGCGGCGTTTCAACCAGAGGGCCACACCAACCAGGGAAATCAGTACCGGCACTTCCACCAACGGGCCAATCACCGTGGCGAAAGCGACCGGGGAAGCCAGGCCGAAGGTGGCAATGGCCACGGCAATCGCCAATTCGAAGTTGTTGCTTGCGGCGGTGAAAGCCAACGCGGTGGTGCGTGGATAGTCAGCATTGAGCAGCTTGCCCATCCAGAAGCTGATGAAGAACATCACCACGAAATAGATCGTCAGGGGGATCGCGATGCGCAATACATCCAGCGGCAATTGCAGCACCACATCACCCTTGAGGCTGAACATGGCCACGATGGTCAACAGCAGTGCCACCAGCGTCAGCGGACTGATCTTCGCAATGAAGCGTTCCTGGAACCAGGCTTCGCCTTTACGAGCGATGAGGATCCTGCGGGTCAGGAAACCTGCCAGGAACGGCACGCCCAGGTAGATCAGGACCGACTCGGCGATGCTGACAATGCTGGTCTCAATCACACTGCCTTCCAGCCCGAACAGCGGCGGCAACAGCCCAAGGAAGACCCAGGCGTACACACTGAAAAACAGGATCTGGAAGATGCTGTTGAACGCCACCAATCCAGCGACGTACTGATTGTTGCCACCTGCGATCTGATTCCAGACCAGCACCATCGCGATGCAACGAGCCAAGCCGATCAGGATCAGGCCCGTCATGTATTCCGGCTGGTCCCGCAAGAAGATGATCGCCAGTGCGAACATCAACACCGGGCCGATGACCCAGTTCTGGACCAAAGACAAAACGAGGATGCGCTTGTCCTTGAAGACTTCCGGCAGTTCCTCATAACGAACCTTGGCCAGAGGCGGATACATCATCACGATCAAGCCGATAGCGATGGGGATGTTGGTGGTGCCCACAGACAGACTGTTGAGCCACTGCGGCCAGCCTTCAAACAGGCTCCCCAAACCAATACCCAACGCCATGGCGAGAAAAATCCACAGGGTCAGGTAACGGTCCAGGAAGGAAAGGCGGCTTTTACTCATGGTCATTGCTCCTGCAGAGGATGCTGCGGCAACTGTTGCCAGTGCAAAGGAACAAGATTTTCATCGAGCGATCTCGTAGTCGAAGGTGGAATCCAACGATCTGGCTTTAACAGCAGGCGAGTGCCCGCTCAGGACGGTCGCCCATTTCATCAAGGCGTTTGGCATCAGGACTTAACCAATGCTTGTTGCTTTCGAGCACCGTGGTCAGCACTTGATGAACCCAGTCCGGCATATTTGGATGCAGTCGGTAATAGACCCACTGGCCTTGCCGACGGTCTGACAACAGACCGCAAGTCCGAAGTTGCGCGAGGTGCCTGGAGATTTTTGGCTGACTCTCGTTCAACGCGCAGGTCAGTTCGCAAACACAAAGCTCTCCTTCGCGGGTGATCAGCATCATCGTGCGGACCCGAGTGTCGTCAGCCAGGCATTTGAAAACAGTGGTCGGTGTCAGATGGTCAGCCATATCGGTTCTCAGAGTTTGTTTTTGACCAAGACGAACATCTCATTGTGAAGCCTCAGGCCATATATGGTTTAACGAATATATGTTTTCCCGTATGTAATGTAAAGAGTCAACGGCAGATCAATCCATCAAAGCGATTGAATTCCGCAGCTAACCTTCAATGAAAGCCGTGTATCAAGGCATAAGCTACGTAATTCGCTTACGGGCCTCTTCAAACATCTGTGGCGGCATATATATGGTTTCTGTAATGAACCTGTCATTCATGCAGAAATAGGTCGCCCCTAACCCGCCCCGGTCATCGAGGGCGGGCTCGGTGGCTGTGCACCAGGCTTTGCAACAACCCGGCGAGGTGCGACCTCAGGAATTGTCCCTCCAGTGCCGCAACAAGACGCCGGACTTGCCGAAGCCTTCAAGCGATCATCGACTTCATCGAAATCCGAGTTGCAAATGCCAGTCTCCGGAAGGACCAGCTCAACTCTTTTAGCCGCATCCCAATCTCCCGCCATTGATGTGCTTCATTGCCAGCTGGCGCTTACCGGCAACTCAAAAACCCATTGGGTGATGTTGCTCAGGAAGCACAGAGTTGATGATGAAGTTCGACGAATTCGACAGTCCGCTTCACGCCCTGAGGAAGTCAGTCAACCTAAATCGACGTTCTTCAGGAGCGGTGAACCGCGCTTCCTCAAGGCATTCAAATAGGTGGTTTCATCGTAGAGCATCCTGGACTGCCAGCACCGATACAGAATCCGAATCCACTTAAACGCGAGTGCGCGTTACGCGCCAGGTCGAGGCGCTCGTACAATTCGCGCAGCTGCAGCGACGGTTTCAGGGCATGCACGTAACAGCCGTGGCTGATGATCCGCCTCTTGAGCAGTTCGCGGTCGCGGGTTGGCACGATGCGGCCTTGCTGCGAAGCGATCTCGGCGATCTCGCCATCCTCGAAACCATTGTCGTAGAGGGTGTCGAAGCCGCTCATGCGCAGCACCCGTAAAGGTTGTGCACGAACCTTGAGCAGCGGGCTGATGTCCAGCGCTTCGAACTTGGGATACACCGCCAGCCGGTCGCTGTCGAAGATCACCCGCTCGAATCCCACCGACTCGCCGTTGAGCAGCACCAGTTCGACCTCGGGCTGGCTAACCATGACAGGAGGATAAGCCCGAAACGACCCAGGTCTGAAGACTGTCAGACGTCAGATGCGAGTTCCATAGACGCGCCCTACCCATGGGCTCTGCCTATGCTCATCCCTTCGCGAAGCCCCGTAACATTGGTGATTGCGTAACTTTTCTTCGTCTAACCTATGTCTGCTAGCGCGTGGCTAGCCCTGCGTGCCATATGGACAAGGAGAGACGAAATGGGCTTCGTTCGACAGCACCAATTGGACCTGAGCGCGAGACGAGCCGCCAAGGCGGCTTTAAGCGGCGCTAGCAATCAACCACTGAATATTGGGCCAGCGGTTGAAGCTCACTCTTTGCCCCTCAAGCTCTTGGTGAGACGTGCTTTCTTGTCGGCCGGAGGCGCTCAGCCAACCAAGGTCGAGCAAGAGCGGATCATGGGGACGAACGATCTGGTCGACGAGTTTTTCTTCGATCGGGCTTTGTTGGCGGGCATGCCGGTTTGCCGCATTCTGGTTCGGGCAGAGGATGGGCGGTCTCTTGGCTCCGGAACGGGGTTCATGGTGTCGCCGCGACTGCTACTTACCAATGAGCATGTCTTGGGAAGCGTCGAAGAGGCAGCCCCGTCATTGGCCGAGTTTAACTATCGCCTGAACATTGCAGGCGATCCTGAACCAACATATCGATTTCATCTGCGGCCCGACTTGTATTTTTTCAACAACGTCGAGTTGGACTTCACCTTGGTAGCCGTTGAACCAAAATCAATAGATGGATCTACTTCTTTGACGCGTTTCGGCTATCACCGCTTGCTGCCTACCAGTGGCAAGGCTGTGAAGGGGGAATGGCTGACCATCGTCCAACATCCTGGTGGTGCGGCTCGACAATGGGCTATTCGAGAAAATGAATGTACGGATGACAGTATTGCGGATGTGCTTTGGTACCGAAGCGATACTGCTCCCGGCTCCAGTGGAGCGGCTGTTCTAAACGATAGTTTCCAGGTTGTGGCGTTGCACCACTCGGGTGTGCCGAAGAAAGATGCCGCTGGCCGACCGATGTTACGCGACGGCAGTGCTGTCGATAGCCTTGATGGCATCGACGATTCACTTGTGGATTGGGAAGCCAACGAAGGTATTCGTGTGAGCAGTATTTGTGCTCACATCGATCAGACGGCACCGGAAAATCTAGGGTATTTGGCAGAGCTTGTAGCAGCGCGAGAAGGTGGAGATATCCTGTCCAACGCGTTTCATGCATCACGTCTGGATGAGGAGCTTGCTCCGCAGGTCAGTGTAATTGCACCTACGCCTGTGACTACTCCCGCAACAATACCTGCGTCTACATTTGGTGCCGGTAAAGGGCGTTTGGAGATAGGGACTTTGGTGCTTGAGCTTGGTGAGCCATTAGCCGGTCTCGTTGCACGCCTGGGACTCGGGACGCAGTCAAACCCAACAGGCAGTGATGTACCTGATGTGACAGACTTGTCGGTCGTTACAGAGGTTTACAAGGAACCAATTGTCGATACTGATTACTCGACCAGGCTTGGGTTCAATTCGAATTTTCTTGGCATCGGTACACCGCTCCCCACCGTTAAGGATCCATTGCTGATCGCCCCAACCAAGGGCGGCGATACGATCATCCCTTATGAGCACTTCAGTATCGTTCTTCACCGCGAAAGGAAGCTGGCAATCTTTACCGCTTCTAACGTTGATGGTCGGGTGGAGGTAAAGCAACCACAACTGGGACGTGACTACACTCGAACAGCACTCACGGGGCTACTCAAAAAAGGTGAGATGGAAAAGTGGGTCTTGGACCCTCGCGTTGAGGAGCGCTTTCAGATTCCAGATCGGTTTTACACCAAAGACAATGGTGCGTTCGACAAGGGTCATATTGTTCGTCGAGAAGACGTCTGTTGGGGAAATTCGTTTGAACAAATTCAACGGGCGAACGGTGATACCTACCACGTGACCAACTGCTCACCGCAGCGCGGAAACTTTAACCAGTCCGGGAAAAGTGGCATTTGGGGACGGCTGGAGAATTTCATTGGTGCTCAGGCAGATTCCGAGCGTTACTGCATTTTTGCAGGACCGATTCTGTCCAACGACGATGAAACGTTTCCAGGAACCGAGCGAGTCCAAATTCCTTCTCGCTTCTGGAAGGTGATTTGCGCAATAAAGGACAGAAAGCTCCAAGTCTTTGCTTTTGTTCTCGAGCAAGATCTATCAAGCCTGCCCATGGAGTTTGTCGTCACGCCGGAGTGGAAGGCCAGGCAAAAATCCTTGGCGGAAATCGAGGAGCTGGTCGGTCTGCTGAGCTTTGCGCAGATCTACCACGATGCAGATCAGATTTGAGTCTGGTTGGTAATAGACTGACGAGAAAACGGGGGATGGATTTATTTTTCACTCTAACTCTGTCTAGTTAGTCAGTTCTAGAGTAGAGAAATAAATCTGTCCCCTTTTTCCAAACCGCCGCGATCAGGGAAACGCGACCGCCGCCGCGAGATACAGCAGCAACGCTAGCAGCAACACCACGGTGAAGCCCAGGTGGATCGCCAGCAGGGTCGCCAGCACGGCCGCCACCACCGATACGCTGGCGTTGACGCCCCAGGCGATCGGCACCAGTGCTTCGGCGCGCGCGGAGACGCGCCCGAGTCCGAGCGGAAACGGCATGCCCATGGCGAACGCCAGCGGCGCTACCAGCGCGGCGCAGATGCCGAACCTGGCGAGGGTCTGCACCGGCGCCAGCAACTGGAACAACGGGGGCAGGACGATCAGGTAGAGAAGCACGATCGCGCAGATCGCCAGGACCGGACGCGCCAGCGGATGACGGGGCCCCACACCCGTTCCAATGTCCCCCCGCCGCCGGCCGGAGTAACGGCTGCCGAGGCCAGCGAAGATCAGGAACGCACTGAGCGTTACTGCCACCGAATACAACGGGTGGCTGAGGAACAGGGTGAACTTCTGGATGAAGGCGATTTCCATGAACATGAAGGCACCGCCGATGGCGGCGAAGTAGGACACGACCCGAAGTTCGAACCTGGCCAAAGCCGCATTTCGAGAGCGCCGCTGGCGCCGCCGCGCCACCCATAGCGGCGCCAGGATCAGCAGCACGGCGGCCACGCCGGACTGCAGCAGCGTGGCGATCAGCACCGGATAGCCCCACTCCAGCATTGACAGGCCGCCCTGCGCCTTCAGCGCCAGCAGTTCCGGCAGCGAGCGCCACTTGAAGAAGAGGAAGAAATACGGCCGATCATCCGTGGTCGGACGCACGTCGAACTTGTAGTGCGCCAGGAACTCCGCGCGCTCGCCGGACAGCAGGGCCTGCGCCGCGTCGAAGAACCAGGGCCGGTCGAGCAGGTTGTAGCGGTTCGCCTCGGTCACGGTCATCCCGGGGTAGTAGGCCAGGTCGAAGGAGCGCGCCCGGCAGAACTCCCGCAGCACGGCGATGCCGGCGTCGTCAAAATCCCTGTTGCTGACCAGCAGCGTCGCGGTCTTCCAGCCGCGGATCATGACGATGCGGCGCGCCGCGCTGGCCTGCCCGTCGCGCTCGATGGCCGCGGCCGCGGTGGCCAGCAGCCTGGGAACATCGCGCGGCGGCAGGGTGACCCAGCGGGTGATGGCCAGCAGGCCGCCGGGCGCGAGATGGCGCAGGTACTCGGTGAAGGCCTCCACCGTGTACAGGTAGTTCTCGGACAACGCATGCAGGCCGCCCGAGGCGGTGCCGAAGGAGTCCAGCAGGGCGATCTGGATCAGCTCGTAAGGCTCGCCGCGCGAAGCCACCAGGCCGCGCGCCTCGCCGATCAGCACACGGACGTTGGGCGCGCTGTAAGGCTTACCGGAGAAGTCGGCGAAGCGGCGCTGGACCAGATCGATCACCTGCGGGTTCAGTTCGATGGCATCCACCGCGCTGGCGCCGTGGTAGATCGCCTGCAGCACATCGGCGCCGGCGCCGCTGCCCAGCACCAGCACGCGGGGTTGCCGCAGGAGGTGATAGGGCAGAGCCGAGGTCAGGTAGTCCAGGTAGGCGAGCGGCTCGCGGCGTCCGTCATAGCGGTTCAGCACGGAAAGGCCGTCGCCGTCGGTGAAGATGGCCAGTTGTGCGGGCGGTTCCTGCGTCGCGTTGAGGCTTAGGCCCGGTGCGTAGCGCAGGGGAATGGTCGGGCTGTCGACGACCGTGAGCAGGCCCAGCGGACTCCAGGTCTGGGCGATTGCGCGCGCATCCTTGATACGCAGCGTCTGGCTCAGTTCCTTGTACTCGGAGGGCGACAGGGCGATCCAGCGCCCGGGCACGCCGGCCGGCACCGCGACCGCCGCCGCCAGCAGCAACGGCACGAGCCAGTGCCTGTGCCCCGTGCAAGCCATGCCGGCCAGCGCCCCGGCGGCGATGCCGGTGCCGCCCAGCAGCCGCAGCGCATCGACGGGCGTCAGGGCGAACAGCGCGGCGACGATCGCCAGGCTGCCCAAGCCGGCGCCGAGAATGTCGAAAGCGTAGATCCGGTGAATCTGTTCCTGAAAGCAGGTGAAGGTCAGGCAGATGCACACCGCCGCGCAGAAGAACGGCACGAACAGCAGCAGGTAGATCATCAGCAGGCGCGCCGACTGCCGCGCGTCCCAGAGGATCTCGAGGGGATTGAACGGAACCTGCTGGGCCAGGCTGAAGCAGGCGATGGCGCTCAGCCCGAACAACACCGCGCCGCCGATGAACACGCCGTGGAAGCGCGGCGCCAGCACAGGCCGTGCCAGCGCCACTGCGGTGCCGGCAGCGCCGTAGCCGAGCAGCGCGACGCTGATCATCATGTAGGCGAAATGGTGCCACTGGATGATCGAAAGCAGCCGCAACAGCAGCACCTCATAGCCGAGCACGGAGGCAGACAGCAGCGCCAGGGCGAGCAACGGCGGCGAATGCATGCTCAATCTCCTCCGACCAGCGGCACGAAGCGCACAGGCAGCAACTGCCGGGTGGACACACTGCCATCGCCGGCCTTCTCGATCAGCAGCAGGTACTGGATCATGAACGGCGCGCCGACCGGGATTACCATCCGTCCGCCGGCCTTGAGCTGGGCGATCAGTGGCGGCGGCACATGGCTGGCGGCGGCGGTGACGAGGATGGCGTCGTAAGGCCCGTGCTCGGGCCAGCCGTGGTAGCCATCGCCCAGCCGGGCCTGCACCTTCGCATATCCTAGCCGGCCCAGGCGCTCCCCGGCCTGCACTGCCAGCGGCTCGATGATCTCCATCGTGTAGACCGCCTGCGCCAGCTCGGCGAGGATCGCCGCCTGGTAGCCCGAGCCGGTGCCGATCTCGAGTACCACGTCGCCGGGCCCGACCTGCGCCAGGTCGGTCATCAGGGCGACGATGTAGGGCTGGGAGATGGTCTGGCCGTAGCCGATCGGCAGCGGCCGGTTCTCGTAGGCGTAGGGCACCTCGTCGGGCGGGACGAACTTATGGCGTGGCACCTTGGCTATCGCGGCCATCACCGGCGCGGCAAACTCGACTCTGCCGGTTTCGTCGCGGGTGACGGACGACATGTTGGCGATCTCCCGCACCATGGCGTCGCGCAACGGCGCGAACGGGTCGTCGGCATGCAGGCCGGCGGATGCCAGCGCCAGAGCGATGGCAGGCGCCAGGATGCGCGTCAGGAGCATCACCGGCTTCACAATGACTCCTCCGCCTGAGGAATAGTCGAATCGTATGGCCGGCGGGCGGGCTCGGCAAGCCGGGAGTGCCGGCAACCAGACCAGGCTGCGGCGACTGCCTGAGAAAATATCCAGGCTGCACGGGGCCTTCAGGTTTTCAGTTCGACTTAATGCGATCTGCACTGCTTATAGAGTTATAGAGTTATAGAGTCCAGCGCCATCAGACTCCTGTAGTTTTACGCTACTCGCCGGAGTAGAGCGCACCGTATTCACGGGCAAACAAACGATTTTGGTTAACAGCTTCATGGTTCCACGAAACGCCGGTGGTTTAGTAGACAGTTGTGAATGTCGACTCTTGATTATTGGCACACTATCACCAACCTCCGTTATTGCCCGTTAACTGCCCTGCGCGAAGGGCAGCCTCACGCCCTTCGTGATAGGCAGCAATCGGCCATTAACTGCCTCTCGCGAAAGGTAGCTATATAGATCGGTTGTTGCCAGTCGCAACAGGCGGCTACCGACCAACTGCGGCTGATGGTAGCAAAAGGCTACCGACCGGCCGCCTGTTACACGACTCCTGAAACATGGTGTCACTGGCATCTTCTGAAAATGACCAAAACCTCATGTTGGATTGACCGGCTCACAGAAGTGAATGCGCAGCTTGAATGAAGCTTACGCAGCCTTGAAGCAGTACACGGCCAGCTTGTTACCGTCCAGGTCCCGCGCATAGGCCGCATAGGCGTTAGGGGCCCAACCTCGCGGGCCCGGTGCACCTTCGTCGGTGCCACCGCAGGCCAGGGCTGCCGCGTGGAAGGCATCGATAGCGGCGCGATCCGGTGCTTCGAAGCTGATGGTGACACCGTTACCGACGCTGGCCGGAGCACCGTTCGCCGGCTTCAGGACGAAGAAGGACGGGGCATTCTCACCCCAGATCGAGCCATTATCTTCCAGATCAGCGATGCGTTTCTGGCCGAGTGTGCTGAGCACATTGTCGTAGAAACTGCGGGCCTTTTGCAGATCGTTGGTACCGACGGTGACGTGAGTGAAGATGCTCATTTTGATGCTCTCTTTATAAAGACACAGTGAGTAGATATTGCAGTTGGCCCGTGCGCGAGACGTCAGACGCTCAACGCCAGGACGATTCAATCAGCGATCGAAATGGATAACGGTGCGTATGCTCTTGCCTTCATGCATCAACTCGAAGGCCTTGTTGATGTCCTCAAGCCCCATGGTGTGGGTGATGAAGGTGTCGAGCGGTATTTCACCGGCCTGGGTCTTCTCGACATAAGTGGGCAGTTCGCTGCGGCCTTTAACACCGCCAAATGCCGAGCCGCGCCAGACCCGACCGGTCACCAGCTGGAACGGTCGGGTACTGATTTCCTGGCCCGCGCCGGCAACTCCGATAATCACCGACTCACCCCAACCTTTGTGGCAACACTCCAGGGCCGCGCGCATGAGATGGACGTTGCCAATGCATTCGAAGGAGTAGTCGACACCGCCCCCGGTCATCTCGACGATCACGCCCTGGATCGGTCTGTCGTAATCGTTGGGGTTGATGAAGTCGGTAGCGCCCAGTTGCCTGGCGATTTCGAACTTGGCCGGGTTGATATCGATCGCGATGATGCGACCGGCCTTGACCATGGTGGCGCCAATAATGGCGGCCAGGCCGATGCCGCCCAGACCGAAGATCGCCACGCTGGCGCCCTCTTCCACTTTTGCAGTGTTGAGCACCGCACCAATGCCGGTGGTCACACCGCAACCGAGCAGGCAGACCTTTTCCAGTGGCGCATCCTTGGGGATTTTGGCCAGGGAAATTTCGGGTAGCACGGTGTATTCGGAAAAGGTCGACGTGCCCATGTAGTGGAACAGGGGCTGGCCGTTATAGGAGAAACGACTGGTGCCGTCTGGCATCAATCCCTTGCCCTGGGTTGCACGAATTTTCTGGCAGAGATTGGTCTTCCCGGACTTACAGTATTTGCAGTCTCCGCATTCCGGGGTGTAGAGCGGGATCACATGATCGCCCACTGCAAGTGAGGTCACCCCCTCGCCCACCGCTTCGACAATACCGCCACCTTCGTGGCCAAGAATGACGGGGAAGATCCCTTCCGGATCGGCGCCGGACAAGGTAAACGCATCGGTATGGCACACGCCTGTCGCAACAATGCGCACCAGCACCTCACCGGCTTGCGGCGGCGCCACATCGATTTCGACAATTTGCAGAGGCTGGTTCGCCGCGAAGGCGACGGCCGCTCGTGATTTGATCATGGTCATGATTCCCGGAGGCAAAGAGAAGCCTCCACTTTGTAGAAAGGGTAAAGAGGTTGTGTTCAGAGGGGCGTTACAGAAGTCAGGCGTCCTTGCCCTGGAGGCCGGTTAGAGCGATGCCTCGATCTTTTTTGCTACGCCTTCATCCACCCAGGCATGCCAAACTTCCGGGTGTTCCTTGAGGAACATCCTGGCCAGCTTCGGCGACTCGATGCGTTCCCGGGTCATCCTGGCCAGATTCTGATTCAGCAGATCGATGGGAATGTTGACCTTCTCCAATACTGCGACCAGCTCGGGCGCCTGTTCATGAAACGCCTTGGAGAGCCCGACCATGGTGATGACGTCTTTGTTGGCCCCAGTCTTTTCTTCCAGTCTTATCGCATCGATCTGTCCCATCAACGGGGTCGGTGACCAGTAGTAGAACAGTACCGGTTCACCGCGTTTATAGCTGGACAGGACCGCTGCATCCAATGCCGCACCAGTGCCTGGACGGAAGTTGATGAAGGTGCTTTCAAGACCGTATTCTTTCAGCATCTCGGTATTGTCCTGTTCGCAGATCCAGCCAGCGGGACAGTTGTAGAAGCGGCCTTTGGACGGCTCCTCCGAGTCTTTGAAAACGCCAGGGTACTTGCTCAGGTCGGCGACTGTCTTGAGGTCGGGTGCTTGCGCCGGTCTATTGCGTTTTGCGTCCCCCTCCACGACATAGCGCGGCACATACCAGCCTTGAGTCGCACCGACGATCGGCGCGCCAACCCCGACGACCTTCCCGGCTGCCGCAGCCTTCTTCCAGACTTCGCTGCGCTCCATCCACTCTTCGCCAAACACTTGAATGTCGTTGCCGGCCAGCGCGGTCTCAAGAATGATGGTGTTACCCACCAACTGATCCGTTGCGCAGCCGTAGCCTTCCTTGAGCACGATCATCATGATGTCGGTGAGGAGCATCCCGCTCTCCCAGTTCAACCCGGCAAATTTCACCGGCTTGCCCGATTCACACCATCCCGAAGCCTGGCTTGAAGCACTACCAACGAGCAAGCCGAGGGTAAGTAACGAGGCCAGCAAACTCTTCCTGTTTTTCATGATCAGACGCTCCGAATCGTTATTATTGGGGGCAGCGAACTGTTGTGTGCGACACAGGAACAAACGAGCCCATCTGATTCAGCATGGACAGGTACGCGCGCAAACACGTGAGGCAAAGGCGTGAATCAATTGCTTTTATTGTTATGGGCGAAACTCAGACTGCCGGGTCAACGGAGGTACGCCCGTAAAACAATTGCCGGGCATAGGCACTGAACTCGACATTGGGTTGATCCACATACGCGAACACCGCGTTGAGCCTCAACCTGCCTCCTTCCACCGGCGTGACCCGGTGCAATGAATAGCGGCCACGGAACAATGTCAGGGTGCCTGGCACTTGAGGCAGAACCTCTATCTGCTGTGTTTGCGAGTCATCGAGGAATTGCCTGACTGCGTCATAGCAATCGTCGTATTCATTGCGCAGCATGCGCACGTACTCAAAATCCCCGCCAGCACTCGCCGCCTGAAGGGACAGCGTGACGCTGAAGTCGGAACGATCAAAGTGCCATCCCAACTCCTGTCCAGCCGTGAAGCCCTGCAAGTTAAGGGCGGCCAGCGGATCGGCATGACGATAGAGCGTGTCCAGATCCAGGACATCCTTGATGAAAGCAAGGACTTCGTCCGATCCGTAGATCTGCCGGATCAAATGGTCGGCAGGAATATCGGCATAAGCAACGGTGTCTTTTGCCGTGTTCATCAAGCGCCGGAGCGGATGTTCCGGGTCAACGCTTTCGTCCTGGGGTTTGAAATAAACCGTGTGGTTTTCCCGAAAATGAAACATGCGCGAGTGCAGGGCAAGTGTCTGTTGCGCCATCGCGACAACCGATGGATCACGAACAAAACCCGGAAAGATCGCAACGCCCTCTTGTCCCAGCAACGCCTGACTGCGCGTGACCAGTGCGAGATAAGCGGGACTGGTGCGATCGGTAATGGGGTAACGCTCGAGATCAATGATATCGCCCAGGGTGAGCGCAGGTGTGAAAGGCAGGGTAGTCATTGTTGTTGGTCTCCGGTGGGCTCTGCTGGATTCAGATTGCAACGGCACCAAAAACAAGTCACGCTCATAATTTTACGCAATTTTGTGAATTATTTTCAGGTCGCCTGCCATGAGACTGACGCTGGATCACCTTGTGATGTTGAAAACCCTGTCGGAAGTCGATTCGATTACGGCGGTGGCCGAGCGTCTATGGCTGACCCCTTCAGCCGTCAGTCACCGCCTGCGCGAAGCGGAGCGGCGGCTGGGTGTGAGCCTGACGGAAAGATCAGGAGGAAAGCTCAGACTCAGCCCTGCCGGTGTGCGCCTGGAACGGGCCGCCAAAGACATCATCGCCACACTCAATGAAGCCGAGTCCGAAGCCCGATCCATGGCCGGCGGCGTCACCGCTTTTGTACGCATGGGCGTCACCTCCTACGGTCCGTTTCGCTGGATTCCAAAATTCATCAAGCACTACTCCAGCCTTCGGCCAGACATTGAAATCACTCTGGTGACCGTGCCCCGCGATGATGTTTACGCGAGCCTGATGCAAGGCAGACTGGATGTATCCATTATCGATGACGGCATGGTGCCTAGTGGCGTAGCAAAACTGCCGCTGTTTCGGGACGACCTGATTGCGATCATGGCGACCGATCATCCTCTGGCAGGCAGGAAAAATATCTACGCGGAGGACTTCAAGACTTACAACCTGGTGACGTATTCAACCGATCGCGCCAGTGGCTGGGAATATGACCGGTTTTTCGCCCCTGCCAGCATCTTGCCGCGTCGAATGATCACGGTGGAGTTGATCGAAGCCATCGTTGAACTGGTTCGGTCAGGATACGGAATCAGCATATTGCAACGGGACCTGGTGACCCCCAGCCTTGAGCGTGGGGAGCTGGCGTGGGCCGCCCTGAATGACGGCCTCGACATCGCCTGGAACGCCATTGTTCGCCCCTCGGAACGAGAGGACAGTGAGGTCAACAAAATGGTTACAGAGCTTGATACCTGGATTAAAAATGCAGGAAAACCTGAACACAGCTAATCCCTGGTTAGCGCGTGAAAATGGTTTCTTTGGGTCGATTACAGTCTTTTGCGAGAGGCAGAAAGTGGCCGATTCTGTTGAAAACAGTCGGTCTGCCCAAACTGCCTGATCATTGACTAGTGAAAACGCCTTTTTTGCACGCAGCTACGTGAAATCCGAGTCCGGAAGCCTCTGCCAAAAGTAAAGATTTCAATCTCGGACGCGTACTTTTCTGATGCGCAAACCATGGCCGACTTTTTCAACAGAATCGGCCAGAAGCGGCCCCTCACGTTCAACTGAACCCATGTTACGACCGGGCTAACAGCGCTTGCTCAGAGCCGCGTACATCTTGAGTTAATTGCCCATCACCCCGCCTCAACCTGGTTGGACTTCCGGGCTTCCAGTATTGGCGGCAGGCCGCTCTCAAGTGGTTGTTCAGAACAGCGCCCCCTTACCCCGTCGATGCATTGCATGCATAGGCGTATCCTTGGCTGCAGAGTAAACTTCGCTCCAGGCCTATCGGAGCAATTCATTTTTATATTGGGAATTATTGTGTCCAAACCTATTGAGGATAATGCATCCCTCGAGCCCTTTTCGCTCGAAAGCCCCTCCCCGCTTTATGCACGGGTCAAGCAAATCATCATGCAGAAGATTCGCTCCGGTGCGTGGCTGCCCAATTCCAAACTGCCCTCTGAAAGTGAACTGCTGAATTTGCTCGGCGTGAGTCGCATGACCATCAACCGGGCGCTGCGAGAACTGACCATTGAGGGTTCGCTGGTGCGCATGCAGGGTGTAGGCACTTTTGTAGCCGAACCAAAAGGCCATGCGGCGCTCTTCGAGATCCACAACATTGCGGAAGAGATTGCGGCCCGAGGTCATGAGCATCGCTGTGAAGTGGTCGTGCTTGAAGAGATGCCTGAACGGGCGCGAGCTTCGATGCCCTTTCCCCTCGAGGGGGTCAAGCGCTTGTTCCATTCGGTTGTCGTGCATCACGAAAATGATGTGCCGGTGCAGATCGAAGAGCGCTTTGTCAATGCCGAGGTCGCACCCGCCTATCTGCAGCAGGACTTTACCAAGGTCACGCCTTACGCCTATTTGATTCAACTGGCCCCGCTGACCGAAGGCGAGCACGTGGTCGAGTCGATTCACGCCAAATCTGCCGAGTGCAAGCTTCTGCAAATCAATCGCTATGAACCGTGCCTGCTGATTCGCCGTCGTACATGGGCGGCAATGGGTCAAGTGGGTTGCGCACGCCTGGTTTACCCAGGTTCGCGCTATCGCCTCGAAGGCAAGTTCGGCAACTGACTCACAGGTCGAGCGGCCCCCGCCTGCCGCTCGATAGACATCTCCCCCTAGCCATCCCTCTGAAGCTGTTACCCGTGCCGACCCAATTGGCAGAATGGTGACACTCCTCAAGCCGATCGCGAAAAAGTGTTACATAACGCACAACTATCGTGACCACCAATCGAAAAATTGCAACAACATTTTCGTCCATCCCGCTCCGCTCAGAAATTTCGTATAAATCTTAACTATTTGATTTAAAACTATTTTATTTACTTTCTAATTTTCATTCGGCTTTCATCAGGCGCATTTGGCCCTTCACTTGCATTCACTTGTACATACAGGTTGGTATAAGCGTATACAGACATTGTAAGCGTGACTACCACCCCGTTCACCACTGAATGAGGAGATAACCATGACCACCAAGACCACTCGCCTGCGTGATGTCGAAATCCGCTCTGCCCGCGGTAACAAGCTGACCGCCAAAAGCTGGCTGACCGAAGCGCCGCTGCGCATGCTGATGAACAACCTCGACCCGGAAGTCGCCGAGAACCCTAAGGAACTGGTGGTTTACGGTGGCATCGGTCGTGCGGCACGTAACTGGGAATGCTACGACAAGATCGTCGAAAGCCTGACCAACCTGAACGACGACGAGACCCTGCTGGTGCAATCCGGCAAGCCGGTCGGCGTGTTCAAGACCCACAGCAACGCCCCGCGCGTACTGATTGCCAACTCCAACCTGGTACCGCACTGGGCGAGCTGGGAGCACTTCAACGAACTCGACGCCAAAGGCCTGGCCATGTACGGCCAGATGACCGCCGGCAGCTGGATCTACATCGGCAGCCAGGGCATCGTTCAGGGCACCTACGAAGCCTTCGTCGAAGCCGGTCGCCAGCACTACAACGATGACCTGAAAGGCAAGTGGGTACTGACCGCAGGCCTGGGCGGCATGGGCGGCGCTCAGCCACTGGCTGCAACCCTGGCCGGCGCGTGCTCGCTGAACATCGAATGCCAGCAGAGCCGCATCGACTTCCGCCTGAACAGCCGCTACGTCGATGAACAAGCCACCGACCTCGACGACGCGCTGGCCCGCATCGACAAATACACCAAAGAAGGCAAGGCGATTTCCATTGCCCTGCTGGGTAACGCCGCTGAAATCCTCCCGGAGCTGGTCCGTCGCGGCGTGCGCCCGGACATGGTCACCGACCAGACCAGCGCCCACGACCCGCTCAACGGCTACCTGCCAGCCGGCTGGACCTGGGAGCAGTACCGCGACCGCGCCGTCACCGATCCGGCAATGGTGGTCAAAGCCGCCAAGCAATCGATGGCCGTGCACGTTAAAGCGATGTTGGACTTCCAGAAAATGGGCGTGCCGACTTTCGACTACGGCAACAACATCCGTCAGATGGCCCAGGAAGAAGGCGTGGAAAACGCATTCGATTTCCCAGGCTTCGTACCGGCCTACATCCGTCCGCTGTTCTGCCGTGGCATCGGCCCGTTCCGCTGGGCTGCACTGTCGGGCAACGCTGAAGACATCTACAAGACCGACGCCAAGGTCAAGGAGCTGATCCCGGACGACGCCCACCTGCACAACTGGCTGGACATGGCCCGCGAACGCATCAGCTTCCAGGGTCTGCCGGCCCGTATCTGCTGGGTTGGCCTGGGCCTGCGCGCCAAGCTCGGTCTGGCGTTCAACGAAATGGTGCGCAGCGGCGAATTGTCCGCGCCCATCGTGATCGGTCGCGACCACCTGGACTCCGGTTCGGTGGCCAGCCCTAACCGCGAAACCGAATCGATGCAGGACGGTTCCGACGCCGTCTCCGACTGGCCACTGCTCAACGCTCTGCTCAACACCGCCAGCGGCGCGACCTGGGTTTCCCTGCACCACGGTGGTGGCGTCGGCATGGGCTTCTCCCAGCACTCGGGCATGGTGATTGTCTGCGACGGCACTGACGAAGCGGCCGAGCGTATCGCTCGCGTGCTGCACAACGACCCGGCCACCGGTGTCATGCGTCACGCCGATGCGGGTTACCAGATCGCGATCGACTGCGCCAAGGAACAAGGCCTCAACCTACCGATGATCGGCAACGTCTAAGCCCCGGAATCGAGGAGCCTGCACCATGAGCAGCAGTCCGTTTACCCAACAACTCCAAGGCATTCGCGTGCTTGATCTGAGCCGCGTTTTGGCCGGTCCGCATTGCACGGCCATGCTCGCCGACCTGGGCGCCGACGTCATTAAATTCGAAGTCCCTGACCACGGCGATGACAGCCGTCACCTGGGCCCCTTCAAGGATGGCGAGAGTGTCTATTTCGGCCTGATCAATCGCGGAAAGCGCAGTGTCGAAATGGACTTCAAGTCCACTGCTGATCGTGCCCGGCTATATGAGCTGGTCCGTGACGCAGACGTCGTCGTGGAAAACTTTCGTCCCGGCGTGACACGTCGCCTGGGTATCGACTTCGACACCCTCAAGCAATACAACCCCAAGCTGATCTACGCGAGCATTTCCGGTTTCGGCCAGCATGGTCCGCTGTCGGCTAACCCGGCCTATGACATCGTCGCCCAGGCAATGTCGGGGCTAATGAGCGTCACAGGTTTTGCAGAGACAGGCCCTACACGCAGTGGCGAAGCCATCGGTGATCTTTGCGCCGGTGTTTATGCGGCCTGGGCCATCAGCTCCGCGCTATTCGCTCGCGAACGGCATGCACCCGGCGCCCAGTACATCGACGTCGCCATGTTCGATGTGTTGTTCAGCCTGCAAATGACCGGCCTGTCGAATCTCCTCGCCAATGGTGTTGCGCCTGGGCTGGTGGGCAACCGCCATCCGGTTTCGACCCCCTTTGATACTTACCGCGCCGCCGACGGTCAAGTGGTCATCGCCGTGGCGAGCAACAAGCTCTTCCAACGGTTATGCGAATGCCTGGGCAAGCCAGCACTTGGCAGCGACCCACGCTTTGCCGATGACCCGCAACGCACACTCAACGAGCCGGCGCTACGCGCCGAAATCGAAGTCTGGACGCAGCAAATGAGCGTTGAGCAGGTCTGCGACATCCTGCTCGAGGCGGGCGTGCCGTCCTCCCCGGTGTGGAACCTCGCCCAGGCCGCCAGCAGCGAACAGGCCCAAGTACGACAGTTGCTGATTCACCCCGAAGGCTCCGCGCAACCGCTGGTACCGCAACCTGTTTTCTTCAATGGCCGCAAACCCCACGCAGTCACTCACGCCCCACGCCTCGGCGCCGACAACCATGCTTTCGGACTGAACAAACAGGAGCTTTCCCATGAACTTTAAATTAGATCAGGTCGAATTGGCCGTTGTCGAAACCGCTGAAAAACTGGCTCGCGAGGTGATCCAGCCGCGCGCCCAGCATTACGACGAAACCGAGACATTCTGTGCCGAAAGCCTGCAGGCGTTGGCCGAGCTGGGTGGCATGGGTATCAATTTGCCCGAAGAGTACGGCGGACTGGGCATTGGCAGCCTGGCCATGAGCCGCGTCGTTGAAGCCGTGGCTGGCGCCTGCGCCTCCACTGCATCGGCGTTGACTGCGCATTTTCTGGCAACCGATTCGATCCTGATCGGCGGTACCGAAGAGCAGAAGCACGAGTGGCTACCTCGCGCAGCGAGCGGTGAATTACTCGGCGCCTTCGCACTGACGGAGCCGGCAGCAGGCTCCAACCCGGCCGACATGCGCTGCCGTGCGCAGCGTGAAGATGGCGGTTGGCGGGTGCGCGGCAGTAAGCACTACATCACCAATGCCCGCGAAGCAGGCTTCATTGTGCTCTATGCCAAGACCGACGCCGAAGCCGGCCACAAGGGCATCAGTGCCTTCATGATTCCCCAGGGAACGGTAGGGATCAGCTTCTCCAGTCCGGAAAAAACCATGGGACTGCGTGGCAGCACGATCTATGAGCTGGCCCTGGACTGCTGGTTGCCCGAATCGGCATTGCTGGGCATCGAAGGTGCCGGCTTCAACACGGCAATGGCGGTGCTGGACCGGGGTCGCGTTGAAGTGGCGGCCATGTCCTTGGGGATCGCCAATGCCGCCTTGCAAGCGAGCTTGAACTGGGTCCGCGAACGGCAGATCGGCCCCAAGCCGCTTGCCGCCTACCAAGGCACACAGTGGCGTCTCGCCGACATGTATGCACAGCTGGAAGGTGCCCGCATGCTGACCTGGAAAGCCGCCGCCCGCCGCGACAGCGGTGAGCGCTTCAGCCTGGACTCGGCCACCGCCAAACTGGTCGCCGCCGAATGCGCCGGTTTCATCACCGATGCAGCGCTCCAGCTCCATGGCGGTTATGGCTACATCCGCGACCTTCCACTGGAACGCTACGTACGCGACGCACGGATCCTGCGCATTTTCGAAGGCACGTCCGAAGTGCAGAAAATCATCATTTCGCGAAGCTTGCTCGACGCCCAGCGCTGATCGAGCGAAAAACCGGGCCTGTTTAACAGGCCCTCCCCTGAGTCACTCCCCCACGAGAAGGCTGTCGTACAGTACGACGCCCGAGAGGAACTGCCATGTCCGCCACCAAAGAAAGTGCGCAGCGCAAGACGTATATAGAACGGCGATCCATCGATTACATACCTGAGTCCGAGCGCCATGGCCGGCTGCTCAGTCAGTTCACCCTGTGGTTCGGCGCCAACCTTCAAGTCACTGCGATCGTCACTGGTGCACTGGCTGTCGTATTGGGCGGCGATGTGTTCTGGTCGCTGATTGGCTTGTTGATCGGGCAACTGTTGGGCGGCGCAATCATGGCGCTGCACGCCGCTCAGGGCCCCCAGTTGGGCCTGCCGCAGATGATCTCCAGTCGCGTGCAATTCGGCGTCTACGGCGCCGTTATCCCTATCGTCCTGGTCTGCCTGATGTACGTGGGCTTTTCTGCCAGCGGCTCGGTGCTTGCGGGCCAGGCCATCAGTCAACTGGTCAATGTCAGTGACGCCGCTGGCATCCTGATTTTCGCGGTGATGATCGTTGTGCTCACAGTGCTGGGCTATCGGACTATCCATTTGATCGGACGCCTGTCGAGCCTGATTGGCGTGGTGTCTTTCTTCTACTTGTTCTACCGCTTGCTGTCAGCTCATGACATCAGCGAGCTGCTTGGAAATCGACACTTTTCACTGGCCAGTTTTCTCTTGGCAATATCACTCTCGGCTTCCTGGCAGATCGCATTCGGCCCCTATGTCGCTGACTATTCGCGCTACCTGCCGAGAAAGACTTCAGCCTGGAAAACCTTTTTGGCTGTGGGCCTGGGCTCAGTGATCGGCACTCAAATTTCCATGGTCTTCGGTGTATTCGTCGCCGCCTTGGCGGGTGATCAGTTTGCCGGCCACGAGGTGTCCTACATCGTCGGCATGGGGGCCAGCGGCGTCGTCGCGTCACTGCTGTTTTTCAGTATCGTGTTCGGGAAGGTGACCATTACCACGCTCAACGCCTACGGTAGTTTCATGTCTCTGGCTACCATCATCAGCGGTTTCAGAGGCAACCAGGAAATTTCCAAAACCGTGCGGTTGATCTACATCCTGGTCATGGTCGGATTCGCCACGGCGCTGGCGCTGTTGGGGAGGCATTCGTTCCTTCATGACTTCTCAGCGTTCATCCTGTTCCTGCTGGCCTTTTTCACGCCCTGGAGCGCCATCAACCTAGTTGACTTTTATCTGGTGACCAAGGAGCGCTATGACATCCCCGCCCTCTCCAATCCGGATGGTCGATACGGACGCTGGAATGTCACCGGCATAGCAGTCTACGCCCTCGGCGTAGTGATTCAGATGCCCTTCATTGCCACCAGTTTCTACACCGGCCCCTTGGTTGAAACCTTGGGTGGGACGGACATTTCGTGGTTGATCGGCCTAACCGTACCAGCCCTCATTTACTACTGGGTGGCGCGTAACTCGACGCAACGGATTCCCGCGCAGCTGATTCTTCCGGAAGAAGCCAATCCAGCCTGATTACACACTCACGGCAGGGCGGTCCAGCAGGACCGCCACTGCACTTCTCTCAACGCAGAGCGCCTGACCTCCTATGCTTGCCGCAAACACACCGAAGCACCCCGCCCCGAGTGCCCGCGACCGCCTGCTCGATGTTGCACTGGAACTCTTTGCAACGCGCGGCTACCAGGCCATCGGCCTGCGTGACCTGGCTGGCCAGTTGGGGCTGCATGCCGGCTCGCTGTACAACCATATCGAGAACAAACAAAGCCTGTTGTTCGAACTGATCGAAGGCGCAGTCTCCGACCTGTTGGCCGGTACCAAGCGCCGCATGCGGGGAGCCCGGACGCACCGCGACCGTCTCCAGCGCTTTGTGCACGCATTTGTGGTGTTCAACCTGACCGAGAAACATCGGCTAATGCTGGTGACACGGGAGTTCGTCAACCTCAGCGATGATCAACAACAGGAGATCAATCAGCTGAAGAGCAGCTACGCCACCCTGCTGAAGGCCATCGTTTCCGCCGAGTGTGGCGAAACTGGCTGCATCAGTGACCGCACAGGCCTGATCACAGAGGCCGTCATCGGCATGCTTTACGGACAGTCCCTCTGGCAAATCATTGACGTCCCGGAACAAAAACTCACGGATGCCCTGACTCACTTTGCCCTGGGCATCATTGCCTGTAGCAGAGACTCAGCGCTCAAGGCATAAGCACTATGCACCCGTTACGACATACGCTTCATGACGAACTGCACGCCCGCCCTTCCCTGTACTTCAGCGAGCCGGCTTATGTTTTTCACCTGGCCGTCTTGGGCAGCGACAATGAGCGACAGGCACTGCTCAACAGCCTCTACGACGAACCAGTCAGTGGTGAAATCCCCCAAGGCATCACCAGGCTTGACGAGCATTGGCTGAAATGGGAGCGACATGCGGAGTTCTTTACCCTTACTTACGTCGTCACCGCGAACACGGATCGCCCGCACTGGACTTCCTTGCCTGAGGCCCTGGCAGCAAAGATCAGCCCTTACACCCAGCTGCTGATCAACCGCGTGCAAATTGTGGTGCGCAACCATGACTCATGGGAGGGGGATCACGCGGCGTACGGATTCAAGGACCCGTGCGGCTCGTCCATCGGGGGTGGCGATGCGGCGGTATGGAGCGACTTCCGGCTGAGCGAATGCGGTGAAAACAGATTTTTGTTCATCAACACTCACCTCAACGCCTACCGCCAAGGTCGAATGATTCGCCGGCTACTTGAGATTGAAACCTATCGCATGATGGCCTCGCTTGCGCTTCCAACAGCGAAGCAATTGAGCTCGCAACTCGATGCCTTCGATAGAACCCTGGTCGACCTGTCGGAGCGAAACGCTGCGCCCGACTCCAGCAATGCAAAAAAACTGCTTTCAGAAATTGCAGCGTTGTCGGCCAAAGTCGTCAGTCTCTCAGCCAGGCACCGGCATCGCTTCAGTGCCACACAAGCTTACGCGCAGCTCGTATTCGATCGACTGGCAGAATTGCGGGAGAATCGCGCAGGTGACTACCAGCGCCTGGGAATCTTCATTGAGCGACGCTTCAAACCGACGGTAAGGTACTGCGCCGTGACGGAACAACGGCTCGATGTGCTGGCCAAGAGCGTGGCCAATCTAGGTGACCTTTTGCAGGCGCGCGTACAGGTAGAGATGGAAGAACAGAACGCCGAAATCCTGAAAAGCCTGAACGCCCGGGCCGATGCTCAGATCAAGATTCAGCGGGCGGTTGAAGGCCTTTCCATTATTGCCATCACGTATTACGTGCTGAGCTTGTTGAAATTGCTGTATTCGGGCGTCCATCTGCTGGGAGTCGACTTGTCACCAAGGTCCGCCGTGATTGTAATTGCGCCCGTCGCAGCTCTCATACTTTCACACATACTGATGCGGATTAGAGCCGTAAAACATCACTAAATCGTACTGAAAACTGCAGTATCAAGAGGTGGGCGACCCCACCTTACTGTTGATCTGACGATCTTTACGTTGAGTCAGCCCAGGCCGAAATCAGCTGACCGCAACCGACTGCTTTCGGTTGAATCCACAGTCGAAATCAGCCCTCCCGGACAGGCAGCGATCGGCCAATAGGAGCCATTCGTGACCGGAAGCAATCGGCCATTTTCTGCCACTCGCCAAGGGCAGTAATCGGCCCAGAGTGTGTAAAAACACGCAGACATCGTTTGGAAATCTGCGCTGCTACGTAATATCTGCCCGCGCTTGGCTAATCACTCCCCCTGTTGCGCGGGGTGGGCGATTCCACGGGCAAGACGCACGGTATAGTCCGTAGCGGCGGTCTCTAGCTCTTATGTCGCAGTAAGTGAGCGGACGCCTCAAAACCCGGGGGAACCATCCCTCAGTGGGCCAATGAGTAAAACTGTTCAGTTGCAGAAAAATTTTTCCCGGGGCCAAACATCTGGTCCTTGGTGATCATGTACATGAGCTCAATGCCACCCAGCAAAATGCTCGCGCAGCTAAAGCATTTAAGCCCGAGTAAAACGCCGCTAATTCCGGACTAATCAACGACTCACCGTATTCAATTCGATAGCCGCGCAGTCTACTGGATGCTTACTGCGACAGAACCACGGCGAGATCTGTCGGAAAACAGTTGTTTTCCGACAGACGTGTCCTCAACGCAAATGGCAACTGTAAGTCCTTAAAACGTCCACGAAAAACCGTGTCGGATAGCTGCAACAACTCGGAAATGCAACCCATCACGTTTCCAGGGGGCCGGCGTACATCCTCTACTCAATGCAGGTCCCTTTGCGGCTACGAAAACAGGCCCTGCTGCGACAAGAACGGATTCAGGAACATGCCGTGAGGATCGAGCTGGCGGCGCAAACTATTAAATTTCTGCAGATTCTGATCCGGGTAGAGTGATTTCACGTCTATATGCGGCGTGATGTATTGCCAATTCTTGGCCCAATGTGGCCGCCCGTTCCGGGCGCCGATCCAGTCCGCCATGACAGAGTTGATCATGGCGAGATGGGGAGCCATCGCCGCGGACCGCTTACCAGCATCGGGCTCGGATTTGGGATATGCACTAATGATTTCCATCCAGCAGACCCGGTCTTCCGTGGCACTTGAAAAAGCGGGAGACAACAGAGATTGACTCGTCTTCGTAAAGCGGGCGTGGAGACAGGTTGTGAGCGGAAAATCGCCTTGGAACTTGTAGGCATAGTTGAGTGCTGCGTACCAGGCCCGGACGATATTATCAACGTCCCATGCTCCCGGTCCCGTTTGAGGAATGGGAATGGCGACTTCGAGGTCGAGGACTGGAAAGGCCTGGTCTACATAAAACATTACGCGTGGGGCCGGGGCAACGAAGCCACCTTTGGCCTCGATAGCCTTTGCCCTATCGTGGATCGTGTTCCAAGTCAAAGACAGGATCGGCGTCCAGAATAGGGGATGGGTCGCCGTCCACTCCATGACCTGGGTCGCCATTTTATCGGCCCAGCCATCCGGCCTGAGCGGAATATCGCGTGACTCGTCTTGGGTCCGGTTAAATTTCTTGATCCAGATTTGCCCATTGTTGTAGCCGCTGCCCGGGAACCAGAACAGCTCGACATAGTCGTTCTCGGTCAACAGCTTGTGCAGACTATGCGGCCTTATCTCGCCCCCGGTGCCGTTCGGGTTCGGACCCATCACGCTTTCGGTAGCAGTGACGATTTCTTCGTCATGGAGATTGTAGAGCGGCTCGACCCGCAGCGTCAGCTTGGTGATGATCCCCAGTGTGCCGAGATTGACGCGAACGGCCGGCATATCGTCGGGAGTGGTTTCCTCAGAAAAAACGTGCAACTGGCCATCGGCAGCGACAATTTCGACCGCGTAGACAAGGTCGGACACCGTCTGCTGATTCCAGCCAGTGCCATGGCAGCCTGCCACCACGAAGCCAGTTGCGTTAATCGAGGCCAGAGCCCCCGTCGATGATAAATACATCTGCGGTAGCGACGGGTCCGGGGCAGTCAGGGCATCGCGGACTTCAGACCAGAGCGCCGAGGGCAGAAAGCTGACAAGATCGACCCCGTTGTTCTGCCATCGCCAAGCCTTTCGCGGGCCATCGGTATAAGCCGACATTTCGACGAGGGTCTCGCCATTGTTGACGATAAGGGGGCTGAAAGAATGACCGGTACCAATGGTACGTATAGTGGTACCAGCGCAACGTTTCACTAGATTCTGAACATCAGACAAGCTGGTGGGATAGGCGATTTCATCCGGTACGCTCGTCACGTTTCCCGCCCAGTTGGTCCAACGATTTTCATTGCCTTCGTCGTTATCGTTCTGATCGCTCACGATACATCTCCCTCTTCTATTGCCGAGCTTTATCGTTTCTTTCCGGTACAGCCCGGGCAGGAGCCGCAGCAATATGTCCGGGCGCCGGGACCATTATTCCACTGAGATCAACCCGAGAGTATTGCTCAATGTAGTGCCGGTAATTGTATAGTTGGCAACTACAGTGCTTCCCTTCTTGTAGATGAAGGATTGCCTTGCCTCATTGTCGTAGCCCCACACGACAAAGACATAGAGTGAAACAATACTTCCATCCGGAATATCGAACGCACCCGGATCAACTTCCTTGGTCTGACCAAGAAGAATGTCACCCGCATTGCCAGAAAGATGCTTTTCGCCGCCGTCATCAAGATATGTGACTTCGCCTCTTGCAACAAAACCGCCGCCATTATGCAGTGAAAACTTGCCAATCTCTTTTATAGCCATGAGTATTTATTCCTTAGATGATAACTGTCATCCGAGACGTCTAAACACGGACTGTGGTTGAACAAAGCACTCCAATGTTAATGCGAGCCTGTTTTTTATAGCAGCATTGCGGGATAACGCAAATTTTTACAAATGCTGGCGCAATCCGCAATTGGTGCGCAACTTGCTTAGCACACAAAATCGCATCGAGTTCTATCACCCCGCTACCGATTAATGCTTTTTTCTTTCTACCTATCAATCAATTCGCGATAACGCCGCTTCTTTGTTAGCCCGAGGTAGCGTCAAATTGCACTTTTGACCAAACACCCAACGATTCAAGTGCCACAAATGAATATTCGAATATAAGGATGCCTTGAGAACCGATTAGGCTAACTTCTTTAACATCTGCCCGCCTTTGAGCCGACACACTCCATGTCGGATCAGTAAAGAAATACTGGCCGTCATTGACAAACAAGACAGGTCCGTCGGTTGACGAATAGACTCCGATAAACCCACCGGGAAACTTGACATAAAAAGCATTATTTCGTGGCTTATTGTATTCGCGAAGCCCCCCTCGCCCAAAAATCAACATGCCTTTACCCATCAAATTTTAAATTGCGAAGTACTTCCTTAACGAAAACACTCGACATCTCTTGCTCCTTATCTTCCTGGTTCGCAACGATTTTCGCGTAATTGTACCCACAAACCTAAGCGCCTCCCTTGCGGCAGCTCCAGTGCGAACTGTTGTTTTTTTACAAGCCGTACTCTCTTCAGGGGTGATTACTTTATTTTTTTTCGCGCATGATCCAATGTAATTTTAAGTCTGCTACTAGAATCTCGGCCCATATGAAAAACTAGTTCACAGGTGAATGAAATTTACTACCGAAAATCATTAGGCGGCGGCGACACTACTTCTGCGCGCGGTAAAAACCTATGGTCGCGTCCGTCAGCCACGACAAGGTGGCCTACCTTTATGACAGTTTCAGCCGATTGCCGATGGGTACAGAAGAGCTTGCCCAGTACGACGAGGTGTTTTCGTTTGACCGGAAAAATGCTCAAAGCCATGGCCTGCAAAAGCTGTACAACTATATTTATGCCGACTATGACGCCGAAAGTCAGCCCCGCGAATACTCGGCTTTTGTAGTCATGTCCGGTAAAGACCGAGTCCCGCTTCTAGTGCGCCTGGCCCATGAGGTTGATCGTCTCAACATCTCCGATTACAAGTTTTTGGTTCAGTGCAAGAGCATCCTTGACTCGCATCCAGGCATAACCTATTTTAAAGAGCGGATGTCTTTGGAGTCCGTGGAGGAGTTGGTCAAAAAATCCAGGATTGTCATAGATATTTCTAAGGCCGGCCAGACGGGTTTGAGTTTTCGTTTTTTCGAAGCGATGGCGTTTCGCAAAAAAATCATCACAACGAACAGCAGCGTTACCGAATATGACTTTTATAACCCGTGCAATATTCTGGTCGTCGACGAGGCTTGCCCGGTAATTCCCGAGACATTCATCAACGCACCGTATGTGGATATTCCCGCTGAGGTCTATCAGAAATACACGTTGCAGGGTTGGGTTCAGACGGTCTTCTGCTTGCCGTAATTCCCTTCAAGATCGGCGCCGGCTTATTTACCGGCTCGATGTATTAGAAAAAGTGTTGTCACCCCTTTTCAATGACGCTAAGGCTCTGGCCCAAAAAAATGCGCAGGCTTTAAAAAGGGCAGGAGCGCAAATTTTGGCCATGGAAACTCATATCAGGGATCTGACGCCTCGGACTGTATTATCGGGCGAATTGACGATGCTCAGGATGCGGCCGAACAATTGTAAGCGCTTCAAGAACCCCACCTATTCAAAAATAGGCAGTGCGCTCAGCGAGGCTGATGAAAGCGAGCAGTTACAAGGCATCAGGGCTTCGTAGTTTTCAACCGAGATTACCTATGGCAGGCGTTCAAGTGTGTAGCGCAGCCACACAAAAGGGTTCTTGCCCGTTAGCTTTGACCGTCGTTTCTACGTCCATTGGTGGCGAACGCTGCTCGCCATTTCGCCCACGGCAACAGAATGACTTTCGGACTGCGTTTTTGGCACGCTGAACGACTGCAATGGGTCGGGGGCTGCCGGTCACGACCGGCAAAAATCGGCCAGAAGTGGACACTCAGAAACTCAACCGCGCACCAGGTAGGCCCCTGAGGGAACCCGATATCGCAGCTTCTTGCATTTGCCGGGTGCAGGCTGATGCCCCGGCGGACGATCAGGAAACCAAATTCGGCATTTGCCCGGAGGCGGCATATGGCCGCGGGGAATCTCAACCTCAGCGTACGCCCGCTCTGGCTCGACATTAGCCATTTGCACTTCCCCTTCGGGCTGAGGTCTGCTAGCCGTCGATAAATCCGGCGCCCGATCTGTCTCTGTGTTAGCGAAGTTGCCAGCGTCGCGCCCAGTGTCCGGAGTGGATTGCTCAACAACCGCCATTTCCGCTTCGCGGCGCCTTTGGGTCTCCTCTTCCAGCCCCTTCTGTACTGCGACCAGGTCCTCTTTGGCATTGGGTGGGGTACCCGAAGATTGGGCCTGCTGCGCCGCCTGGATCAATTGGAAGTTGCGGTTGCGCAACTCGACGTTGCGACCAACCCGCATGTTCGAGCGCGCCGCCAAGGTTTCAGCCTGCTGGTACTGCCCCTGCTGAAGACGCAACACACCGAGGTAATGCAGCGTCGCGGGATTGTTCGGCTGGATATGCAGGGCACGCTCCAGCGTGGCAGCGGCTTGGTCCAACTGGCCATTCTCATACTGCCGCGAGGCGGTTTCGATCAGGGTGGTTGATGCGCTGTTACTTTGCGAGGGAACTCTTCGCTCAGCAGCAACCGAACAAAGCGACGCGACGGCGCAGAACGCCAAGATGAGACCCGACAGAAAACTCTTGGTTGGCATCAGGGGACGGACTCGGCTGATCAAGGACGGCACTGCCGTAAAACAGGCCACAGCGCTGCTCGGCATCTCCGATATAAGGCCGCAATTGACCTGGCCAGTACCCTGAAGTTCCCGCTTGGGGTGACGACCATTGGCCTTGACCCAATCTTGTACGGCACTCACACGCTACGACGAACCTAAGCGCTGTCCAACTCCTGCTTGGTCATACGAAACTTGAAAGCACCGTCAGGCACCTGGAAATCGAGGTCGATGATGCTCTTGAAATGGCGGAACAGACGGAAGTCTGACTTCCACTGCGACGGTAGTGGTTAGACCGTCGCTTCCCGGCTAGGCGCGGCCTTTCAGGCAATGTTGGAGATGGCCTGAAGAAGTTGTGGAACTCAGGGAGTCGAACGGTAGTCGCAGCGGTCCAACACCTGGCAGGACAACGGGCGCGAGATGCCCAAAGTATCGTCTGCCGACCACCATTGCCTTTGGGAGAACCAATTGTTAACTGTCTTTTTACGTCAAATTTTCCGGTTAGCGATACCGCTCTTTTCCGTTGGCACTTCGTCCGCTGTTTTCGCCTGCCCGGAAGGACAGTACCAAGTCTGCATGGTCGCTTGTTTTTGTGCTCCAGGCTCCAAAGAGGAAACTGGGGAGATTTTCGAAAACATGAACCAAATGGCGGCCTCTGGATTGCAGAATTGGATTGTGCAATCGCGCAACACCGCGGCAACTGACGATATTCGGACAATCCCGCTGAATATTCGAGCCCAACTCGAACCCTACTATGACATCCAGGTGCTCGATTCGGCTCGCTACAAGGTAGGCGATGATGCAGAGCTGAACGCCGCACACACCATGCTGCAGAATCCCGATGTAAGTGCGGTCACCCTTATAGACATCATCGTCTTTCGCAGTCCCGATGATGCACTTAACAATGTCGCGCTATGGGCGCATGAATTGAAGCACGTGCAGCAGTACTTGCAATGGGGCGTTCACGAGTTTGCCACTCGCTATACCCGTGATTACACAACCGTTGAGGCGCCTGCCTACGAAATTCAAACCCAGGTAGCCAGAGCGCTAAGAGTCAGCGTGGCCCAGCCAGAGCCTCCTCGAAATCCTTGAGTTCAACGGGTTAAACCTGGTCGGCTAATGACGGATGAGATACTTGAAACGACCCGTTATAGACTTTTTTAACGTCCGCAAAGGGTTGCTTGCAGGCCTTCGCGAAAGGCAGCCAGCGCCCGATAAACGTCGTGAACACCTGCCGTGGGCTTGCGTCGCTGACGTATGCAGCGCCCTACAACTCCCCGCCAACGCAAGCGAGAAGCGCGTCGCAGGATGAGTGTCATGGGATTTAGAGAGTCGTTAAATCTGTTGGCAATTTAGGTAAGGAACAACTGTTCTTTTACGACAAGCAAAATGAACTAGCCTGATTCGATGGAGGCGAGTATTCACCCGTCATTAGGGCATACCTATGAACACAACCACCATAGCGACGGATTATCTGGTTGTCGGCGCGGGGGCAACAGCTATGGCCTTCGTCGATACATTGCTCGATGAGTCGGATGCGAGTGTGTTGATGGTGGATCGACATGCTCAACCTGGTGGACATTGGAACGATGCCTACTCGTTCGTCCGCTTGCACCAGCCGTCTGCCTTTTATGGAGTTAACTCCTGCGAGCTGGGCTCCGGCCAAAAAGACGAATCCGAATGGGGCGGTGGCTTATATGAATTGGCCTCAGGCGCCGAGATTGTCAGTTACTTCGATCAGCTTATGCATCATCGATTCTTGCCGTCAGGTCGGGTGCAATATTTTCCGATGCACAACTACGAAGGTGATCGCAGCAATAATCATTGCATCACATCCTTGGTCACCGGCGAAAGTAACCTTGTCCAGGTGCGCAGGAAGCTAGTGGACGCGACTATTGCACAGACAGCCGTTCCTTCGACCCATCCACCGCATTACCGGATAGAACCCGGAATACGGTGCGTACCGCTGAACGACTTGCCAAAGATCAGACAGCCTTACTTGCGTTACGTGGTGGTGGGAGGAGGAAAGACCGGCATCGATGCCTGTCTGTGGCTGCTGCAGAATGGCGTGGCACCAGGCAGGATTCAATGGATCGTTCCAAACGACCCCTGGCTGCTGGATCGCGCCAACCTTCAACCCGGCCAGGAGAATGTTGTACGAACAATCGGTAGCCTCGCTAACCAGTTCGAAGCAATAGGTGCTGCAGATTCGATCCCGGACCTATTCTTCAGACTCGAACGTGTCGGCGAACTGGTGCGCATCGATCAAGCCGTCGAACCCACCGCCTTCCGTGCTGCGACCATTTCACAGGGTGAATTGCGTGCACTACGGCGCATAAGCAATGTAGTGCGCTTGGGGCGGGTTTGCGCGATTGAAGCCAACCGTATATCCCTCGAAAGGGGCTGCATCGCTGGAGATCCCGACGCCCTTTACGTCGACTGCAGCGCTAGCGCTGTCCCAATTATTCCTGATGGAATCGTGAAAGCATTTGATGGCAATCGCATCAATTTGATGACAGTAAGCAGTTATCAGATCTTATTCAGTGCCGCAGTAATCGCATACGTGGAAAGTCACTTCGACGATCAGATGCAGATGAATGAACTATGCGGGATTGTCCCACTACCACGCTCACCGGTGGACTGGGTCAGAATGTGGGCCGCTTATCTTGGCAATCAACGGCAATGGAAGAACCACGCGGGGTTGTCCAACTGGCTTACGCAGTGCCATCTGCACCTTTTGCCGATAGTGATGAGAAGCCTGCAGGAGGGGGATCCTGAAAAGCTGGCAGTGTTGAACCGATTTACTGAAGCTAGAAAGAAAGCCTTGGAAAATATCCCCAGGCTCTTGCGGGCCGTAGAAGGTTCAGCGCAATCGTCCTGAGCGAATGAGTTGGGTCGGTTGTTGTCTGCTCCCGCAGACAGAAACCGGCCAAAAGCTGTCAGTCAGCGTCGATGAAATACGTGGGTGATTCCAATTTCAAATAAACACTGGGAAATACTCGGATCGATCTAGGCTTGAATGAAACCACGCGGGAGAAAAACACCATGTCCCTCGCTCCCCGAAATCTATTGGCCCTGGCTTTGGGTGTCTTCTTTTGCACAGCCGTGTGCGGACAAGGGGTAGCAGACACCGATTCCCCACCGGCAATACTTCCATTGGAATCCGAGACTGCGCCAAAACTCATTGTCTACCCGCCGCTTGCCGAGCCACTCGCCCGCGGTGTTGTCATTATCCAGTATCGAGCAGAACACGCCAGGATCATGCCGGTATTTGGCAAGGCGGCTGTTGATGTATCACCACGTCTCGGTCACCTCCACGTGACCGTCGACGACTGGAAAGGTACATGGGCGCACACCAGCGAAGACCCGATTATCCTGGTTGGACTGACGCCCGGCACTCACAAGGTTCTTCTTGAAGTGGCCGACCCGACTCACAAAATCCTCACCAGTACGACAGTGAGTTTTATAGTTCCGGAGAAGAAACCAACGGACGCTCCCCACATTGACGATGATCACGCAGTAAAACCATAACTGCTGGGTGTTCATAGCTAACTGCGGTGGTGTGAGTAGCCCCTGATTTCGAAAACACATCTGACTGACTACTCAGCCGATTTCTGCCTTTCGTCACCGTCAGCAATGGGTCGGTTGCAGCCCTTCCCGGCAATCACCTCTCGGCCAGAACCGGTCATTACCGGAAAACACAGATTGTCCGTCAGCCGACGAAACCTCAGGCCCGCCAGGCCGGATTCTCGATCAATAGCGCCATGCCTTGCCCGCCGCCAACACAGGCCGCGGCGACCCCGTAACGCAGATTGTGCTCACGCAGTTGTCGGGCCAGGGTCAGCACCAGGCGCAAGCCACTGGCGGCCAAGGGGTGACCGAGTGCCAACGAACCACCCTGGACGTTCAGACGCGAACGATCCAGCTCCAGTTCCTGAGCCACCGCCAGGACCTGGGCGGCCTGGGCTTCGTTGATTTCGAAGCGATCGATCTGCTCCAGGCTCAAGCCGCTGCGCTGCAACAGCAGGCGAATCGCCGGTGCCGGACCGATGCCCATGAACTCCGGCGCCACGCCGACCACCGCGCTGGCCCGCAGCAAGGCCAGCGGTGTATCCCGACAGGCCGCAGCGCGCCCGACCAGCGCCGCTGCCGCGCCATCGACCACTGCACAACTGTTGCCGGCGGTTTGCACCCCACCTTCGTGCACGCTGCGCAATCGGGCCAAAGCCGCGATTTCTCCGGGCCGAGGGTGGCTGTCCTCACTCACCGCGGCGACACCGCGTGACAGGCGGATGCTGCGTGGCTGATAGCCTTCCAGCTCAAACGTCTGATGCCCCACGGCAACGATCTCGGGTGACAACCACCCGGCCTGCTTCGCCGCAAACGCCCGCTGATGACTGGCACAGGCGTAGGCGTCCACCGCTTCGCGAGTCAGCCCATAACGCCGCGCCAGGTTGTCGGCGGTGGTGATCATGTCCACCCCGGGAGCCGGGTCGTACAACGCTTCCCAGAGAAAATCCTTGAACTGCACTTGCGCGCCAAGACGGAAACCGCCTCGATGGGTATAGGCCGCAATCGGATTGCGCGACATCGATTCGGTGGCCACGCACAACGCCAACTGCACGCCGTCATCCAGTTGCCTGGCGGCCTGGCGCAGCAGTTCGAAACCGGTGGCGCAGATGCGCTGCACCCCCAGTGCCGGAACCGATTGCGCCACGCCACTGTAGAGGCCGATGTGCCGTGGCAGCAGGTAGGCATCGAAACTGGCCTGGGCCATGGAACCCGCCAGCACGCTGTCTACCGCCAGCGGATCGACTGCCGCGCGCGCCAGTACTTCGCGCCCGACCTTGATGCCCAGGTCGATCGGCGACACCTCGGCCAGTGCCCCACCGAGGTCCACCCACGGCGTGCGTACCGCATCGAAAATAGCCGCATCGGCAAAGGCCGAGTACTGCCCGCCTGCGTTCACGACTTCGCTCACGATTTCGCCCCGGCGCGCAGGATGGCCGGATCGAGCCCGCGATACAGCGCCTCGACCTGCTCCGCGCGCCACTGCAATACCGCACGCTGATTGATCGAGCCCTTGTCGGTGATTTCACCCCGGTCGATGGACGCTGGCTCATCGAGCAAGGCGATCCACTCCAGGCGACTGGCGTTGCCCGTGGCCTCGCGATTGAGTCGCTGCAACCAGCCGGCGAACCACTCGCGTACCGGCGCGCTGGCCAACACCTCGGTGTCGCTGGCACTGGCCGCCAGCCCTGACAGCCGTCGACATTCGAACATCCGCGCAAAGACCAGCGCGCCCAGGCATTCGCGATCTGGCGCGCTCACCACCAGGTCCTGGACATAGGGCGAACCTTCGAGTACCGCGCGGCTGCGCAATGGCCCGACGCTGACAAACACCCCGGATGACAACTTGAAATCTTCGGCGATGCGCCCGTCAAACATCAGCCCCAATTGCGGATCGCGCGGGTCGGCGAGCTTGAGCGCATCGCCGGAACAGTAGAAGCCCTGCGGGTCAAACGCTTCGAGGGTCTGCTGCGGTGACCGCCAGTAGCCGGGCATGATGTGCGGCCCACGAAAGCGCCCTTCCAGTTTGCCGTCCACCGGCACCAGGCGCACCTCGCAACCAGGCGCCGGCAGGCCGACATAACCGGCCATGGACAACGACCCGGTGGTGAAGGTGCAGGACGGCGAAGCCTCGGTCATGCCGAGCCCGGCCATCATGCGGATACGTTCACCGCAGTGCTGTTCGCTGATCCGGTCGAGTCGGTCCCAGACACTTTGCGACAGACCGGCCGCGGCGAAGAAGAACAAGCTGATACGTTTGAAAAAGATCTCCCGCAGCTCCACATCCTGCTCCAGTGCCGAGGCCAGTTCTTCCCAGCCCTTGGGCACGGTCAGGTAAGCGGTGGGCGACACTTCCTTGAGGTTACGCAGGGTCTGCGCGAAACCCTGCGCTGTGGGTTTGCCGTCGTCCAGGTAAAAGCTGCCACCGTTGTAGAGCACGATGCCGACGTTATGGCTGCCGCCGAAGGTGTGGTTCCACGGCAGCCAGTCCACCAGCACCGGCGGTTCTTCGCCGAACACCGGAAACGTCTGCAACAGCATCTGTTGGTTAGAGCACAGCATGCGTTGGGTGGTGATCACCGCCTTGGGCAATTTGGTCGAGCCAGAGGTGAACAGGAACTTGGCGATGCTGTCCGGCCCCGTGCTGGCAAACGCGGCTTCGGCCTCGGCAGCGCCCGGTTGCTCAAGCAGGCTGGCAAAGCTCACCTGGCGACGCCCCGCGACCTGGCCACGCACGGTGATCAGTGGCGTTTGGGCCGGTAGCACGGCATCGATGGCACGCTGGTAGGCCGCGGCATCACTGACAAACACCAGGCCAGGCTGCAGCAGGTCGCAGACGTGACGCAGCTTGGCGAAATCCTGGGACAGCAGCGAATAGGCCGGCGACACCGGGCAGTAGGGAATGCCCGCGTACAGGGCGCCGAAGGCGAGTTGCAAATGCTCGATGTCATTGCCCGAGAGCAGCACCAGCGGTTTGTCCGCCGACAGGCCGTAGCTCAACAGGCTTTGGGCGATGGCCCGGACACTGTCGAGCATCTCGGCGTAACTGACCCGGCGCCACTCGCCGTCGGCCTGGCGGGCGGCGATAAAAGTCTGCTCGGGACGCACCCGGGCCCAATGCACCAGACGGTCGAGCAGTCGCGGCGGATACTCGGCCAATGGCTCCAGGGAACGCATGTGCAATGCACCCTGCTGTTCTGTCACCTCGACCGCTGCGCGACCGATGGACACGTGACGGTAGCGCGGCGCGCTGATCTGGGTGTGGGGTTGCGATCTGAATTCGGAACTCACGTGCTTGTTCTCCATCAAGGCACGCTACCACCAAGCCGCACGAATGGGCATGGTGGTGGCTGCAGCCTTTTTTATTGTTATTTCTGCTGTTCAGATCGGGTAATGCCGCGGTCCATGCTGCAAGGTGACCCAGCGCAACTGGGTGAAATGCTCGATGGACGCCTTGCCGCCAAAACTGCCGTAGCCGCTGGACTTGACCCCGCCGAAGGGCATTTGCGCTTCGTCGTGCACGGTCGGGCCATTGATATGGCAGATGCCCGACTCGACCCGTTGGGCCAGCGCCAGGGCGCGCCCGGTATCGCGGCTGAAAATCGCCGCCGACAACCCGAACTCGGAGTCGTTGGCCAGGCGCAGCAACGCTTCATCGCCCTCCCCGCGCAACAACACCGCCACCGGGCCGAAGGACTCTTCGCGATACAGACGCATGGTCTCGTTGACGCCATCGAGCAAGGTCGGCTGCAAAATGCTGCCGTCCAGTTGCCCACCGACCACCAGTCGCGCGCCCTTGCCCAAGGCATCGTCGATCAACCCCTTGATGCGCGTTCCGGCACTGGCATCGACCAGCGAACCGAGCACCGAATCCGCCGATGCAGGATCACCGGCGCGCAGGGTCTCGACCTTGGCCGCCAGCTTTTCGACAAAGGCGTCGGCGACCTTGGCATCGACGATCAGCCGTTCAGTGGACATGCAGATCTGCCCCTGATTGAAGTACGCGCCGAAGGCCGCTGCCTCCACCGCCGCATCCAGGTCGGCATCATCGAGCACCAGCAACGGTGCCTTGCCACCCAGCTCCAGCAAGGCCGGCTTGAGGTGGCGCGCCGAGAGCTCGCCGACAATGCGCCCGACATGGGTCGAACCGGTGAAGTTGACCCGCCGCACCGCCGGGTTGGCGATCAGCCGCTCGACAATCGCCGCGGCATCGGCCGGGGCATTGCTGATGACATTGACCACGCCATCACCCAATCCTGCATCCTGCAAGACCTGGCCGATCAGGCGATGCACTGCCGGGCTCAACTCGGAGGCCTTGAGCACCACGGTATTGCCGCACGCCAGCGGCATGGCGATGGCGCGGGTGGCGAGAATCACCGGGGCATTCCACGGGGCGATACCCAGCACCACACCGCAGGGTTGGCGCAGGGCCATGGCAAAACTGCCCGGCACATCCGAGGGGATGACTTCGCCATAGATCTGGGTGGTCATCGACGCCGCTTCACGCAGCATGTTGGCTGCCAGCCGCACGTTGAATCCGTACCAGTTGGCCATGGCCCCGGTTTCGCCAGCCGCTGCAATGAACTCGGCACTGCGCGCCTGCAACTGCTCGGCCGCCTTGAGCAAACGGCTGCGACGTTCATTGGGCGCCAGGGCGGCCCAGGCGGGAAACGCTGCCTGGGCCGCAGCCACCGCGGCATCGGCATCTTCCAGGGTGGCGGCAGCAACCCGCGATACCCGTTCACCGGTCACCGGGTTGCGGCGTTCGAAGGTCCGACCGTCGCGGGCAGGCAGCGACTGGCCGCCAATCAGCAGGGGCACGTCCAGCATGGTGATTCCTCTTTATTGTCTTTATCGGGAATACATTCGAGCGATGCAGAGCGCCGGGGCGCAGATGCACCCGGCGATCAGTCTCAGCGTTTGTAGGCCTGCAGACCGGGCTTGATGCTCTTGTCGTCGAGGAACTGCTTCATGCCCTGCTCGCGGCCACCTTCGGTATCGAGCAGGCGCGACTGGTCAAGCTTGGCGTACAGGTAGTCCTCGTTCTGCTCCCAGGTCAGCTCGCGGCAGCGCTTGAAGCCATGCTTGGCCGCACGCAGTACCACCGGGTTTTTCTCCAGCAGGTTGCGCGCCAGATCCACGGTGACTTCACGCAGTTGCGCCAGGGGTACGCTTTCGTTGACCAGGCCCATCTCGGCGGCTTTCTGCCCGCCGAAGGTCTTGCCGGTCATGATGTAGTACAGCGATTGACGATGGCCCACGGTGTCGGCCATGGCCTTGCTCACCAGGTTGCCCGGCGGGATGCCCCAGTTGATTTCCGAGAGGCCGAAAGTCGCTTCGTCGGCGCAGATCGCCAGGTCACAGGCCACCAGCGGGCTGAAGCCGCCACCGAAACACCAGCCGTTGACCATGGCGATGGTCGGCTTGGTGTACATGCGCAGCAGTTTCCATTGCCATTGCGAGGCTTCGCGGCGGATTTTTTCCTGGAGGATCTCCGGGCCCGCGTCCACTTCGCGGAAGTATTCCTTGAGGTCCATGCCCGCGGTCCAGGCTTCGCCGGCACCGGTCAATACCAACACGCCGGCCGCCGGATCCTGCTCCAGGGTTTCCAGCACATCGATCATTTCCCGGTTGAGTGTCGGGCTCATGGCGTTGCGTTTTTCCGGGCGATTGAGAATGACCCAGGCGATGCCTTCTTCGATCTCGACCTTGACGGTTGTCCAGCGACCTTCGTAGTTGCTCATGGCGATGCTCTCTTGTTCTTGGCTTGAAGATGACTGGAAATTAAAGGACCCATATAGTTATGTCAATTAACTATTAATCGAATTAACCATTTTTTTATCCACCCGCAAATATCCTCCGAACCCATCGCACTGAACGACGGGCATAGCTATCAGCGGCCAACCCCGGCAAACTAGATACGCTTGTTAACCTCCACTTCTTCAGGATTCACCCGCAATGGCCAAGCCTTCTCCCCTCGCCGACCAGAGCGAGTCCCCGTCCGCCACCGCCGAGCTGCAGGCACCGCTGGATTCGGCACTGGATGACCTGATCGGCTACGCGATGCGGCGCGCCCAACTCAAACTGTTCCAGAACCTGATCGGTCGCCTGTCAGCCCACGACCTGCGCCCCGCGCAATTCTCGGCCCTAGCGATCATCGAGCAGAATCCAGGGCTGATGCAGGCCGACCTGGCCCGGGCCCTGGCCATCGAGCCGCCGCAGGTGGTGCCGCTGCTCAATAAACTGGAAAGCCGCGCGCTGGCGGTGCGGGTGCGCTGCAAGCCGGACAAACGCTCCTACGGAATCTTCCTGAGCAAGACCGGCGAAACCTTGCTCAGGGAGCTAAAGCAGATTGCCGCACAAAGCGATTTCGACTCCACTTCATCGCTGACCGGCGAAGAGCGCGAGGAGCTGCTGCGCTTGCTGAGAAAGGTTTACCAGGACTGAACGCACGCTGCCGGCACGCTCCCCTCCAAAAAAAGGGACGGCCGGCGGGGAACATCGAAGGACCCGGGATTACCAGATCGGCAAGGTATAGAGCACCAGGAAGCGGGTCTGGTTTTCATCGCGAAATGCCGCGCCGGCCGGGAAGTCATTGCGGTAGATCGACTTGCGCGCCAACAGACCGACGTTTTTCAGCGGACCGCTCTGAATCACATAACCCAGCTCCATCTGAAACTCGCGTTCCTTACGGTCATCGGCATTGAAAGCGGCCAACTCGATATTGTCGCCGCGCACATAACGCAACCGCCCCTTCAGCCCAGGCACGCCGGATGCGACGAAGTCATAGTCGTAGATGGCCTGCCAGGTGCGTTCCCTGGCATTGAGAAAGTCCGAACTC
Organism: Pseudomonas sp. P4_B4; assembly: GCF_056402255.1. NCBI lineage: Bacteria > Pseudomonadati > Pseudomonadota > Gammaproteobacteria > Pseudomonadales > Pseudomonadaceae > Pseudomonas > Pseudomonas sp. P4_B4. The sequence goes on from NZ_JBFUHS010000010.1 coordinate 137,625, forward strand.
ATGGTCAGCTCGCTCATGCCCATCAACTCGGTGCCAGAGATGTACGGCGTCGCCGTGTCGCCACTGGCGTGCATGTAGCCGAGGCTCACCCGGTGCCCGCCGAAGCGGTAGCCGAACAATGCCGAGAGGTTGCGGTTGTCCACCTCACCCGCCTTGGCGCTGCCATCCTCGCGGCTGAAAAAACTGCGCAAGTCACTGGTGAACACGCCTTCGCCGAGCGGCAGGTTATGCAGCAATGCCAGGGTGTCCTGTTGGTACAGGTCGGTCACCTCGGCATGGTAGGCGCGCAGGCTCAGGTCCTTGTTGACCTGGTAATCACCTCCCAGATAAGCCAGGTGTGAGGTGGTGGCAGCGCCGTTGAAACGCCGGTTCGGCGAGGCGATGGCCATGGCCTGATAGTCCGTGGAATCACGCTTGTTGATGCGATCGATGTAACCGGTGTTCAGGGTCAGGCCATCGATGTCCCTGGAACTGAGCGTGGTGCCGCGAAAGGTCTGTGGCAGCAGTCGCGACGGGCTGGCAAAGGCAAACGGCAGGAAGATCGAGACATCGCCGCTCTTGACCGTTGTCTGGGCAAACCGCAGCTTGGCCGTCGGCGCCAGCCGCGAATAGTCATCCGCCGCGCGCTTGTCGCTGGCCGACACCGGCAACAGTTCGGTGCCGCTGCGATCCGGAGCGGAATCGAGCTTGACCCCCAGCAACCCCCGCACATCCAGACCAAAGCCTACAGTTCCTTCGGTAAACCCCGACTCCATGCCCAGGATGAAACCCTGGGCCCATTCCCGCGCGGCCGTCTTGGCGCCGCCGTCCTGGTACTCACGGTCGATGTAGTAATTGCGCAGGGTCAAGTTTGCGTGACTGTCCTCGATAAATCCCTCGGCCCGCAGCTGAGAAGGCAGAACGCTGACGCCAAGCAGCGCCACGACCCACCCTGGATGGATACTGCAAACGCAGGGGAGTGACGCTATGGAACCGGTGTTCATGGGGCGTTTTGGCATGTTCGATGTCCACTTTTTATTGTTGTTTTTGAGTGCCGGCCCCGCACGGGTCTGCCGGTTTCACGATCAGAGAATGGAAACAGCCAAGGGGCGTCGTCAATCACTAATGACCGATAATCGAACATTAATATTATTATCTACTTTTGCATAAGCATCACAATGCATTCATAACAATCTGTTTTTAAACACTTTATTCGTAGTTTTTTGCAATTCTCAGGACATCATTCTTTTTTTAGTTATCTTTGTTATCTTAATCGTCAGCAGTCACTGACGGCGCACCCAACGCTCGGAGGGCTCGACTGCATAACAAAAACAACAATGAGGTTCACCCATGGACAGTCCATCGCGTCGCTCGACGCTGACAATCGCTTTGTGCTTTATCGTTGCGCTGATCGAGGGGTTCGATCTGCAGGCTGCCGGCACCGCTGCCGCAGGATTGCGCCAGAGCTTTGCCCTGGACCCGAAGATGATGGGCTGGGTGTTCAGCGCCGGGATCATCGGTCTGCTGCCGGGTGCGTTTTTTGGCGGCTGGGTGGCCGATCGTATCGGCCGCAAGAAAATCCTCGTCGGCGCCGTGCTGCTGTTCGGTGTCTTCTCGCTCTGCACCGCCTATGTCGAGAGCTATTCCAGCCTGCTGCTGGTGCGCTTCATGACCGGCCTGGGCCTGGGTGCCGCCCTGCCCAACCTGATTGCCCTGTGTGCCGAGGCCGTAAGCGAGCGCCATCGCGGCACCGCCATCAGCGTCATGTACTGTGGCGTGCCCTTGGGCGGCGCGCTGGCGGCAGTGGTGGCGATGTTTTCCAGTGAACACTGGCAAACCACCTTCATCATCGGCGGTCTGACGCCCTTGCTGGTGGTGCCGCTAATGGCGCTGCTGCTGCCCGAATCCACTGCGTTTCGCCAGCAACACATCACGACCGCCAGCCCACGGTCGTCTACCGCCCAGGCGCTGTTCGGCGAAGGACGCGCACGTAGCACGCTGGCCTTGTGGTTGAGCTACTTCTTCACCCTGACCGTGATGTACATGCTGCTCAACTGGCTGCCCTCGCTGTTGCTGGAACAGGGTTTCACCAAGCCCCAGGCAGGCATGGTGCAGATGCTGTTCAACATAGGTGGGGCCATTGGTTCGCTACTCGGCGGGGTGATGCTGGACCGCTGCAACGGCCTGAAAGTGGTCCTGTTCGTGTACGCCGGAGTGTTGGCGGCGCTGGCCGGGGTCGGCCTGTCAGTGGGTATCGTGCCGATGGCCATCGCCGGGTTTGCCGTCGGGTTGTTCGTCATGGCCGCACAGCTGGTGCTGTACGCCCTGGCGCCCCCTTCCTACCCGACTTCGGTGCGCGCCACCGGTGTCGGCGCGGCCGTGGCCATCGGCCGGCTCGGCTCGGTGGCAGGTCCCCTGGCCGCCGGCCAGATCCTCGCCGCCGGTGCCGGCACCACTGGCGTGCTGCTGGCAACGTCACCAGGGCTGGTGATCGCTGCGCTGTCGATCCTGACCGTGATCGCCCGCAATGGAGCAACCACCGAGTCTCAACCGCAAGCTGCAAACTGAGCCCCGCCACCAGGGTGTCAGGAATGAAAATGCCCGGCAATGTGCCGGGCATTTTTTTATGAGCACCAGACCCGCTTCAATCAGTCGGAGTACCCCATGGCCCCAAACCCGCGCTGCAGATCTTCGATCAGCGCCTCAACATCCTCCAGCCCAACGTGCAATCGCAACACCGGATTCATTGAGCGATGCACCGCACTGTTGCGGTCCCTGGTATCGGCTACGGTGATCAGACTTTCATAGCCGCCCCAGGAAGCGCCCAGTCCGAACAACTGCAACCCATCGATGAAGCGCTCGACATGAGCAGCGTCCGCCTCTTTCAGTTCAAAGGACAGCAGACCGTTGCTGCCCGTGAAGTCCCGCTGCCACAAGGCATGGCCCGGATGATCGGGCAAGGCCGGATGGAACACCCGTTTGACTCGGGGGTGCGTTTGCAGCCAATGGGCGACTTCCAGCGCCTGGCGCTCATGCACCTCCAGTCGTGGCGCCAGGGTTCGCGCGCCACGTAGCACCAGATAGGCGTCGTCGGGGCTGACGGTCGCTCCAAAGTTGTCGCTCATGGACGCGAGTGCCGGCCACACTTCTTCCCGGGTGCAAACGCTGCCCATGACCACATCGCTGTGGCCACACAGGTACTTCGTCAGCGCCATGATCGAGATATCCGCGCCCAGTGCCAGCGGTCGGTACAGGTAACCCGAGCCCCAGGTGTTGTCGACGGCCAGCAGAATGCCTCGCGGTTTGCACAGGGCGGCGATGGCCGGCAAGTCGCAGAGTTCGTACAGCAAGGAACCTGGCACTTCGGTGTAGACCATTCTGGTGTTGGCTTGCAGTCGGGCCTGCAAATCACTGCCGTCCGGGGTGAAGTAGCTGACCTGGATGCCAAAGGGCTCGAGAAACTCCCGGGCCAGACGTCGCACCGGTGCGTACACCGCATCGGTGATCAGCACATGATCGCCGGGCCGCAGGTAGGCCAGAAACACCTGTGCGACCGCCGCCAGACCGGTGCCGAACAATCGCGTGCGATACCCCCCCTCCAGTTCAGTGACCAGGTCTTCGAGGGCGAACGCCGTCGGGTTGCCACGGGCACCGTAACTCAGCACACGCTCGTGATCACGGCGGGCTCGAGCGTCGCGCATTTGCGCCAGGTTGTCGAACAGCACAGTGCTCAAACGGGTGACGGGTACGTTGACTGACCGACCGCCACCCCCTGGCTCGGTGCGCGCGGCATGCACCAGACGAGTGCGTACCCGTGCGCCCACACGAGTTTGAGGTTGCAGCGGTTTGAGACTGGCGAGTTCGTCGTCACTCATCTGCGCCAGCAAGCCGATTTCCCAGGCCAGATACTGACGCGCCGCATCCTTGTTGCCGGTGTGGCGGTCATGGGTAAAAAACAGAAAATCGATGCATTGATCATCGGCTGGCGAGTCCGGACTTTCCTGCACGCCAAGGCCCTCTGCGTGCCACGCCGCGAGTCCGCCGTCCAGCCATCGGATGCCCGTGCGCTGGGCTTCAGGCAGTTCCCGGGCAACCAGCGCGGCCAGCCGCGGATCGTCGGCCATCAGCACCAGAGGCCGCTGCTCATCCGCGACATGCGTCGCCAACAGCGAGCGGATCGACCAGCGCGAGCCGCTGATGTGTCCCTTGCGATAGGCCATGCTCGGGCGCAAGTCGACCAGCACAACGGCGTCATCCTTCAACGCATCGGCCAGCGCCCGCGCCGTGATCGATGGCAACAGGTCGTGGCCGATCACTTCACCTGCGGACAACGCCAGACCGCTGCTGACGCCACCTGCCAGTACATACGCCTCGTGCCCCAACTGGCGCAGCCAACTGACGACAATGGGCGCACGCACGCCATCGCTGTCGATCAGCACTAGCCGCGCCCGGCGCACGCCGATATACAGATCAGTGGATTGAATCAACTGCCCGCCCGGTGTGTGTTGTGCGCCGGGCAGGCTGCCGGCAGCGAACTCTTCAGCGGTGCGCACGTCGCACAGAAACAGGCTGCGCCCGGCATCGTTGGCCCACTGCTCGACCTGGGCAGCTGCAACCGTTTTCACACCGCAACGCTCCCCCAGTCTGGCAGCCGCCAGTCGCTGCGCGGCCAAGGGTGCATCGGACACGGCATCGGCATAACGACGGGAGCTGCCGTGCTCCAGCGGAAAATCTTCCAGGTACCAGCCCTGGGTTCCGTTTTCCAACGCGTAGATCGGGTTTTTCAAACCCAGGTTGATCAGCGTTTGCGCGCCGATGATGCTGCGGGTTCGCCCGGCGCAATTGACCACGACCGGTGTTTTTTCGTCTGGCACCAGGTCATGGATGCGATACCCCAACTCACCGTTCGGGCAGCACACGGAACCGGGAATGGTCATCTTGCGGTATTCATCGAACGGGCGGCCGTCGAGCACCACCAAAGGCTCGCCCCGGGTTTGCCATTCGGCCAGTTGCTGTGCGGTGACATGCGGCGTGTGACTGACCTCTTCGACCAACTCGCCAAACGCCTTGGACGGTACATGCACACCGGCAAACAGCTGAAAACCGGCGGCCTGCCAGCCATCGACACCGCCCTCCAGAACGTGCACGCAACTGTACCCCAGCGCTTGCAGGCGCTCGGCGGAACGCGAGGCAACGTCGCCGCCATTCTGGTCATGGATCACCAGCCGCACCTGAGGATTCGGCGCCAGGCGCCGCACCTCCAGCTCCAGTCGGCTGTAGGGCAGGTTGACCCCGAAAAACAGATGGGCCTCGCCATACTGGCCGTGCTCGCGCACATCAAACAAGGCGATTTCCTGCCCGTCGAACAGCCACTGCTGCAATTGCCCTGGGGTTACGGTCTGGCTCATGGAAGTCCTGTTCGAAAGAGAATTATTGAAGCGCCAGAGAGCGCTCGTTGGCCGCCACTTATGCGTAGGCTTTGATCGACGGCGCCATTTGCGAGGCGTTGTAATTGAGAATGCGCCCGTCGGCCTCGACGCCGTAGCGACCGTTGAGGGACTCCAGCGGCAGACCGTAGAGATGGAAATGCAAGGTCGCCTGCTCACCCTCGACGCGAATGCCATGCAGGTTTTCCCCGAAAAACGAGATCGACGTGCCGGGTTGCACGATCACTTCCTTTTCCAGATGCAAGGTGGTGAAGCCCGGCTCGCGACCTTCGTCATCACGGCGGTAAACGTAGTTGATCTCCTGGCCTTCGACGGCACTGATGATCGCCCAGGTTTCGTGGTTGTGAGGGATGGTGCTTTTGCCCGGCAACAGCGAGTTCAGGTACAGCGTTGGCGTATCGCCGTCGTCATTCAGGCGGTAGCGAAATGCTGTGCTGCCCTGCCCCGGCACTGGTGCGGGAAACGCGTCGAAATTGAACAGGTCACGACGCTCGGCCAGTGCTTCGAGCAGGGCAACAATTTCCGACAGCGCGGCGCGGTCGACGCCGCGTTGATTGATGACACGGATTTTCTTCAGGAAATCCTCGATGACGACGGCACGGTTTTCAGTACTCATGAACAGGCTCCTCGGTATTAGACGGACAGGCTGTAGCGACCCAGGTTGGTCAGCAGGTAAGGGTCGTTGGCGACGACGGGACGGCGCCCCGGATCACCCAATGCATGGCGCAGGAATTCCCGGGTGCGCTCGCTGGTGGGATGCTGGAAAATCTGTGCGGCGCTGCCGTGCTCGACGATCACGCCGTTTTCGGTGAAGTAGACGATGTCGCTGATCTCTTCGGCGAAACGCATCTCGTGGGTGACCAGCACGCAGGTCATGCCCTCTTCGGTCAACTCGCGGATCACCGTCAGCACCTCGCCAACGGTTTCCGGGTCAAGGGCCGAGGTCACTTCATCGAACAGGATCAGTTCCGGGCGCATCGCCAGTGCCCGGGCAATCGCCACGCGCTGCTGCTGGCCGCCGGACAGTTGTCCCGGATAGGCATCGGCCTTGTGCTCCATGCGCACTTTGGCCAGCAAGGCACGCGCGTCTTTTTCGGCTTCGGCCCGGCTGCGCCCCAACACCTTGCGCGGTGCAATCACCAGGTTCTCCAGCACCGACAGATGCGGGAACAGGTTGTACTGCTGAAAGACAAACCCCACGCGCTTGCGCAACTCGATGCGCTGGGCTTCCTGGACCAGTGTGTGAACCTCGGTGGTGCCGACGCGGATGCTGCCGCGCTGGGGCTGCAACAGCCCGGTGATGCAGCGCAGGATGGTCGACTTGCCGGAGCCGGACGGGCCGATGATCGACACCGCCTGACCACGGTGCACGTCAAGGTTGATACCTTTGAGTACCGGGTTGCTGGCGAACGACAGGTGCAGATCGCGCAGGCTGACCAATGGCTCGGCGACGGTTTCAGTAAAAGGCATAACGTCGCTCCAGGCGTTGGGTGAGTCGGGAAATCGGGTAGCAGTAAGCGAAGAACAGCACCAGCAGGCTCAGGTAGATCACCACAGTGAAGCCGGTCATGTTCACGGTGTTGCTGGCAATTTGCGCGGTGTCGATCACGTCATGCACGCCCACCAAAGAGGCCAGCGCCGTGCCCATGGTGATCACCGCATACAGGTTCATCCACGGCGGCAACATGCGCTTGAAGCACTGCGGCAGGATGATCGAGCGGAAAATCTGTCCGCGGCTGAACGCCAGCGAACGGGCCGCTTCCCACTGCGTGCTCGGGATCGAAGCAATGGCGCCACGGAAGATTTCCGCGACGTTGGCACTCGCCGGCAACGCCAACCCGAGGGTGACCTTGACCCAGCCGGGGAACGAGACATAGGCGCTGCCGATCCTGATCTCGAACGGGAACACATAGGTGGTGAAATAGATCAGCACCAGCCACGGCGCATTGCGGAAAACCTGGACCCAGATCCGTGCTGGCAAGCGCAGCAGACGCAGCGGCGACAAGGCCAGCGCACCCACCAGCAACCCCAGCAGCGAACCCAATGCGATCGCGACCAGACTGATCAGGATGTTCTGGCCAAAGCCTGCGGCCAGGGCCGGCGACCATTGCAGCAATGCCTTGAACACCGGGCTGTGCGGTGCAAGCCACAACAGCCAGGGCACGGCGCAGATCAACAGCAACAACTTGCCGACATGTCGCCGCGGCCAGGCCTGCGGCGCGGGGACGGACGATTCAATGGCCATAGCCGGGCATCCTCAGGCGCGCTTCCAGAGAGCGCCCCACACAATTGACGATAAAACTCAGCAGGCCGAAAAAGCTCAGGATCAGAATCATCAGTTCCAGCACGTTATCGCTCTGGGTCCAGATCATGATCGACGCGTAGGTGATGTCGCCGACCGCAATGGCCGAGGCGACGGCGGTCATCTTCACCAGGTCGATCAGGTTGTTGATCAGTGACGGCAGAGCGAAGCGCAGGGCCAGCGGCAGTTGCACGTTCCACAACAACTGACGACTGCTCAACGCCAGCGAACTGGCCGCTTCCAGCGTCACCGCCGGCACGGCCTCGATGCCAGCGCGCAAGGCTTCGGCATGAAACGCGCCCTTATGCAGCGAGATCACGATCACCACCCAGGCGAATGGCGTCAGCGGGTTCGCCGCGCCGACGGCCTGGGTCAGTAACATGTTCAACACCAGGAACGCGCAATACAGCTGCACCAGCGTCGGCGTGTTGCGGGTGACCTCAACGAACACCCGCGCCGGTTTCGCCAGCCACGGTTTGCCCGACGTCAGCATCGCCGCCAAGCCGACACCGGCGAGCAAACTGCCGACGATGGTGAACAGGCACAACCACACCGTGGTCAGGGCCCCCTGTTCCAGGGATCCACGCTGATAGGTGTCCAGGAGAAAGCTGTAGTTCAGGCCGAACCCGGCGGCCCAGTGGACGAAAAGCTCCAGCCAGTGACTCATGCTGTACCCCGCAATTGCGCGCAGGCACGAGCGATGCGGCGTCCGGCTTCAGCGACGCTGTCAGTCGCGGTCGCGGTGGCGCCGGCCAGGCACTGCGAGGTCAGGGCTTTAGCGGAAAAATGACGATTCATGCACGACTGCCTTGAGCGGCCGTCGCCTCATGCGGCGGCCTGTTGGATACGATGAAGTGAAGAACCGGCGTCAGGCGCCATTGGCCTGGAACTGCTTTTGCAATTCGACCAGCGCCGGTGACGCAGGCGTGATGTGGTTGCGGGTCTGGGCTTCAATCAACCAGCCGCTGCGGTGCAGGTCCTTGACGATGGGGTCGAGCCTGGCCTGGGTGTCGCTTTCACCACGACGAGTCCAGATCACCGAAGGCGCCGGGTTCAGTTCCGGTGTGATCGTGCGATAGCCCTGCCATTCGGCACTGTCGGCGATCAACGGGTTGACCAGCGTAGCGTCATGCACCGCCGCGACGCAGTTGTTGCCGCGCAACGCCAGCAAGGATTCGGACGAGCTCTTGAAGGCCTTGATTTCAGCGCCCAACCCGGTGAGCGGCTTGATGTAACTGCTGCCCTGGGAAGTGCAGACCGGCTGACCCTTGAGATCCTCCCAGCGGCTGATCTTGCTGTCCTTGAGTACCGCGGCGGTGCCGCCAACCCGGTAAAACGGCGTCGGCAAAAACCCGAGGATTTCGCCGCGTTCGGCGGTCCATTCCATATTGGCGATCAGCAGATCGACCTTGCCCTGTTGCAAGAACTGCACGCGATTGGCGGGTAAAACCGGCACCAGCTCCACTTCAGCGCCCAACCGCCGCCCCAGCTCCTGAGCCAGTTCGACGTTCAATCCGCGCGGCTTCTGTGTGGCCGGATCAATCCCGCCAAAAGGACCTCCCGACAACAGGACACCGACCACCAGCACATGCCGTTGCTCGATCTTGTCCAGGGTTGCATCAGCCTGGGCGCCGGCACTGACGGCCAGCGAAATCAAGGAACCTAACATCACGGGCAATATTCGTTTTAAAGGCGCGTGCTTGAGCAACATGGATTTCCCCCCATTGGATGATCGGCGTCCCCCGATCCGGTATGAGGGCATCCTAGGTATCGCGTTGAGGTAACGGAAATGCAGATATCTAATATCGTTATAACTTGCCGTATATCAGTTTGTACCTCAGATCACCAAGCCCAGCACTTACTGGCTTATTTGCTACTCAAGATCGCTAAAGCCTTACAAACACATAACGTTATCTGATATTAATGTTTGCACTGCTGATGTAAAAACGCCCTCGGAAAAAACGCCATGTCGACGCTCGATCTCGAACTGTTGCGCACCTTCATTGCCGTCGTGGATCACCACAGTTTCGCCGAGGCCGGTGTGCAACTGGCACGCACGCAATCATCCGTCACGCAACACATGCAACGCCTGGAGCAACAGGTCGGGGTCAGCCTGTTCGAGAAACGTGGACGGCAAAAGCACCTCACTGAACCCGGCTTGCAATTGCTGCGACACGCCCGGCAAATGCTCTCGCTCAACGACGATGCCTTGACCTCCCTGCGTGAAAGCAGCTTGAGCGGGGTACTGCGCATCGGCTCCCCCCATGACATCGCCGACACCATCCTGCCACCGATCCTCAGTCACATCGCTCGCTCGGCCCCGCGTTTGCGCCTGGAAATCGACGTCGGCCGAAGCCCTTTCCTGATGGACGATCTGCACCGTGGCAAGGTCGACATGGTGATCTCTACCCGTGAAGACCCGAACCTCGAAGGCTTTGCCCTGCGCACTTCACCGGTGTGGTGGATCTGTTCGGCGGATTACATCCACACCCCCGGCGAACCCCTGCCGCTGATTCTGGTGGATGAGCCAAGCATCTACCGCCGCTACGCCCTGGAAGCCCTGGAGCGTGCGAACATTGCCTGGCGCCAGGCTTACCTCGCCTCGAACCTGATCGGCATCAAGGCGGCGACACGTGCAGGTCTGGGCGTCACCCCCAGAAGCATGGAAATGCTCGGCCCGGACATGCGGGTGCTGGGTGAAAACGACGGGTTGCCGCGCCTGCCCGACGTCACCTATCACCTGTGGATTCGGTCCAATACCGTCAATCCCCTGGTACGTCGAGCCTATGAGTTGATCCGCAACAGCCGCGGGCATTGAATGCCGAAGGGGCGTTGCGCCCGTTCGCCGTTTCAACCGTTTCTACACCCGTCAAATCGGCGCACTGCAAGAGCGCCTGCTTCAAGCCGAATTTGCATAGAGTCGATAGCCGTCTCAACTGAATGGCAGCTGCCTGTGGATTCAACCGGTCGACGCAACAGATTGGCTGAATCGTTCCGCAGGTGTTTCGTAGTTTAGTGTTTTCCGAGGGCGGCTATTTAGCGGCCTTGCGATTGTCACCGCTCAAATGGCTGGCCATGCTCGGAGAAAGTTACACCACCTTGATTCGCGGTATTCCAGACCTGGTGTTGATCCTGCTGTTCTAGAGATGTTTCCTTCGCCAACTACATGCTGAATCGCCTCGGGTTTCGTAGATACCTTGAAGGCAAACTCAATCAAGTAGTGAAAGAAATCCAACACACGCTTCTTGCTGATTGCGGCCTGGCGCCACTGGCAGCCTGGGCCAGTGACCGTCAAGCCGCGAGGACCATGACGAAGTAGCCGGCAACATTGGAAATATAAGGAGCGAGGAATCAACGCAACTTCAGCGGGTCGACCATCTGCGACGCGATGGCCATGCCCACCAGGTCCGGCAGCGTGTTGGCCTGCATGCGTTTCATGACGCGCGCGCGATACAGATCAACGGTTTTTGCGCTCACGCCCAGTTGCTCCGCGATTTCGCGGGTGGTGTATCCCTGCACCAGCGGCAACATGACATCGCGCTCGCGCGGGGTCATGCTCAGCAAGCGCGTCTGCAAGGCGTCATGGCCCCGGTTGCCCGAGCGGTTGGCTGCACAGTTGCTGAGTGCCTGTTGCACGCTGTCCAGCAACAGCTGCTCGTTGTAGGGTTTCTCGATAAAATCATGGGCACCGGCCTTGAACGCGCGCACCACGATCGGCACATCCGCGTGCCCGCTGACGAAGATGATCGGCAAGTCCAGTTGGCGTACGCGCATTTCTTCCTGCACGTTCAATCCGCCCATGCCGGGCATGCGCACGTCCAGCAGCACGCAGGCATCGAGACTTGCATCGCAGGCATCGAGGAACGCGACGCCACTGGTAAACGGCAAGGCCTTGAGCCCGACCGACTCCAATAACCAGACCGTCGATTCGAGCATGCCCTGGTCATCATCGACCACGTACACAACCTGCTCCGTTACACCTGCCATTACCTGATTCCTATTGTTGTTGTTTTGTTGGGCCGGCAAGCGGCAGGCGGCAACACATCAGCAGCCCGACAGGCTGGCGCCGGGCATTCAATTCGCCACCGAAACCTTCGATAATGCTGCGGCTCATGGACAGACCGAGCCCCAGGCCATCGGCCTTGCTGGTGTAGAACGGGGTAAATATCTGTTCCAGTTCCGGCTCGCTGACGCCCGGCCCCTGGTCTCGCACACGGATTTCCACGCAGGCGCCATTGCCTTGCTCCACGGTCATCACGATCAGCGAAGGTAGCCCGGGATGTTGTTCACGGTTGGCGTCGATGGCATTGCGCAACAGATTGAGCAGCACCTGTTCCAGCAATACGCGGTCGGCATAAACGGGTGGCAGATTATCCGGCAGTCGATCCTCGATTGTCACTTGGCAATTACTCGCCTCCCAGGCACACAAACGCACGGCTTCGCGGGCGACGTCGGTCAAGTTCAACGCCTGCATGCGCCGCTGCCCCTTGCGCAAAAAGGAGCGTAACCGCCGGATCACTTCGGAGGCGTGGGTGGCGTGATGGGTAATGCGTTCCAGGCCTTGCGTCACCCTTGCAGCGGCCTGGGGATTGGAATCCAGCGTCTGCAAATAGCGCTGGCTCGCATTCGCATAATTGACCACGGCAGCCAGCGGCTGGTTGATTTCGTGGGCGATCCCCGAGGCCAGTTCACCGAGGGTGACCAGCCGCGCGGTGTGTGCCAGTTCGTCCTGATGACGGCGCTGTTGCACTTCCCGCAGCTCGCGCTCGGTCATGTCGCGCGCGACCAATGAGTAATAACGCTCGCCGCCGGCGGAACGGTGCGCCAACAGTACCAGCGACACCGGCACGGATGTACCGCCACCCGGTGGTTGCAACCGCGCATCGGTGCTCCAGACACCGTCGCGCTCAGCGCTCCGCCAGCCATCGCGTTGCAGGCGCGCAAGGTCGCCGCTGGCGAACAACGCGGCCAGGGCCGGCATGGGTTGTTGCTCATCAATCCCGAGGATGCGGCGCGCGGCTGGATTGAGGTAAGTGACCTGGCCCTCGGGGGCGATGAACAACACCGGATCGATGTTGGCCTCGACCACTTCGGCCAGGCGTCGCTTGTTCTCCTCGGCCTGCACTCGGGCGGTGATGTCCCGGGATACGCTGACGACTTCGACCACAGCCCCGGTGTAGGTTTCCCGGATCGCCCGGCTGGCAGTTTCGAACCACAGGTAATGGCCGTCGCGATGGCGGATGCGATAAGTCATGGTGTGATAGCCATCCTGCTCCAGCGCATCACGCGCGCGCTGCACCAGACCGGCCAGATCCTGGCCATGAAACAGGCCCTGGGCCAATTTCCCGCGCAACTCTTCGGGCCAGTAACCGAGCAAGGTCCAGGATGCCGGTGACGCATCGATAACGTGCCCATCCGGCGTGTGGCGGGAAATCAGGTCGGTCGTGTTTTCGATGATCAGCCGGTACAGCCGCCGTGCGGTGGCCGCCTCACGCTCCGCCAGCACTTGGGCCGTGGCGTCGCGGCAACGGGCGAGCACTCGGTTGTCCTGGGGATCGGGGATGAACGTCCAGATCAGGATCTGCGCTTCAAACTGAGCCTCGACGCCTTCGACGGCGCGTTGCTGGTCCAGGCAGGCACGCACCAGCACCCGATGATTGACCGGTAAAAAACCCAACACATCGGTCAGCGACTTCTCGGCGAGCAGCGCCATCAGTGCCGCGTTGAACTCCAGCGGTCGACCTTGTGCATCGAGCAGCAGGCTCGGTTGTGGGTCGTGGCCCAGCAGCGGCGAACCACGCAGCATGCCGTTGACACTGCTCAGCAGCGTCGTCAGCAAATCCTGAACCCAGCCCAGCCAATCGAGACTCACGCCCTCGCACACTTGCACCAGCAACAACCCCGGCTGCCCCGTCTGCAAGGCCAGATCGAATACCTGGCCATGACTGATCGCGGCCCGCCGCAACCGGCCGGACAACCAGCAATCGAGTTGACGGACTTGAGCCAGGTCCAGGCGCCCTGCCTCGCCCAGATGCTCGAAGAGCAACTGGTCGCTGGCCAGCGCCGGGTCGCCAAGTCCCGGCGGAAAATGCTGGGCGGCGCCCTCATGGCTGTAGATCCGCGCATTGGGCTGCCAACTCAGGTAAACCGCCCGCTGCACCTCGGGGCAATCCTGCAGCGCCCGACACAACGCATCGGCCCGGGCGGCCAGAGACACGCCCTCGCGCTGCAGGCGCAACCAACTGTGCAATCGAACGGGAGTCAGGGTCATTGCGGGTCCACTTCGTCAGGGAAACCAAGCATATACCAGCCTTGGAAGGCTGGCGGCGGTGATTTGGAGTCAAAAGAATAAAATATAGTATATATACTATACCTAGTAGGTTGTACTTCCATACTCACAGCAGAATGTTATATAAGGTAATCCGGACTTTGAAGGTGACCTCGGCGAGGTCAACCATAGAGCTAACAATCAGCCATTGAGTACCCGCACATGTCTATCTATGACCAAGGCCTAGGCCCTTCGGCTGTCAACCACATTGCCTTGTCTCCGCTCAGCTTCATCGAGCGCACCGCCAGCACTTATCCGAACCACCCCGCCGTTATCCACGGTTCGATTCGTCGCACCTGGGCGCAGACCTACACCCGTTGCCGACGTCTGGCCTCGGCGCTGGCCGGTCGCGGTATCGGCAAGGACGACACGGTCGCGGTGATGCTGCCCAACATTCCCGAGATGCTTGAAGTGCATTTCGGTGTGCCGATGATCGGCGCCGTGCTCAACCCGCTCAACGTGCGCCTCGATGCCGAGGCGATCGCCTTCATGCTGCAGCATGGCGAGGCCAAGGTGTTGATTACCGACCGCGAGTTCCATGATGTGATCCAGGCGGCGCTTGGCATGCTCGATCACCCGCCTCTGGTGATCGACGTCAATGACCCGGAATACGGTGAAGGCCAGGCCGCGAGCGACCTGGACTACGAAGCGTTGTTGGCCGAAGGCGACCCGGCATTCGACTGGCAATGGCCGGTCGACGAGTGGCAAGCCATTTCGCTGAATTACACGTCAGGCACCACCGGCAACCCCAAGGGCGTGGTCTACCACCATCGCGGCGCTTACCTGAGCGCATTGGGCAACCAGATGACCTGGGCCATAGGCAACCATCCGGTGTACCTCTGGACCCTGCCGATGTTCCATTGCAATGGCTGGTGCTACCCATGGACCATCACCGCCCTGGCGGGTGTGCACGTTTTCCTGCGCCGGGTCGATCCACAGAAAATCCTCACGCTGATCCGCGAGCATCAGGTCACTCACCTGTGCGGTGCGCCGATCGTGCTCAATGCACTGGTGAACATGCCCGAATCAGCGAAAGCGGCCATCGATCACCCGGTCAACGCCCTGGTCGCGGGCGCTGCGCCACCGGCCAAAGTGATCGGTGCCGTCGAAGAGATGGGCATCAAGGTCACTCACGTGTTTGGCCTGACCGAAACCTATGGCCCGGTGACGGTCTGCGCGTGGCACGCCGAATGGGATGAGTTTTCTCTGGAGGAGCGGGCGCAAATCAAGTCGCGACAGGGCGTGCGCTACCCGACTCTGGAAGGCGTGATGGTCGGCGATTGCACAACGCTGGAACCAACCCCGCGTGACGGCCAGACCATCGGTGAGATCTTCCTGCGCGGCAACACTGTCATGAAGGGCTACCTGAAGAACCCGACCGCCACTGCCGAAGCGTTCGAGGGCGGCTGGTTCCACACCGGTGACCTGGCCGTCTGGCATCCCGACGGTTACGTCGAAATCAAGGACCGGCTCAAGGACATCATCATCTCGGGCGGCGAGAACATTTCTACCATCGAACTCGAAGGCGTGCTCTATCGCCACCCGGGCGTGCTGGAAGCAGCCGTGGTCGCGCGTCCCGATGAGAAATGGGGCGAAACGCCCTGCGCCTTCATCACCTTGAAGGCTGATCACCAGGACGTTCGCGAGGCCGACATCATCAGTTTCTGCCGTGAGCATCTGGCCGGATTCAAGGTACCGCGAACAGTGGTTTTCACGCTCTTGCCGAAGACTTCCACAGGCAAGATCCAGAAGTACGTATTGCGCGACCGGGCCAAGGCGCTCTAACCCCATCTGACATTGCAACCATCAAGCAGCAGGTCTTTGCCCTGCTGCTGCGGGTTCGTGCAGGCCGAATTCAGCAGTGCCCTGCCCCTACACAACGACAACAAAAACAATGTGGAGCTACCAATGACCGACATCCATTCAACCGATACCCAACGTTGCGAACGCATTCGGAGCAATCCGAAATTCCTTCAACTGGTGAGCAGCCGTTCACGCCTGGCCTGGTCGTTGAGCGCCGTTGTATTGGGCACCTATTACCTGTTCATGCTGGTGGTGGCGTTTGCCCCGCAGTGGCTGCATGCACCACTGGGCGAACATCGGATGTTGACCTTGGGCATGCCGGTGGGCGCGGCAATCATCGTGTTTTCCTGGTTACTGACCGGTTGGTATGTCTACAGCGCCAATACCCGTTTTGACGCCCTGGGCGCAGCCATTATCGAGGAGAGCAAGTGATGACTCTGTTGCGTAAACTGATCCTCGCCGCTACCGGTCTGCTGCCAGCCTCCATTGCACTCGCCGCGCCGACGATGGGCGCGGTGGAAAAGCAACCACTGAACCTGAATGCGATCGGCATGTTCTTCGTGTTCGTCCTCGGCACGCTGGCCATCACTTGGTGGGCCGCGCGCCAAACCAAATCCACCTCGGACTTTTACACGGCGGGCGGTGGTATCACCGGGTTCCAGAATGGCCTGGCGATTGCCGGCGACTACATGTCCGCAGCCACCCTGTTGGGGCTTTCCAGTCTGGTATTCGCCAAGGGTTACGATGGCTTCATCTATACCATCGGCTTCTTCGTTGGCTGGCCCATCATTACCTTCCTGATGGCCGAGCGTCTGCGCAACCTCGGGCGTTATACCTTCGCCGACATCGTTTCCTATCGACTGGACCAGAACAAGGTGCGGATCTTCGCAGCCTTCGGCTCGCTGACGGTGGTGTGCTGCTACCTGATCGTGCAGATGGTCGGTGCCGGCCAACTGATCAAATTGCTGTTCGGCCTCGACTACCCGGTCGCGGTGATGATCGTTGGCGCGCTGATGCTGATCTACGTGATCTTCGGCGGAATGATCGCCACCACCTGGGTCCAGATCATCAAGGCTGTGCTGCTGCTCGTCGGCGGCACCACCCTCGCGGTCATGGCCATGTCGCAGTTCGGTTTCAGCTATGAAACCCTGGCCGAAAAAGCCGTCAGTGTTCACGCCAGTGGCTGGAACATCATGGGCCCGGGCTCTCTGCTCGCCAACCCGATAAACACCGTGTCGATGTCGCTGGGCCTGGTGTTCGGGATTGCCGGACTGCCGCACATCCTGATGCGTTTCTTCACCGTGCCGAGCGCTAAGGAAGCCCGCAAGTCAGTGTTCTACGCCACCGGTTTCATCGGTTTCTTCTTCCTCGTGGTCTGCACCCTGGGTTTTGTCTCAATGGTGATCATCGGCACCGATCCGCAGTACTACGTCAATGGCGAAGTCGGCGGTGCCTTGATTGGCGGCGGCAACATGGTTGCCATGCACCTGGCCAAAGCTGTCGGCGGCAATCTGTTCTTCGGTTTCCTCGCCGCAGTAGCGTTCGCAACCATCCTTGCGGTGGTGTCCGGCCTGGCGCTGGCCGGTGCTTCGGCGATTTCCCATGACCTTTACGCCACCGTGTACAAGAAAGGCACCGCCACCGAGAAGCAGGAAATGCGCGTGACCCGCATGGCCACTGTGGGCCTGGGCATCATCGCGATTGTGCTGGGCATTGTGTTCGAGAAGATGAACGTCGCCATTCTGGTTGGCCTGACGTTCGGCATCGCCGCTTCGACCAACTTCCCGGTGCTGATCATGGCCATGTACTGGAAAGGCCTGACGACCAAAGGCGCGATCCTCGGCGGTTTTGCCGGGCTGATCTGCGCGCTGGCACTGGTGATCCTGTCGCCACCGGTCTGGGTGACTGTACTCGGTCATGCGCAAGCGATCTTCCCGTACGACCATCCGGCGCTGTTCTCCATGCCGCTGGCCTTCCTGGTGATCATCGTGGTGTCCAGGCTCGACCGCAGTGCGCGCGCCGACAAGGAGCGTGACGCCTACGCCGACCAATTCGTTCGCGCTCAGACCGGCCTCGGCGCTGCCGCCGCTTCCAGCCATTGACTAAAGGGGCACGGCCCGCCTGTGCGGCGCTGTGCCCATGACACAACCGTCCCAACGAGGTTTACCTTATGCCCCAATTCAAAGCCCCGCTGCGCGACATGCGCTTTGTGCTGCACGAAGTGTTCGAGGCCCCGGCCATGTGGGCGCGCCTGCCGGCCCTGGCCGACAGCATTGACACCGATACGGCGGACGCCATTCTTGAGGAGGCGGCGAAAGTCACCTCGCACCTGATTGCGCCCCTCAATCGCAGCGGCGACGAAGAAGGCGCGCAGTGGCATGAGGGTCGAGTCAGCACCCCCATCGGTTTCAAACAGGCTTACGCTACCTACATCGAAGGCGGTTGGGTGGGACTGTCCGGCAACCCCGGGTTCGGTGGCATGGGCATGCCGAAAATGCTCGCCGTGCAATTCGAAGAGATGCTCTACGGCGCCAATTCAAGTTTTGCGCTGTATTCGGCATTGAGTTCCGGTGCCTGCCTGGCGCTGGACGCCCACGCCAGCGACACCTTGAAAAACCTCTATCTGCCACCGATGTATGAAGGCCGTTGGGCCGGCTCCATGTGCCTGACCGAGGCCCATGCCGGCACCGACCTCGGGCTCATCCGCACCCGCGCCGAACCTGAGGCTGACGGCAGCTACAAGATCACCGGCAGCAAGATTTTCATCACTGGCGGCGACCAGGACCTGACCGAGAACATCGTGCATCTGGTACTGGCCAAACTGCCGAATGCGCCTGCTGGTCCGAAAGGCATTTCGCTGTTTGTCGTACCTAAAGTGTTGGTCAATGCCGACGGCTCCCTCGGCGCTGCCAACGCCGTGAGTTGCGGCTCGATCGAACACAAGATGGGCATCAAGGCCTCGGCCACCTGCGTGATGAACTTCGACGGCGCCAGTGGCTGGCTGGTCGGTGAGGAGAACAAAGGCTTGGCGGCGATGTTCACCATGATGAACTACGAACGCCTGTCCATCGGCATTCAGGGCATCGGCTGCGCCGAGGCGTCTTACCAGAGCGCCGTCGCCTACGCTCGCGAACGCCTTCAAAGTCGGGCACCCACCGGTGCCGTGGCCCCGGACAAACTGGCCGACCCGATCATCGTTCACCCGGATGTGCGGCGTATGCTGCTCGGCATGAAAGCCATGACCGAGGGCGGCCGCGCGTTCGCCAGTTATGTCGGGCAACAACTGGACCTGGCGAAGTTTTCCTGCGATGCCTGCGAGCGCGACAGAGCACAGAACCTGGTTGCGCTGCTGACGCCGGTGGCCAAGGCGTTTTTTACCGACACTGGCCTGGAAAGCTGCATCAATGGCCAGCAGGTTTTCGGCGGCCATGGCTACATCCGCGAATGGGGCCAGGAACAATTGGTCCGTGATGTGCGCATTGCACAGATCTACGAAGGCGCCAATGGCATCCAGGCATTGGACCTGCTCGGACGCAAAGTGCTCGCCGATAAAGGCGTCGTGCTTCGCCAATTCACCGGCGAGATTCGCCGTTTTGCCACTCAGCCCGATGCCCCCTATGCCGCACAGCTGCTCGATGCCGTGCAGCGGCTGGAGGACATCAGCGACTGGCTAAACGACAGGGCGACAACCAACCGCAACGAAGTCGGCGCAGCCTCGGTGGAGTATTTGCACCTGTTCGGTTACGTCGCCTACGCCTGGCTCTGGGCGCGCATGGCTCAGGTTGCCGGGCAAAAACGCGGCGAAGACGAAGATTTCTACGACGCGAAAATCGCCACCGCCGACTTTTACATCCAACGCTTGCTACCACGCATTTTGAGCCTGGAACAATCCGTTCGGGCCGGCAGTGCCTCGTTGTATGGCCTGAGCGCGGAACAGTTCTGACGATTGAGCCGACGCCGCGTCAAAAAACTCCTCTCTTTGGGCGTTGGCGTTTTTTTTCCAGTAACCCTCGCCCCGCTGGCGAGGGCTGCTTCACACCTGCACGGCCCCTGGACATCGAGCCCCAGCCGCCCGGTGACAGACCCATGATTCCAAAAATAAAAACAAAGGAGCTTCACCATGGACCGCAACACCCGCATTCTCGCTACCCGAATCCTGCTCACTGGAGGCGTCATCAGCCTTTCAGCCCCGGCCGCTGCTGACTTTATCAAGGACAGCAAGGCCAGCCTTGAACTGCGCAACTTCTACTTCAACCGTGACTTTCGCCAAACCAATGCCGCGCAATCCAAACAAGAAGAGTGGGCGCAGGGTTTCCTGCTGCGCTATGAATCGGGATACACCGAAGGTTTGATTGGCGTGGGTTTCGATGCCCTGGGCCTTGAAGGCGTCAAGCTCGATTCCAGCCCTGATCGCGCGGGTTCCGGCCTGCTCAAACGCCATAGCAACCCCCGCAATGGTTCCCAGGACGAGTATGGCGAACTTGGCCTTACCGCCAAACTACGCGCTTCCAGGAGTGCGCTGAAACTCGGCACGCTGATGCCTAAACTGCCGACGATATTGGCCAACGATTCACGGCTGCTGCCACAAACGTTCGAGGGAGGTCAGCTGACGTCGCTGGAGATTGAAGGCCTGACGGTGGATGCCGGGCGACTGACGCAGGTCAATCAGCGCGACTCCTCGAATTACGAAGACATGAGCATCACCCGGACTGGCGCCAAAGGCATCACAACGCAAAATGCCGCCAGCGACACATTCGATTTCGCCAGCCTGAATTACAAATGGACCAGCAATCTCGCTACAGCCTACAGCTATGGGCATCTCGACAACTTCTACAGTCAACACCTGGTCAACCTGACCTACATGTTGCCGGTCACGACGGGCCAGTCGCTGAAGACGGATCTGCGCTTCGCCCGTTCTACAGACGATGGCGGCAGCAATGTGGACAACAATGCGTTCGGTGCGATGTTCACCTATAACGTCGGCGGGCACGCGTTTGGCCTGGGCTATCAAGGCATGAGCGGTGACACTGGTTATGCTTACGTTAACGGCGCCGACGCGTTCCTGGTGAACTTCGTGCAGATCGGCGACTTCGCCAGCAAGGACGAAAAGTCCTGGCAGGTTCGCTACGACTACAACTTCGCGGCCATCGGGGTGCCTGGCCTGACCTTCATGACCCGCTACATCAACGGCGACAACATTGACCTGGGCAATAACCGGCCAGAGGGCAAGGAATGGGAGCGTGATACCGACATCGGTTACGTCTTGCAAAGCGGCCCGCTGAAAAACGTCGGGGTGAAATGGCGCAACGCGACTGTGCGTTCGACCAACTTTGGCAGCGATCTGGATGAAAACCGTTTGATCGTCAGCTACACCTTACCAATCTGGTAGGCGTTCCGCTCTGCGTCACTATTGCCCGGTATACAGGGTTTATAGCTGAAGGCTGCCTTGCGCAGCTTTCAGCTTTTCTCACTCCCGCCTTCATAGGAGTCGGCTAGCCGCGACGCGGTTAAAGGATTGCGAAGCGCTTTCAGATGCCTATGCCAAACAGGTTGTCGAGGCTCATGATGAAAACCACTGACAAGTCGGGCGGTGCTTCAACTGCTGCGCCAATCCGGAAGGCGTCAACCGGCAGTGTCTGGCGCACCATGCCTGGCGGCATCTGGGCGCTAGGCTTCGTCTCGATGCTGATGGACATCTCCTCAGAGATGATCCATGCATTGTTGCCGCTCTACATGGTGACAGTACTGGGTACCTCCGTCCTGGCAGTGGGTCTCATCGAAGGAATAGCCGAGGCAACGGCCTCGATCACCAAGGTATTCTCCGGGGCACTCAGTGATCGATTGGGCAAGCGCAAACTGCTTGCGGCGCTGGGTTATGGGTTGGGGGCGCTGTCCAAACCGATCTTTCCTTTGGCAGGCTCGCTGGACTGGCTGACCGGGGCGCGCTTTATCGACCGTATCGGCAAAGGGATTCGCGGCGCCCCGCGTGATGCATTAGTGGCCGACATCACGCCACCTGCGATACGGGGGGCGGCTTTCGGCCTGCGTCAGACTCTGGATACCGTTGGTGCATTCCTGGGACCGTTGCTGGCGATTGGTTTGATGTGGCTGACCGCGAACCACTTCAAGACTGTGTTCTGGGTCGCCGTCATCCCGGCCTTCCTCGCCGTCGCGGTTTTGCTTTTGTTCGTTCGTGAGCCCAAACAGGTACAAGGGACGCAAAGGGTGCATACGCCCTTGAGCCGGCGGGAATTGGCCCGACTGGGCGCCGGCTACTGGTGGGTGGCGGGTGTCGCTGCGGTGTTCACCCTGGCGCGCTTCAGCGAAGCCTTTCTGATCCTGCGCGGCCAGGCCGTTGGGCTGGCGCCGATGTGGGCGCCAGCGGTACTTGTCCTCATGGGAGTGGCGTACTCGCTGTCAGCCTATCCTGCCGGGGCATTGTCTGATCGTGTCAGCCGCGTGACGGTGCTCGGCGCAGGTCTGATATTGCTGATTGCTGCCGATCTGACGCTGGCGTTCGCGCCGGGCATCGCCGGCCTGGTCGTCGGTGTCGTTCTATGGGGGCTGCACATGGGGTTTACCCAAGGGACATTCGCCGCCCTGATCGCCGATTGCGCGCCGGCTGAACTGCGCGGGACGGCATTTGGCATGTTCAATCTGCTGACTGGGTTAGCCTTGCTGTTGGCTAGTGTCATCGCGGGGGCGCTGTGGGATACGGTCGGCTACCAAGCTACCTTCCTGATGGGAAGCGGCTTTGCTGTTCTGACTTTTCTGGGGTTGTGGGTGATCCCGGCGAAAGCTCAGGTTCGATAGCAACACCCAGTCACTACCGACAGGACGGCAAGTCCGTCTGCCTCTGGTCGATTGCAGCCCCTCACGACAGGCGGCAGTCGGCTGTGGATTCAACCGGTCGACGCAACACAACTAAATTCTGTGTAAGCAGAAGGAGTGTTGCAAATGTACGCCAATAAAAATGGAGCTCTGTCGATTAGTACCGATAGGTTGCCTGCACTGAAACTCCATTCGCACTATTGTCATATTTGGCACTGTATTCAGGCTGAAGACCGGAGTTGTTCGACTGTTTTACGGAAACTTTGGAATCCCAGAGATAACCATAAGCAAAGTCTATCGTCAGATCGGCATTCGGCGAATAAGCACCGCCCAAGGTCACGGCCTGGCGATTCCCAACCGGAACGCGCACGCTGCGATCGGCATTCCTGATAGGCGACGGATCATAGGCGTACCCTACGCGCAACAGCCATTGTTGGTTCAATTGATAGGAGGCGCCAACTGCGGTGGCCCAAGTGTCGCGCCAGTTCATTTCTTCGGTCACACGTCCCAGGCCAGCCGCCTGGCCCAGGGGGGAAAGACCGCTGTTGACTGCCTCGACCTTCTGGATCCGACTCCAACGTTTCCAGGTGGTCCCCAGGTATCCCGTCCAGCGACTATTGAAATGATGGGTGATGGACGTGTCCACTGATTCGGGCATAGTGATGTCTATCTTGTTGTCATACTTTCCGTCCAGCGGGATAACGCTCGGGGAGCCGGAAACCTCAGTATGCCCTTCGAGTTCATAGCTCACCTTCGAGTGATAGTTAATCCCCCAACTAGTTGCCTCACTGAAGTCAACCAAGATGCCGACATTGTAGCCAAGTGCCGTGTCATCGCCTTTGATGGTAACCAGTGTGTCCTCGCCGTTGTTCAGGGCGCCGGTGGCCAGGTAATTCTGAAGCTTTGCATTGAAACGATTTATGGTCGGTCCGCCTCCAATGGACACGTAATCATTAATCCGATAGGCAATGGTGGGCTGCAGGGTTATTTCTTTGGTCGTGCTATAGGAACCATGGTAGCGGCCCTGAAAAGAGCCCTCGTAATCATTGATCAGGCCACTCGGAGCATACAGGCCCAGACCAATCGAAAAACGCTCGTCAAGCGGCGTCGACATATAGGCGAAGGGCACGACCCCCAAAGGTACCGAGTCCCCTTTATTCGTTCCTGAGGCACTGCTCTGTGCATCACTAATGTCGTCGCTCACCGAGACGACCGCGGCTCCGCCGGAAATCTCACTACGCTTCAACTTGGTCAAGCCCGCAGGATTCCCAAAGATAGTGCTGGCGTCCAACGCGGAAGACGACCTTCCCGCATACGCAGTACCCGCACTGCTTGCACTCTGTTCATTAAGGGCAATGCCATTGGCGCCCGCGGTTGCTGAGGCGGTGAGTATTGCAATGGCGCCGGTAAACTTAATCCAGGCAACACTTGCTCGCGGAGCGGAGAAATAAGGAATCGCACGGCTATTCAGTTTCATTTTCCACCTCTTTATTATTTTTTTGATTGCACGCAGGCAAGGCTTCGCCTTCCTGTGCACTTGTCAGTGCCAGTTGAAGTTGACCGAAGTTGTGTAAAGACCCTGGCGGAACAGCGCCAAGGCATGTTTGTTGGGTTTACGGTGGCAAATTCGGGCTCATTTAAGCCATTCCACTTGAAAGCTGTAGCGACCCAAAAGGCGGGCCAGGTTTTTCTCATCGGCCCCAGCCCGTATGCATGCGACTAGCCCACGACGACCATCCTGCACCACTTCTACCGCAATCTCCTGCAGACACAGAAGCTCCACTTCCTGCTGGACTACCCTGGCAATCTCGCGCTGCTGCAAGGCGGGCTTGAATATCTTGCCCACGGCAGTCAGTGGCAACGTTTCGAGGATTTCAATGCGCTTGGGAACTGCAGCCCGCTCGCTGATGTTGAGTTGAGCGAACGACTCAAGTTCTTCTGCGTTGCAGGTGTGCCCGGGGCGCAGTTGAACGTAGGCGACCGGCACCTCGCCCGAATAGGCGTCGGGGCTGCCGATCGCAGCGGCCAGGGCGACGGCGGGATGCGCCTGCAGTGCCTCCTCGATTTGCTTGGGATCGATATTGTGGCCGCCGCGGATGATCAACTCTTTCTTGCGTCCGGTCAGCCAGAAGTAACCCTGTGCATCCTGGCGACCCAAGTCGCCCGTATTCAGCCAGCGCTGACCGTCGATATCGATCCAGAGGCCCTGGTTATGACGCTCCTCCAGATAGCCTTCGAAGAGATTCGGACCACTGATCGTGATGAGGCCGATCTCATCCACGTCAGCGTCGCGCAGGTACTCTCCAGAGTCATCGAGCAGGACCGCGCGCATATTCTGGTAGGCAATCCGTATCCCGATGGAGCCGATACGGCGCTCGCCATGGGGTGGATTGATTGAGGAGACGCAGGCGCCCTCAGTAAGACCGTAACCTTCAAGGATCTTTACCCCGGTCCGGCGCTCGAACTCACGGAAAAGCTCAGCCGGCATGGGTGCGGCGCCACACATTGCAAAGCGAAGACTGGACAGGTCGCGGCCCTGCCATTCATTTTGCAGAAGTGCTGCATAGACAGTTGGCACGCCGGAGAAAAGGTTGATACCGAAGTGCTCGACCATCTCCCAGAATCGTGGGATCACCCCCTCGCCACGATACCCCTGAGGCGTCCCGAGGATCACATGGTCGCCTTGAGTCCAAGGCGTCAGTCCAGTAACCAGTTGTCCGTTGACATGAAATAGCGGCAGGCCACAAAAGATAACCTGACCACCACTGCGTGGCTGCAAATGAGCGGATACAGCCCATGCATTGAATACTTCCGAACCATGGGTACGCGCGGCGATCTTGGGGAGCCCGGTGGTGCCGCCAGTACAGATGTAGGAGGAGCAGTCATCCTGGCGTATTTGCCGACCGCTTTTCAGGTGTGTGTGCGGCTGAGTATTCATCAGCGATTGCCAATCGTGGATCACGATACCCCTGTGTAAGCCTCGCTCCTTCAGTGCCACGGCCTTTAGAGCCCCACGCACAGGTTCGGCGACATAGGGCTCCATGCTGACCCAAACAACAGACCTGAGCGTGGGTAACTGATCCAGCTGCGAAGACAGTTTGGGCCACAGATCACTGCCCGCAGTCGGCGCAAGCGTTACCACCACGGATACCTTCGCGGCATTCAGCAAGCCAGCCATCTGCCTGGCCTCGAGCAGAGGATTGATCGCCATGACGATGCCGGCTGCCTCCCCGCCCCATATAGTGAAATGGGTTTCCGGCAGGTTGGGCAGGATAAAGGCAAGCACCTCACCCGGTTTTATGCCCAGGTCATGGAAGGCATTTGCCGCGCGGGTGATATCCGCGAATAGCTGAGAGTAGTTCCACTCGTAGGTGCGTTTGAAATCGGCGGCATCGGCGAAGAAACTTAGCGCCGGTGCCTGGGGGGTGTACTCGGCCGCCTGTCGCAGCGCTTCATAAGTACTGGAAGCCAGGTCACGCTCCGACAAGGGGACTCGTTCCAGACTTTCGATGTCGTCCAGGGTCTGCACAATCATCAGGCTTCCCCCACGACTCGGTTGCGTTGTAAACCGAGGTCGACCACACCATCGGCGCTGCGAATGCGCGCCTCGACCACGTCACCGGGCTTGAGATATTGCGGCCGGCTCTCCTGCGCCTTGAGAAAAAGTTTCCACTTGGTGGCTTCTGGCATCAGGGCCGCAATGCGCTGTTTCGCAGGTGAAGGGATCGTTAGCGCACAGCCCGCGGGAGTACCGGTAGCGATCAGATCTCCAACGGCGAGATCTTGCACTGAGGAGAGTTCAGTAAGGGTTTCAGCCGGACCGTAAACCAGGTTGGCCGTGCTGTCGCTCTGGCGAACCTGGTCGTTGACTGTCAGGCGCAGCTGCAGTGCTTTCAAGTAATGCATGTCCTTGGCATCCAGAAGACAGAGGTAGGGACCGACCGGACCAAAAGTGCGGAAGCTCTTGCCCTTGTAGAACTGCATCTGGGGAATCTGAATGTCACGAGCCGAGTAGTCATTGACAATGACGACGCCTGCAATGAACTCATGCAGATTGGCGTCGGTGATAGAAACAGCGCCGGTGATCGCGCGTTTCATCACAAGCCCCAGTTCAATTTCGTAATCGAGGAAGCGCACGGTGCGCGGCTTGACCAGGTCGCTGTCAGCCGCTACCAGGCAACTCGTCGCCTTGGTGAAGATCATGTTGAATTTCTTCGCATCCGGGTCCATGCCCGACTCGATCATGTGCTGTCGATAGTTGGCGCCCTGGCAGAGGAACTGCTGGTTACGGGTCACCGGCGACAGCAGCTTTACTTCGCCCTCCTCCAGCTCAGGGCCTTTCAATTGAGCGAGGTCGTCGATACTGTTCTGGCGAATGAAGTCACCGGTGGTTTCAAAAGCACCGGGAACCACCGTGATACGACCCTGGCGAAGCACGCCCCAGTGGATACCGTTCTGAAATTCAAAGCGGACTACGTGTACAGCAGACATTGAAGGTACTCCTGGAGCGGCGTTTGTCCCGCGTTCGGTGGCACGAGAACTGAGGTGTTGTTCTGTGGGTGGGCTGGCGATGCTGTAGATAAACGAGCCGCCGACGATCAAGGCGCCGGCTATAAGCACGTCTCGCCGGCCATACTGGGTTGAGTTGCCCGACATGGCGGCAGCTCTACCCGAACATCCGCATGAGTGTTATCAACTTGCGAATGGTTAAGTCCGGGCTGCGTCGCAGGTTGCGGATCAGCGCACGCAGGCTGGTTAAACTTATCTTGGGTTTTGTAAAACTCTTGGGCATGCGCTGCCCCCACTGGGCCATGGCCTCGGGGCTTACCGGATGAATCCCCGTCGGCCGACTGGCCGTGAAAATATCCCCGTCGCAGTAATGCTCGTGCTTATCGCCCCATGGGTCCTGCCAGTAATCGAAGATCTGACTGCCCAGAATGTGTCGGCCGATTCCCCATGAATGCTCCCAACCCCGCTCCCGCAGGAAGCGCTGCCCCATTCCCACCGCGTCTGCATCGACGACTTCATAGGCGCTATGGCTATAGGTCGCCATGAACCCTTGCGCTATCGCGAGCGTATGGTGTGCCGCGGGAATGTCACCAAGATCAAGGCGCATGAAAGCGACGATAGGCGTGCCGTCGGGGAGTACTTGCACATCGCTGGGAATAAACCCGAAATGCTGCGTATACCAGGCACAAGTCGCCTGGTAATCAGCCACTTCGATCACGATGTGGCCAAGCCTGAGTACTTCAGGGGGAGCAATCGGCGGACGCTGCGTGGCGTTGATTCGCGGTTGCTCGTGCGCCAGATTCCAGGCAAGCGGTGCCCGGTGTGCCAGCGTTTTACCTGGGGTCTGGTCGCAGACAGCTTCCACCGTGAAACCGGAAGGATCGGTCAGTCTGACGAAGTACCCGCCACCCGGATGGTCTGATTTCGCTACYGGTGAAGCACCTGGGATTCGGGTGAGCTTTTCCAGATCCTCACGAGACTGCACTGCCAGCCCGAATCCGATAAAACGTGCCTGTTCTGCAAGATGGATACGGTAACAGTATGAAGTGGGCTCGGTGGCGCGCAGGTAGAGCGTATCGGCGTCCTGCCGACTTACCGTCAAGCCGAAATCGGTCAGGAAACGCGCTGCCTCCTTCAAGTCTGGTCTCTGAAAGATCAGGTGAGTCAGCGCTTGGGCCTTGACCGTCGGCTGCGGATGCCGGGCGGGTTGTTGTGTCGCTAACCGGTGCAATTCATTTCTGTTGTTCATTGTTCTTGTTTTCCGGGTTTTTAGGGCAAAGCTGTCCCGAACCCCCGAAAAATCAGGGGCTTGTCTAGTTAAGCCAGTTACGAACTCAGTCGAGAGACGGAAGTACCGGCAACTCTATGGTCGCCAACGCACGCGCCTCCTCTGGCGGCACACCCAATGCCCGCAGTACCAGCTCGGCGGTATCAGAGCCCGACTCTCGCCACGTTCTGTGACCTTCCAGCACCAGGAAAATCGAGCCAAGAACGCTGCTCGATATCAGCGTCAGTACCGAGAGCAATTGCTCCTGCGCAAACGTGTAGCGCCCAGTGGAAAGTCCGTTCAGAAGATCCGTAGTCGCTTGGCTGCTGAACATTTCGCGCAACGAAGAATTGCTCATGGCGAATTTGTGGATGAACGCCCCCCACTGGGAGTCCTCATGAGCTCGACGAATGAAGAACCGAATGCCATTGGCAAGGCGCTGAGCCGGATCGGAGAGGGAATTGAAGCTCTTGTTGACGCGCTCATGCATCTCCCTCGCGAGATGACTGGCGACCGCCTCGAACAGGCTTTCCATGCTGTCGATGTTGCTATAAATCGTTCCGCGCGCCACGCCTGCCTCTTGCGCGAGGTCAAGGATGTTCACTTGGGAGGTGCCTCTCTCGGCGAACAGGCGAAAGGCAGCTTGATGAATGCGGCGCTGTGTTGGATTCAGGGATTCCACGGTTCTCTCTCCAGGATTACCTCATGGATCAATTGAACACTCGTGTTCATTTTACGTCAACAGCATTTTTAAGCGTGTAGGTTTTTATGTCTGAAAACCCGCCTAAAACCTGATAATTCGGATGCTTTGATTGATGTAACCGGACCAAATAAAAGTCCTACACATTGACTAATTGAACACTAGTGTTCAATTATGTCGTGTCTCAGGCTCGCCTTCTCGGCAAGCATCAAGCCCTGCCCATCGATGGAAACCAGTACCTCAACACCCTGAGCAAGCACTGTGCAGACAGCTCTCAAACGGTATGACCCCCTAGCGATGGCTGGCCGACTTTTCATTAGCTGAAGGACAGAACATGACCGGCTCAAAGCTCTTCAAACCGCTTCGATTGCCTAACAGCACGGTGATTCCAAACCGAATCGCCAAGGCTGCCATGGAGGAGAACCTTGCCAATGAGGATCACGCTCCAGGAGAAGCGCTGGTTAAGCTCTATCAGCGTTGGGCGCAGGGTGGTGCCGGTCTGATCATCACTGGCAACGTCATGGTTGACCGCCACGCCTTGACCGGACCCGCTGGCGTAGTGCTTGAGGACGATCGGAACCTGGGTGAATTCAGGCTATGGGCCGATGCTTGCCGCAGTCGCGGAGCCCAGGCCTGGATGCAAATCAATCATCCCGGACGGCAGCTGTTGGCTTCCATGGGGCAATCGGCACGGGGGCCCTCTGCGGTTGCCGTCGACATTCCCGGACTATCAAAGGCTTTTGTGCCGCCCAGGGCCTTGGATGAGCAGGAGATCGAAGAGCTGATTGAGCGCTATACCCATGCCGCAGCGCTAGCCGAGCTTGCCGGATTCACCGGCGTGGAGATTCATGCAGCGCATGGCTACCTGTTCAGCCAATTCCTTTCGCCCTTGACCAACCGGCGTAGCGACCGCTGGGGTGGCAGCCTGGAAAATCGTGCGCAAATTCTCCTGCAAACCATCGACGCAATACGTCAGCGAGTGGCACCGACCTTTTGCGTCGCGGTGAAGCTCAATTCCGCGGACTTTCAGCGCGGCGGATTCGATGCCGAGGATGCGGCTCGCGTGGTGGAAATGCTTAACGCCAAGGCGGTCGACCTGGTCGAGTTGTCGGGTGGCAGCTACGAAAGCCCGGCAATGCAGGGGCAGACCCGCGATGGCAGCCGCTTGGCTCGAGAAGCGTATTTTCTAGAGTTCGCGGAGAAAATAGGAGACATAGCGCGCATGCCGCTGATGGTCACCGGCGGCGTGCGTAGAAAGGAGGTGGCGGAGCGAGTGGTGAGCGGTTCGGTGTCGATGGTGGGGCTTGCCACCGCATTGGCAATCGAGCCGACCCTGCCAAGCCAGTGGATGGCAGGTCAGGACACCGAAGTGGAGCCCATCGTCGTCCGCTGGAAGAACAAGGCGCTGGCATCGCTTGCAGTGGCGTCGGTGATCAAGAAGCAACTCGGCTTGCTGAGTCAAGGGAAACGGACAAAACCCAGGACGTCGCCACTCATGGCATTGATCGGCAATCAGCTGAAGTCTCGTCGCCAGGCGAAGAACTATCGGCAATGGATTGGCCGGGTTTAGCCGGCCGATGATGACATCAGGACTAGGGGGCGTTCTCAATTAGTTTCCCCGCCGCGTTGTGGTAGCGGCTTACCGGCGATTCTCTTGGCTCTGGCTGGTGTTACACCCAGAGCCTTGAGAATCATCTCGGCGACCCGCTGGTCGTGTTCCGCCACTGCACGCCCTTCGACAACCGAGCGCATGGCTCCGGTTGTGCACGATACGACCATGTCCAGGGCGATCCCCTCGTCCTCATAAGCGAAAGCCCCCGCGCGCAGACCTTCACGCAGGTCGCCCAGCACATGAGCAGCCAAGCGCGAGCGCATGGCCTGATCGGAATGGATGATGCGCAGTAGTGCGTTGGCCCATTGATGGTCGTACGCGGCCCGGCATACGAACATGCGCACACCAATCGAAAGCCGCTGTGCACCGCAGTGCACGCCCGAACTCAGGGCGGAAATGGCATCGGAGAACTCACTCGCCATGGCGATGCCAACCGCCTCGAGTACTTCGTCGCGCGTTCGAAAATAGTTGTAGATGGTGCCGTTGGATACCGCGGCCTCCGAGGCGACATCGAGCAGTGCAATCTCCCCCACCTCCTTCCGTGCGACAAGACGCAATGCCGCATCCACCAGGCCGCGACGGGTGCGTTCACGCTTCTTGTGGCCCCGAGTGAGAGGCTCTTGCGCAGTTGCTTCTGAAGGAAAAGTGGGGGAAGGCATCTTCAGGCTCTTAATCGAGGGGGATCGTTTATGGTAATGGAAACGCTATCGGCTGTGGCGTCGGCGCTAGCCAACAGGCCCATACAGTCTCGAACGAGACTGCCTGCCTCTACGCCTGGGGCGTGGTGCATGATGATACGGTCGGGGCGAACCGCAACCAGCGTGCCTTTGGCAGCCAGCGGCAGGATGCCATGGTTCAGGTCTTCGATGAAGTCGCAACCGCCGCCGGAGCGCTGGCCGCAGGGTCCGATCTGCAAGAAATGGCCTCCCACTTTGTCCCAGGAAACGACCTGAGCAGCGGTCAGCAGTGACAACGGGTCAACACCGAATCCAACCAGGGTCAGGTTGGCTCCAAGAGCATCGTCGCTCAGTTGGATCTGCTGTTGCATGTTGCGAACCCAGGCTTGGGGAAACAGACTGCCACGAACCAGCTTGTCGCCACGACGATGCTGCACGAACAGCCCCTGTTTGAAGATGTTCTTTGGCTTGATGTCCAGCTGCTCGAAGTACTTTCTGGTAGCGGGGGTCAACGCCAGCGTGCGCATCAGGCCGTGGATGAAGAAAGCTGCGACCTTGTTTCTCGGCATCACCAGGCGGCCCATGAGTTTCGCCAGATTGATCATCGCCTGGGCATGGGGGCGACGCTCTACGTCATAGGTTTCGAGTACTGAAGGCGCGGCTTGGCCGCGAAGGACCCAGGCCAGTTTCCAGGCAAGATTGGCTGCATCGCGCAATCCCGCTACGAGACCTTGCCCGACAAAAGGGGGGGTGATGTGGGCTGCATCTCCCGCGAGAAAGATGCGTCCCTTGCTGAATCTGTTGCAGCAGCGCGCGTGGAACCGATACACCGCCTTTCGCTCGATTTCCAGCTCCTGCGGATCGATCCATGGCGCGATCAGTCGGGCTATGCTTTCGGGGCTTTCCAGCTCTTCCCGGGATTCGCCCGGGTGTAGCATGAACTCCCAACGCTCCCTTCCGCCGGGAGCGGGCATGTGCGGTGTTGGACGCCGTGGATCACAGATAAACTCAACGTGATCGATGGCTGACTTATGCCGGTTCCTGGCATCGACAATCAGCCAGTCCTCACCATAGGTCTGTCCTTCGAATTCCTGGCCAATCAGTGCCCTGACCCTGGAGCTTGCGCCATCCACACCTACCAGGTATTGGGCGCGAACAGGATACGTCTGGCCATCATCGCCCCGTACGGTGGCGACAACACAATCTGATTCCTCGACCAGGTTCTCGAGCTCGAATCCTCCCAGGCTGGTCACTGTCTTCAGCCGGGAAACCTGGCTGCGCATCGCGTGTTCGAGGTCGGGTTGATAGAAAGTCACCAGTTTGGGATGGCCATCGATGCATCCCGCGGTATTGGCCCGACCGAATTGCCCGAGGACCGGGGAGTGCATCCTCACTTCAGGGATAGCGATCTTCTCGAAAGCGTCTTCCGACAATCCGGCGAGTTGCAGGATGCGAAGCGCCTCGTTATCCAGAGCAATGGCACGGGGCATCAGCAGGACGTCATGGGTCTTGTCCAATACCAGTGTCTTTACCCCATAGCGGCCGAGCAGCGCCGCGATTGTCGCCCCTACCGGACCGTTACCGACGACCAGCACATCGACAGCGGTGGGAGGCAGTTCGGTAGCTTTCTTGTTGTTGTTCATCTCGAGCCCTTGTTGTGATTGAAGTCGTGAGACGTAGAGATCTCATCGTCAGGCAAGGTGACGGTAAGCAATATTGATAAATATTTCAATATTGATATTTTTGTCATTAATGTTCTGGGATCATTACCGCACCGTGATGAGGCCATGTGAGCTATGCCGAGGGCCAGTTTCCGACCGATGAGGCTTGGCTTCTGAGTCGATCAGCGTTGTTATTGGAGTGACCACGTGCCATGCCTCACGAGGGCACACCCATGTTTTAGTCTTCAGGAATCCAACGTGGCGCGTCCGCAGCCCCATCCGAAACCGGTCCAGCTCTGTTTCGTCGAGTTCGAACTCGACGAGGCCAACGCGAGCTTGTTACGTAACGGAGAAGCCGTGCCGTTGGCGCCAACGCCCTTCACCCTGCTGTGCGCACTTGCACGCCAACCCGGATCGCTGGTGGCCAAGGATGCCTTGCTTGATGCCGTGTGGGGGCATCGGTTCGTCAGCGATTCAGTGCTGAAGACGGCCATCAGCGATCTGCGCAAGGTGCTGGGCGACGACCCCAGGCAGCCCCGCTTCATTGAGACTGTGTCGCGACGCGGCTATCGCTTCATCGCCGCTCCCTCCCCTGCGCCTTCGATGCCGCCGGCACCCGCGACGGTGCCAGCGGCCGAAGCGTATCCATTACCGACATTCATTGGTCGCACCGACAAGCTTTCACGACTGCAGCGGGCATGGGAACGGGCTTGCGGCGGGCAACGTGCAGTGCTCTGGCTTGCCGGAGAACCGGGGATAGGCAAGACCACGTTAATCGAGCATTTCCTCGCCAGCCTTGGCGGCATTGCCTGCGCACGCGGCCATTGCGTAGAACACTACGGCACCGGCGAGCCATACCTGCCGGTGCTGGAGGCGTTAGCCGATCTGTGCCGTAGCGACCCCACCCTGCCGGCGCTACTGCGCGATGTGGCGCCGACCTGGTTGCTGCAACTGCCGTGGCTGAGCACCGCGCAAGAGCGAGACGCGTTGCGGCGCGAGCTTGCCGGCATCGGTCCGGATCGCATGTTGCGGGAAATGGGTGAACTGCTGGACCGCTACACCGAGCAGCGGCCGCTGTTGCTGATAACCGAAGACCTGCACTGGAGCGATCGGGCGACGGTCCAGCTCATCGACTATGTGGCGCGGCGACGCGGCCGCACTCGGCTTATGTGGCTGGCGAGCTTCCGCGTCGCCGAGGTGGTGGCGCTCGATCATCCGCTCAATTCGTTGCGCCACGAACTGCGCCTGCAACGTCTGTGCGAGGAAGTGGTGCTCGATCCATTCTCGGAAACCGAGGTCGCTGACTATGTCGCGCTGCGTTCGTCCTCTCTGGCCCGCGATGAAGCCTTCGTACGTGCCCTGCACGAGCGCACCGACGGTGTGCCGCTGTTCGTGTCGTCAGTCATCAGCGAAGTGATGGACACCACGGACGACGACGCCACCATCGAGGCCCGGCTGGCGGGGATGGCGGTTCCCGAGAACCTCGCGGCCATCATTGATCACTACATCACCAGGCTCGGGCCGGAGCAGCATGCACTGCTCTCGGCGGCAGCGGTATGCGGAGTCGAATTCCGGGTTGAGACGGTTTCGCTGGCCCTCGAACGCGACCTCGCTTCTGTGGCCCACACCTGCGAGGAACTGGTGCGCGAGCAGGTGTGGCTCACGCGGTCGCGGGCCGCCGAACCTGAGGAGACGGTGGAGCAACCCTACGCGTTTCGGCATGCCCTCTTCCGCCAGGTACTGTACGACCGCACGCCGCGCTCATTGCGCACCCACCTCCATCGCCAGGTTGGCACTGCCCTCGAACGCGAGCGCATGGCCGGCGTGCCGATTGCTGCATCGGAGCTGGCGACGCACTTCGACCGGGCTCGGCAGCCGATGATCGCGCTGCGCTATTACGCCGAGGCCACTGAAGCCGCGCTGCTGCACTTCAGCCCGGCCTTGTGCATCGGTCTCACTGAGCGCGCATTGGTCCTGCTGCGGCAGGCACCAGAAGGGATGGAGCGCGATGCACTCGAAATTACCTTGGCCACACTGCAGGGGGTGTCGGCTTTCCACACGTTCGGTGTCGGCAGCGAAGCCAGGAACGCGTTCGAACGCGCGTACACGCTGCTAACAAATGTACCCGAGCATCCAATGCGCGGTCGCCTGCTGCACGGATTCGGCTATCTGCTCGGTCTGCGCGGCGACTATGCGCTGGCGCTGGAGGTGGCGGAACGCGCCGAAGCCCTCTCGTGCGAGGCGAACGATCCAGTGCTCATGCTGGTGGCGTGCATCGTGCAGGGCGAGGTGCACCATCTCCAGGGTCGCACGCAGACAACCCGCGGTTGGCTAGAGCGCGCCCTCGCGATCGCCGAGCCGCTGGACATCGGGACGAACGAGATCTTTGCGGTCGATCCTCAGGTCATGCTGCACGGTATGCTGGCCATAGAACTCGTGCGTTCTGGCCTGGTTGAGCAAGGCCGGGCCCACATGCAGCGGGCGCGGACCCGCGCGCAAGCGCTTCGCCAGCCTATGACGTGGCTGGTCGCTGCCTGGCAGGAGGTGCTGATCGAGGTGCGGCTGGGGAACCATCTGCGTGTAGCCGCGCTGGCTGACGACATGCAGAAGTTGGTCGATGAGTATTCGCTCGCACTGGGGCGAACGGCTTGTCGCTGGTGGCGCGGCTGGGCCGACGCGCGCAACGGTGCACCGCGCGACGGATACCGTCGCATCCGTGAGGCCTATGAAGAACACACCAGGCTTGGAATGCGCTCCGGTGCCAGCGAGGTGCTCGGCTACGCCACCGAGGCACTGCTGCTCGCAGGTGATTGCACCGCAGCGCAAGTCGAGCTGCAGGAAGCATTTCGGGTGGGCGAGGAACTGGGCGAGCGCGTATACCTGCCACAGCTATTGCTGCTGGAGGCAGCGATCTCGCGAGCACAGGGTCAGCCCGACGCCGGCATCGCTGCGGTGCGACGCGCGGTTGAAGAAGCTCGCACCCAAGAAGCACAGTGGCTGGAGCTGCAAGCGCTGGTCGAACTGTGCGAGCACCCTGACGCTACGGCCGAGGACCAACAGGCATTGGCCACGCTGGTTGACCAGTCACCCGAAACTGACGGAACCGAGCTGGCGAAACGTGCGCGCTCGCTGATTCACGCTGCCAAGCCGGCTTGAAGCGACGCGATTTCTCTGCGGTAAGGGTTACTGTCCCGACCGAAGTCTGACCTTTCGCTTACGACTCGCCCCAGGGAACCGCTTACGCTGCCGTCGAACTTTCCTGCCCCCTGGCCTGCGATGATCCTGAACCCTGAATCCAAATACCCGAGCCGCCGCTCGTACGTAGTGAAGCTGCGTAGCGACGCCGCGCCGGGGGCCCTGGTGGGCCGCCTCGAAAACCTGGTCACCGGACGACAGCGCGAGTTTTCGTCAGCCGAAGAACTGCTGGAGTCGATTGCCTCGGACCTCGCGTTGGCAGCCGGCGAGCACACGGCCGATGCCGTCGGCGAGTGACGCCTCCACCACGAACGAGCGCTCGATATGGCGACCGAACGGCGACCCTTCGCTGACGACTTCGCGCACCCCGGGACCTACGCTGATGCCACCTCGAATCTTCACGAGTCCAATCCGATGCCGCGACTTACAACTTTCCATCTGTTGACCCGCAACGCCGGGCAGACGCCCATGCAACATGCCGAACGCGTAATCGGTGTCGTAAAGGGTGCGGCGCTCACCGCGTCCATTGCCCTGATCCTGACCGGTTGCTCCACGGAGGTTTTTAAGCCATCGGTAGACGTGCCGGCCAGGTTCGCCGCAAGCACGGCCTCCGAGATGGAACCCGAAGCCGTGTGGTGGAAGACTTTCAACGACCCGGTGTTGACGGATCTGGTGCGCCGCGCGATGAACGAGAACCGTGACGTCAAGATAGCCGCCGAGCGCGTGCGCGCCGCTCGCGCCGGTGAGACGATCAGTAACTCCTGGCTCTTTCCGAGTGTCGGAATGTCCGCCTTCGGCTCCGACCGTAGCAGCGGCTACAGCATTGCCAAGAAGCAGGGTTATCCAGATACCAGGACCGTGGGTGCAGGCCTGGACGTTTCGTGGGAGCTCGACCTGAGCGGACGCCTGCGCGCTGGCGCGCAAGCCGCCGAAGCCGAGGCACTGACCGCAGAGGACGGCGTACGCGGCGTGCGTCTGCTGGTGATGAGCGATGTCGCCAGCAACTACTTCACGCTGGTGGGTGCGCTGCGCCAGGCCGAAACATTGCGCGCGATCTCCGCAGCGCAAGACGAGACACTGCGCCTGGTGAATGCCCGCCACCGCGCAGGGCTGGCAACCTCCTTCGACGTCGAGCGCGCGCAGACCGATGCCGCTTCGGCGCGCGCGCAGATCCCTCCGTTGGAAACCCTGGCGGCTGTGGCGCGACACCGCATCGCAGTCTTGATCGGTGACCAGGCTTTTAACGCCGCAAGTATCCAGCCCTCCCCTGTCAACGTGGTTGCACCCGAGGCTCGGCAGGGGCAGCCCGCCACCTTGCTGCAACGTCGGCCTGATGTATTGGCGCTGATGGCGCAGCTCGATGCCGCCAATGCGCGCCGTAAACAAGCCGCGGCCGAGTGGTTTCCGCGGCTGTTCCTCGGTGCATCCTACGGCCGCCAGGGCCTTGAGCTGAACGGTCTGGATCTGGGCGCCGCACGCTTCACCAACGTGGCAGCTCTGCTCACCATGCCGCTCTTCAACGCCGGGCGCACGCGCGCGATCAACGAGGTCGCCGAGAGCGGCCAGCGTGAAGCGCTACTGCGCGCCGAAGACGGCATTGTGCGTGCGCTCGAGGACGTGGAGAACGCGCTCATCACGCAAGCGCAAGAACGCCAGCGCGCTGCGTCGCTGCAGTCGGCCAGCGAGTCCGCGGAGGCTGCGCTGAGCCACGCGCAGTCCCTCTACGACAGGGGACAGATCGACCTGTTGCCGCTGCTGGACGCGCAACGGGCGCGCCTGGCGGTGCGCCTGAGTGCCAACGACAGCAACACCCGTCTGCTTCTCGATAGCGTACAGCTCTACAAGGCACTGGGCGGAGGCTGGCAAGTGTTCGAACAACCCGCCACGCCCACAGCAGCCACCGCAGCCGACCGGCCACCACTTTCCTGAGAATTTTCGTTTTACAAAGAGGAACCGCCTTGAAAACCTCCCTTACTGCGGCCGGCGCCCTGGCTGTAGCCGTCATGCTTTGCGCGTGTAGCCCAGACCAGCCTGCCGTGCAGGCACCCCGACCGGTGCGTACCGCTGAAATCAGCTACGACAATGCTCGCGACATCAGTCGATACGTGGGCACCGTGCAATCGCGGCATGAAGTCGACCAAGCCTTCCGCGTAGGCGGCAAGGTCGCGCAGCGCAAGGTTGAGGTAGGCCAGTTTGTGCGCGAAGGCGACATACTGGCTGTACTGGATGACGCCGACTACCGCCTCGCTGAGGAAGCGTCGCGACAACAGTGGACGGTTGCTGTCGAGCAGACGCGCCAGGCCGACTCGGACCGCCAGCGCCTGACTGCGTTGAAGGCTGACGGCTCGGTCAGTGCGGCCGACAACGAGCGCGCGCAGACCAATGCCCAAACCGCGCATGCGACCGCCGAGGCCGAGGCGCGAAAACTTGAGCTCGCGCGCAACCGGCTCAAGTACACCATGCTGCGTGCCTCCCGTAGCGGTGTGGTCACGGCTGTGCGCTTCGAGGCAGGCCAGGTCGTGGCGGAGGGCCAACCCGTGGTCTCGGTTGCGAATCCGGATGAGTCCGAGATCGTCATCGACGTGCCCGAGTATCAGTTGTCCGTCTTCAAGGACGCGCAGTTCAAGGCCGCGCTGGCCAGTGCGCCGAACGAGACCTTCGATGTCACGCTGCGCGAGCTATCGCCGCAGGCTGCGGCGCAAACGCGCACCTATCGCGCGCGGCTTAAGCCAATGCAGGCGCTGCCGCTGGGCGCCACCGCCACGGTGATGGCCGAGCGAGTCATGACAAGTGTCTCTGTGGCGGCAGTGCCAGCCACTGCATTGACGCAAAGCGGCGGCCAGCCGGCGCTGTGGGTGGTCACGCCCGCGGGCAAGGATCCGGTAGGCATCGTCGAACTGGAGCGTGTGGCGGTGTGGGGCTACCGCAATGACGAGGTGCTCGTCTCC
Organism: Pseudomonas sp. P4_B4; assembly: GCF_056402255.1. NCBI lineage: Bacteria > Pseudomonadati > Pseudomonadota > Gammaproteobacteria > Pseudomonadales > Pseudomonadaceae > Pseudomonas > Pseudomonas sp. P4_B4. The sequence continues at coordinate 176,884 of NZ_JBFUHS010000010.1, forward strand.
GGGCCGCAGGCCGGCGTGTTGGTCGTCACCGCCGGCGTCCAGAAGATGGCATCCGGCCTGAAGGTCGCGCTCCCCGGTACAGAGATCATTGACGCGAACGTCACGCAGCAGGCCGCCCGATGAACAACTTCAACCTCACCGACTGGGCGCTGCGCCATCGCGCCATCGTCCTGTTCATGCTCCTCATTGTCGCGGTGGCCGGTGCCTTCAGTTTCACCAGGCTCGGTCAACTCGAGGATCCGAACTTTTCCGTGCCCTCCATGACCGCCATGGTCATCTGGCCGGGCGCCACCGCCCAGCAGTTGCAGGACCAGGTCCTCAACCGCATGGAGAAGAAATTCGAGCAGATCGACAACTTCGAGAAAGTGGTCACCTACGCGCGGCAAGGCTACGCAGGCATGACGCTCACCGTACGCGGCGGCACCTCCAAGGCTGACCAGCGCGAGGCCTGGTACCAGGCGCGCAAGAAACTCAACGACCTGAGCCTCGAGATGCCTGACGGCGTGATCGGCCCGATCCTGAACGACGAGTACGGCGACGTGTACGGCCTGATGTACGCGGTCAAGGGCGACGGCGTCGGCCACGCCGACCTGTCGGACGCGGCCGAGGACATCAAGCGCCAGATGCTGAAGGTGCCGATGGTCAAGAAGATCGATGTCATCGGCAAGCAGGCCAAGCGTGTCTACGTCGAGTTCTCGCACGAACGCCTGGCAGCGCTGGGCATTACACCGTTGGCCATCGCCGAAAGCCTCAAGAGCCAGAACGCCCTGTTGCCCGCAGGCCAGATCGACACCCGCGGCGATCGCGTCATGGTGCGCGTAAGCGGCCAGTTCGCCAGCGAAGAGGCTATCCGCAACGTACCCATCGCCGCGGGCGGCCGGCTGATCAAGCTCGGCGACATTGCCACCGTTACACGTGGCTTTGAGGATCCGCCGACCTACACGGTACGCCACAACGGCCAGCCAGTGCTGATGCTCGGTATCACGATGACCAGCGACGGCAACATCGTGGACCTTGGCAAGGCGATGGACACGGCAGTCGCCAAGATCCAGTCGGAACTTGCGCACGGCGTGGAGCTGGAGCTCGTGGCCGACCAACCCACCACGGTGAAGGATGCTGTTCACGACTTCGGGCGCGCGCTGGCCGAGGCGCTGATCATTGTGATCGCGGTGAGCCTGGCCAGCCTGGGCTGGCGCGCCGGCCTCGTGGTCGCGACCACGGTGCCGCTGGTGCTGGGCGGCGTGGCGCTGGTGATGCTGGCGATGGGCTGGAACCTCGAGCGCATCTCGCTCGGCTCGCTGATTATCGCGTTGGGACTGCTGGTGGATGACGCCATCATCGCCATCGAGATGATGGTGGCGAAGATGGAAACCGGCATGGACCGCGTGAAGGCAGCCGCCTTCTCCTATCAGTCTACTGCCATGCCGCGCCTGACCGGCGCGCTGATCACCGTCGTGGGCTTCCTGCCGATCGGCCTCTCGAGATCCACCACCGGCGAGTACGCGGGCGGCATCTTCTGGATCGTCGGCGCCGCGGTGCTGTTCTCGTGGATCTGCTCCGGCATCTTCACGCCGTACCTGGCGGTCAAGATGCTGCCCAACGACTTGGGCAAGCACCAGCATGGTGATCCGTACGACACGAAGTTCTACCGTAGCCTGCGCCGCCTGATCGACGCCGCCATCGAGCGCCGCTGGGTGGTCATCGGTGCGACTTTTGGCGCCCTGGTGCTTGCTTTGGCCTGTATCAAGCTAGTGCCACAGCAATTCTTCCCCAACAGTTCGCGTCCTGAACTGGTCATTGACCTGCGCGTCAAGGAAGGCTCCTCGTTCGCCGCGACGACCGAGCAGGTCAAGCACATGGAGGAGATTCTGGCGAAGGACGAGGACGTGCGTTTCTTTACCGCCTACACCGGTGCCGGCGCACCGCGCTTCTATCTCTCGCTCAACCCCGAGCTGCCGAATCCGGGCTTTGCCCAGTTCGTTGTGATGACCAAGGACCTGGATGCACGCGAGCGAGTACGTGCGCGGCTGGTGGCCTCGGCTGACCAACAGTTCCCACAGGCGTGGGTGCGCGTGACCCGGCTCGAGTTGGGGCCACCTGTCGGCTACCCAGTGCAGTTCCGCGTCGTAGGCCCCGATACCCAAGTGGTGCGCAAGATCGCCCGCGACGTGGAGAAGGTGGTTGCGTCCAACCAAAAGGTGCGTGACCTCCAGCTCGACTGGAACGACCCGGTGCGCACGCTGAAAGTGGAGCTCGATCAGGACAAGGCGAGCGCGCTTGGCCTCACGCCGGCCGACGTGTCGCTGGCGACCCAGACCGTGATGAACGGCGCAACCCTGTCGCAGCTGCGTGAGCGCGAGGACCTGATCGACATCGTGGCCCGTGCCGTGCCAGAGGAACGCTTGAACCTCGACACACTGAAAGACATCAACCTTTACACACGCCAGGGTACGGTAGTGCCGCTGTCGCAAGTCGCACAGGTGCGCTCAGAACTGGAAGAGCCGGTACTGTGGCGCCGCAACCGCGACATGGCGATCACGGTGCGTGCCGACGTGAAGGATGGCGAGCAAGGTGTATCGGTGACGCAGGAGATCCAGCTGTTGCTCAAGGATGTCGAAGCGAAGTTGCCGTCGGGCTACCGCATCGACGTGGGCGGCGCAGTGGAGGAAAGTGACAAGGCGAACAAGGCGCTACTCGCGGTGGCCCCGTTGATGTTAATCACCATCCTGCTGTTACTCATGCTGCAACTGCAGAACTTCTCCCGCATGTGGATGGTGGTGCTGACCGCGCCGCTGGGCCTGATCGGCGTGGTGCCGGCACTGCTGGTGTTCCAGTCGCCACTGGGTTTCGTCGCGATCCTGGGCATCATCGCACTGGGCGGCATGATCATGCGCAACGCGGTGATCCTGATCGATCAGGTACAAATCGAGATCGCCGAAGGGCGCGACCCGTGGAATGCTGTGCTGGATGCTGCCATTCACCGGGCTCGTCCGGTGATGCTGACGGCGCTGGCTACCGTCCTCGCCATGATCCCGCTAACGCGCAGCGTGTTCTGGGGGCCGATGGCAATTGCGATCATGGGCGGCCTGACCGTGGCGACGCTGCTGACGATTTTCTTCGTCCCGGCGTTATACGCCGCGTGGTTCAAGGTGGGTCGCCAGACGGCCACTGGCACCCAACAGGTGATGGGGGACGCCGCGCTCGCTTCTGACAGATGAGTGCCGTGGCACTGTGCTCCCGACCTCACCGCTATTGGAAAGGCTTGCTCAGCGTCGTTTCTGAAAACAACCGAGGTCTGCCGCGTGGTTCTGCGAACGTTACGCTCTTTCGTCCCCTCGCGGCTCACAGGAAATGCTGATGGCCAAGGGAGCTGCTTACGCCAGACTGCTATCGGCCGATTCTGTTGAAAAAGTCGGTCTGCCTTAGCCAAAAAACGCTCATCGTGCGGCGGACGGCGGATTTTATGGTATTCAGGCTGTATCGCTCACGGAAGACAGCGCGCCGATACTTCTTCCGAAGGCCACGATTTTTTCAGCAAACGGAGTCACCTACATGGACGTCATCAATCAGTTGCAGCCCGAAGAGTGTGCAGGTATGGAGGATATTCGACGCGAAATCGATGCCCTTGATCAGGTTGTTATCAAGCTGTTGGGCAAGCGTTTTCACTACGTACTGGCTGCCTCGAAGTACAAGACCTCAGTGACTGCGGTGCGTGCTCCGGAGCGCTTCAAGGCCATGTTGGCGACACGACGCGAGTGGGCCGAGGCTGAGGGCCTGAGCCCGGATGCAATCGAGAAGATGTACAGTGACCTGGTGAACCACTTCATTGCAGAAGAGATGAAACACTGGGCGGCTCATCAATCCAACACCTGACTCTAGTGTCCGGACTGTCCGCCATGGGTCGGCTGCTGCCCCTAGCCAGAGGCAACAATCGGCCAGAAGCGGTGGTTCGAGAGAGGGTGTGAGGTAATACCAAGGGTCTGCAGAATATGCACGCTCATGGCAACGAATGGCTGGTCAAGCAAGGCATGGGACTGACCATCATCGATGAGTTCGTGGCCCAGGACAGCGGGCTGATCGTCGTACCGCTGGTTGAGGCGATTCATTTCGATATCAGCTTTGTCTACTCGCGGTTCGAGCCGCTTGGCGAATCCGCCACGCAGCTCATGCAGGTGCTTTATCAGCAGGCCGTCAAACTGGGACGACTGATCCCGGGATGCGAACTGCCGAATGTCGACCGATAGCTACCGTTTGCCCGCATCGGTCACCAGGATTAATGAATGCCACACCACGAAGGCGGAGCAGCAGATTGAACATCGATACCCGAATCAAATTCCGTCATCTGGTGTGTTTTCTCGAGGTGGCGCGCCAGGGTAGCCTGGCACGTGCCTGCGACAAGTTGGCAATCAGCCAGCCGGCGCTTTCGAAAACCCTCAAGGAACTGGAATCCCTGCTGGCTGCCAAGCTGTTCGAGCGGAGCAAAAAGGGCTCGACGCTGACCGAGGCCGGGGTGGCCTTTTTGCGATATGCGGGACCGAGCGTGCAATCGCTGCGTGAAGGGGTCAACAGTTTGCGCTCCGGTGTACATGAGCCGATTGCCGTACGGCTCGGCGTGCTATCCACCGTCGAAAGCCTGTTGGTGCCTGAGGTTGTCTGCCGTTTACACGACCGGCATCCCGCCTTGGCGGTCAGTGTCGTGACCGGGCCGAGCGCCTACCTGCTGTCCCAACTGCGTGTCGGCGAGCTGGACCTGGTGGTCGGCAGAATGACCGATAGCCCATCGATTCACGGCTTGACGTTCGAGCACCTTTACAGCGAATCCATGACCCTGGTGGTACGTAACGGCCATCCAGTGCTGACTGATCCACTGGGGCATAAAAACCTCGAAGACTATCCAGTGGTACTTCCGCTGGCGGGGACGACGATCCGCAAATTCGCCGACAGCCTGTTTGTGCAGCACGGGATCACCCCCTCGCGCCAACGCCTGGAAACCCTGTCGGTTGCCCTGAGCCGGCGCTACATACAATGCAGCCAGGCAATCTGGGTCGCGCCTTTTGACGCGGTCAGACAGGACTTGAAGCTAGGTGAGTTGGTGGAACTGGGGATGCGTGAAGCCGGTGGTTCCGTGGGGCTCTGCACAAATCCTGTGTTGCCGGTGACACCTGCGGCCCAGTGGTGCGTGGAGGCATTGCGCGAGGTCGGGCAAGAATATAGCGAAGGGAAATATCCATAACCATTTGGACATGTATTAAGTCGGTTTTTTCAATTTTGGGTTGGGTCGCACAAGAGGAGACTGGGCTGCAAGTCGCTGCCATCGCAGCGCTTGCCTCTGACCAACCATAACAATAGGAAAATCGACATGTCTGATGCGCACGAGAGCCGCTTCGCCATTCGTGACCGTAATTGGCATCCCAAAGCCCTGACACCTGACTACAAGACTTCGATCCTGCGCTCCCCCCGCCAGGCATTGGTGAGCATTCCCCAGTCTGTCTCGGAAACCAGCGGCCCGGATTTTTCCCATCTGAAGATGGGCCAGCACGATAACGACCTGCTGCTGAATTTCAATCACGGCGGCCTGCCCATCGGCGAACGCATCATCGTCGCGGGCCGGGTTTGTGATCAGTACGGCAAGCCGATCCCACATACTTTGGTGGAAATGTGGCAAGCCAATGCGGGTGGTCGTTACCGGCATAAAAAAGACAGTTACCTGGCCCCTCTTGATCCGAATTTCGGCGGCGTCGGCCGTGCCTTGACTGACCGCGATGGCAACTACAGCTTCCGCACGGTCAAGCCCGGTCCCTACCCATGGCGCAACGGTCCCAACGACTGGCGACCGGCGCATATCCATGTCTCCATCAGTGGCCCGTCCATTGCCACGCGCCTGATTACCCAGCTGTATTTCGAAGGCGATCCGCTGATCCCCATGTGCCCGATCGTCAAGTCGATCGCCAATCCGGAAGCGGTACAGAGCCTGATCGCCAGGCTCGACATGAGCATGGCCAATCCTATGGATTGCCTGGCTTATCGCTTTGATATCGTCCTGCGCGGCCAGCGCAAGACCCACTTCGAAAACTGCTGAGGAGGCCTGCATATGCCCGTTCAACTTCTGCCTGAAACCCCGTCGCAAACAGCCGGTCCCTATGTCCATATCGGATTGGCACTGGAGGCGGCCGGCAACCCGCCGCGGGAACAGGAAATCTGGAATGTGATGGCAAAACCTGGCGCGCCTGGTGAGCACATTCTATTGATGGGTCACGTTTATGACGGTAACGGCCACTTGATTCGCGACGCGTTTCTGGAACTCTGGCAGGCCAATCACCAAGGCCACTACGACAGCGGTTTCGATCTGGAAAAACCCTTCAACTGCTTTGGTCGTACCGCCACTACCGATGTCGGTGAATGGACGATCGAAACCGTCAAGCCTGGCCTGGTGAAAAATGCCTCGGGTGTGCCCATGGCAGCGCATATCAATGTGTCGCTGTTCGCCCGGGGCATCAACATTCACCTGCAGACGCGACTGTATTTCGACGACGAATCCGAGGCGAATGCAGTGGACCCCGTATTGAATCTGATCGAACAGCCACATCGGCGTGAATCCCTGATTGCCAGGCGCTGCACGGTTGACGGGAAGCTGGCCTACCGCTTCGACATTCACCTTCAAGGCGAATCGGAAACGGTGTTCTTCGACTTCTGACGATGCAAGCACCGTGTTGAGAGACCAGCGCTCAACATCTACAAAACCCGTACTGAGGCAGCCTCCCCGTTGCAGGTGCATTGCTGCTACGTCTTGCCATGAACGTCCATGACATGCCTTCAGCTGTTGTCGAGGGAAGAGGACATTCACTTGCTGAGGCAGCCTCGGTCAAATGGCCCATGGGGGCGCGGGGGTAAACTTTGACTCGATCCATTGTTTGAACGCGACGACCACGGCGCCCGGAAACTTGGCCGATGGCCTGACCAGGTAGACCCCACCGGCGGTGTCCAATTGCCAGTCAGGAAGGACATGCAACAGCCTCCCGGCAGCAATATCACGACTCATCAACCAGTCACCGGCCCCCAGTATTCCCGCATCGGCGCGGGCCGCTGCCAGTAATGATTCGCTGTCATTGGCCGTCAGGTTTCCTTTGGGAGAAACCGTCTGCAGCTCATTGCCGCGATGGAGTCTCCACTGGGGAAAAGACACAAGGCCACTGAAGCGAAGGCAATTGTGCCTGATCAGATCCTGTGGCGTTTCGGGCATGCCGTGCTGTCTGATGTAAGCAGGCGAGGCACACAGTATCCGGCGATGGTCACTTAGTTTTTTGGCTATCAACCGGTTGTCTTCCAATTCTCCGATTCGGATCGCCGCGTCAAAACCTTCATCAATGATGTCGACCAGACGCTCGCTATAGTCTGCAAGGATCGAGACATGCGGATGAGCCTTGAGAAACTCCGGCAGCATCGGGCCAAGCCAGCGCCGTCCCATGGCTGCTGGCAATGCAAGCCGCAAAGTACCGCGGATTTCGCTGGCGCCCTCAGACGCTTGCTGCTGCGCTTCATTCATCAATTCGATGGCTGAGCGAAGGCGCTGCTCCAGCCTGGCACCTGTTTCAGTAATTCGAACCTGCCGGGTGGAGCGCTCCACGAGCCGAACGCCAAGGCGCCTTTCCATTGCGGCGAGTCGCTTTGAGACGACTGTAGGATGTCGCTGCAATAGCCGCCCAGCCCCGACAAATGAACCTTGCGAGGCCACGGCCAGAAACGCAGCGATTTCGTCACTGTGCTGATTATTCAGAACATCAAGATTCATGGTTTTAGAATGATCGCCCCCGATGAACGCCCCGACTCCAGGTCAGCATGCGCCAATGCTGCGTCCGCCAGAGAGTAGCTTGCCCGGACCCGAGGTTTGATAATACCCGCACCTATGGCGGCCAACACATCCTGCGCTCGTTCCTGGTACTCAGAGGCACTCGCCGTATGGGCTGCCAACGAAGGACGTGTCAGGAACAGCGAGCCTTTGGCATTGAGTGTCGACAACTCCACGGCTGACGGCGCACCCGATGAAGCGCCAAACGATACCATCAGACCTCGTGGTCGCAAGCTATCCAGGGATGCCTGGAAAGAAACACGCCCTATTGGGTCATAGACGACGTCGACCATTTTACCTTTGGTGATTCGAGCGACCTCGCAAGCCAGGCTGTCAGCATCGAACACCAGGACTTCATCGCATCCCGACGCCTGAGCTTTCTCGACACTGGCCTGCTTTGAAACCACGCCGATCACAGTGGCCCCCAAGTGTCTGGCCCACGGCACCATGATTTCCCCCAACCCTCCAGCCACACCGTAGAGGAGCATGGTTGTATCGGGCCCCACAGGATAGGTGGCTTTCAAAAGGTACTGTGCAGTGATGCCCTTGAACATGACGGCTGAGGCATCGTCAAATGACAGCGAATCCGGAATTTTGACCAGCCGCTCTGCCGGATAAAGCCGGGCCGAAGCATAGGAACCGATAGGGCCGGTGGCATAGGCCACGCGATCCCCTACTCGCACGTTGCTGACACCCGCCCCCACAGCTGCGACACGCCCAGCGCCTTCCAGCCCAAGTCCAGATGGCAACGCAATGGGCACCGCGCCCTTGCGCTGGGTAACGTCGAGAAAGTTGACACCTACAGCCTCTTGCTCAAGCCAGACCTCGCCTTGGCCTGGCGTTTGTTCGCTCAGTGTCTCCAGGTTCAGTACTTCAGGGTTGCCGAACTGGTTAAACCGGATCGCAGATACCATGGTCATTTCTCCTTCAGTCAAAAGCCGTTATCAAATGAGTGGCCTCAGTGTGAGAACTGATCTTCTGATGAACAAGACGGGTCGATTGCAGGACATTAATGCACTGATTGCAGCAATATAATAGGTGGTTTCATCGTAGGGCGCCCCGTTCAATCGGGCGGGGGGAAGGGTTTGACGATCATCAAACTGCACGGTGCCCGGTTTAACACGCTCTCGGCGGTATCGCCGATAAACCGGTCAGGCCCATGGTGATAAACCGTGCCCAGCACCACCATGTCAAAGGCATTCTGTTGAGCGAAAAGTCCGATGACCTTATGGGGGACGCCCGTCAGTGAGTGTCGGCGTGTATTGTTGATGCAATAGCGCTCGGCAAGCACATCGAAAGCCTCTTGTTGGGCATCTTCAATCGCGTCCCTCAAACTGTCATCAAGACTGCCCGTTGGCACACTCATCGGCGCATCGCTCATCTCTGACCAACGACTGACGTTAAGTAAGTGCAGCGCGGCGCCGCAGCTGGCCGCCAGAGTAGATGCCAGATCGAGTATTCGGTCATTTAATCCCCGGGTCAGCTCTTCCAGATGGGACAGATCGATCGCCGCGAGAATTTTCAATGGTTTGGGATTTTTGGCGCTGGTAACCAGGTGCAGGTGGGTCGGACACTCGCGTAGCAGTCGCCAGTCCACAGGCCGGTGAAAGGCACGGTCAAGTGCCGGCACATAATGGGTGTCCTTGATTACCAGGTCCGGAAGAAAGTCATTCACGTACTCAAGCAGGTTTGTCAGACTCGACTTGGCCCAGACCACTTCGGTGGTCACCTGCCGGCCACCGCATCGTTGAAACCGGGCCTGCTGCTCCAGCCAATGACGGTGCACCTGCAGATAACCTTCTCGTGCCTGGGCCATCGCATCGTGGTCAAGCAGACCGGCTACCGCCAGTGCCTGGACATAATCGAACGCGACAATGTGCAATAAGGCACCGGTTGCACAAGCCAAGGCATGGGCACGCTCAAACGCCGGGGTCAGGGTCATTTCGCTGGGGGCTATCATTAGAATGCGTTTGAGTTTGAGCATCACATACCTCGCCCTGAAACCTGCCTGCCTGAGTGCAAACCCGCCTTCCTGTCGGGGCCTTGGGTCAAACGCTTGTTACTTGGATTTACTTCGAGCGGGCTCGTGACTGCAGCCAGCAAAATATCCGGCAATACAACGAACAAGTACGTCCTCATAATCGTCCCGTCGATTTGTTGCGACTGGAGAGCTGTAGTTCGATTATTTGGCGTTATGCCGTGGGGGACCTGACTTTTATCAACTAATCAGCAGCTATCGTTAACGCAACGACTGGCTTTCGATTACTAAAACCCTTGTTGATTCAGCTCAACGATTTTCCGGCTCCCAGGCGTAGAAGTACTCTGATTCACCGCCTCCCTTTTCGCTGGAGATTTGCCATGCTGGCAGTCACGCGGATCAATACGCTGGTGGTCATCATCACCGTAGTGATCCACTACGAATGTCTGTTACGCCTGAATGATTGGCTACCCCGGCTCAAGCTGTGGAGCCGCTTCAGAATCGTAGTTGGAGTATTCGGCGCCCTCCTGGCCCACGCGATAGAGGTCTGGTGCTTTGCGCTGGTCTATTACCTGATGGTGCACTCCGGGAGATGGGGCAGCCTGACGGGCAACTTCGACGGTACGCTGATGGACTGCGTTTACTTTTCCTTTACGACGTACACGACGATCGGCTTCGGCGATATTTCGCCTGTGGGCAACCTCAAATACTTGACCGGTCTACAAGCCCTTACCGGGCTGGTGCTCATCACATGGACCGCATCCTTCCTGTTTCTGGAAATGCAAAAGTACTGGAAGCGCAACTAATCCCCTTTCTGACTCGTATCAGACTCAACTGTCGAACTGACGGTGTGCCATCAAGTCTGGTACAGACTCGATCTAGACCGCCAGAACGCAGCATGGCACCTGATACAGAATATGCTCGGTCGTGCTGCCCAAAAGCTTGTCCACACCATGGGACTGGACTCTGCCCATCACGATCACATCCACGTTGTGTTCATTAGCAAACTCACTCAACACCGTGACCGGATGTCCCTCAATGAAATGTCGACGATCGGAGGGCACCCCGAACCGGCCTGCCAACTCAAGGAAAGACTTTTCCAGGTCTCTGCGAAGCGCTTTGGTAAGGTCAGCAAGTGTCAGGCCGCCCATGTCCGCAAGATAAGCGGCCGAGATATCGCAGGCGTACAGCAAATGCAATTCGGCATTGCACTGCATGGCAAGACTGCAAGCCTGCTTGATGATTCGGTCATTCAGTTCGTTGTCGACGGACTCGATATCCGATACCTCGACCGCGGCTACAACCTTGCGGGGCAAAACGTAGCAGCTCCCGCCCACCAGATAGACCGGCACCGGACAGTGACGCAACAAATGCCAGTCCAACGGGGTGAAGAAGGCCCGTTTGAGCACGGACTCATGCTGAACCTCCTTGATCAACAAGTCGGGCTGCATGTCCGTGACGTGATCAATGATGTCCTGCTTGATGTCCTCAGCCCAAGCCACCTCGGTGGTTACCTCGATCCCTCTGCCACGCAAATTCTCGGCCTGAGCCTTGAACCAGTGGCGATGGTCCTGCAGGTAACGCTCCCGAGCCAGTTCTCGATCGCCGTCTTCAAGCAACGATAACCATTTGAACGAGGGGATTAGCGCCGCGATATGCAAACTCGCGCCGCTGGTCTTGGCCAGCGCTGCCGCACGATTCATGGCTGGAGAATGGCGCAAGGCCGGGTTGAGGATCAGTAACAGGCTTTGATACTGGCTCATGATAAATCTCCAGTGGTGTGGATACACGACGCAGGCCGCCTCTGTGTAGACGCCAGCGATTCACCACCAATGTCCATGGCCGGTTCAGTTTGCACGTCATGCCTCTGTAGTTGCTCGGCACTCAGAAAATCACTCATGAACTTCTCCGCCAGAGGATCAGGTAACCAGTAGGTTTTTCCTCGATTCTGAGAGTCTGAAGCGCTCATGACTTGATTTACATCAAATCTCAAAGACTGCGTATGGGCCCAATGGCGCATGGGAACCAATCGACGGAACGGGGTTTTCACCCACTCGTCTGTTACGTCCACATTACTTTGAAACAAAGGGTGATTTGGGTGGGTACTACCTATGCTTATCCCATCCATACGGGGGCATTTAGATCATGTCTGAAGCCAGGCCGTTTCAAAGTCAAAACCTCAAGTCTGCATGTTCCAACTGCAGCGTGTTGGAGTTGTGCCTGCCGCTTGGCCTGACCGGTCTGGAAATCAAACGTCTGGACACACTGATCGTTCAACGATTGAAGGTCAAAAAAGGCGCAGCACTCTACCGCACAGGCGATCCGTTGCGTTCGCTTTATGCCGTGCGAATCGGTTCGTTCAAGACCAGCGTGCTTTCGGTCGATGGTCGCGAGCAAGTCACGGGGTTCCAGATCCCCGGTGAAATACTTGGTCTAGATGCCATCAGTACCGACCTGCATGCTTGTAATGCGGTTGCGTTGGAGGATAGCGAGGTCTGCCCCGTCCACTTTGCTCACCTGGAAAAACTTGCCCGAGAACTGCCGTCATTGCAGCACAACCTGAACAAAATCCTCAGCCGGGAAATCGTTCGCGATCACGACATGCTGATGATGCTGGGTAACATGAACTCGGATGAACGCCTGGCCGCTTTTCTTTTGAATTTGTCGCAGCGTTTGAATACGCGCGGTTACTCGTCCAGCAGTTTTGTGCTGAAAATGCGTCGGGAGGAAATCGGCTCTTACCTGGGCCTGCGCCTTGAAACCATCTGTCGGGGCATAGCGCACCTGCGTGACCAGGGACTGGTGGAAATAAACGGCCGCGACGTCCACATCCAGAACATGGACGGGCTCAAGAAACTGATCGTGGGCTGCCATCGTCACCTCCGCTGACACCTGCTGCCTGGAGAATTTTCATGCGTGCCATGGTTCTGGCTGGCGCTGTTGCGCACAGGTCAGTTCAACGGCGCGATAGCGCTCATTACCTGACACGCGACCTGACCACCAGAATGCTGCCCGGCACAGAGTACAGTGCTCGCTCTGTGTTGCTACCGATCAACCGGTCGAGCCCCACCCGATGCGCAGTGCCCATCACCACGACGTCGGCCAGGTATTGCTCGACAAACTCACTGATCGCCGGCACCGGCAGTCCCATGACGAAATGCCGTCGCTCCGGTGGCACCCCGTAGCGCTCTGCCAATGTAACAAACGCCTGGTGCAAGGATTGACGTAGCTCTTCGCTGAGATCCACGCCCCAACCGCCCCCGGCCAGTGGCGCGTCGCTGTTGAAAGCGGGCGATAAATCATAGGCGAATAGCAGGTGTAACGGAGCATCGCATTGCAGGGCCATAGCGTTGGCGGTCTGAATGATGGTGTCGTTCAAACCGCTGATTTGTGTCGACGGATCGAACGGGTCCACTGCCGCGACGATTCGGTGCGGCAAGCTGTAACGGACGTGATTGACCAGATGCACGGGGATTGGGCATTCACGCAACAAATGACAATCAAGCGGGGTGATGAACACTCGCTTGAGCACGGGCTCAAGGGTTACATCCTTGATCAACAGGTCGGGCTTGAGGTCCTCGACCGTCTTCAAAATGTCCAGCAGCGGATGGGTGGTGAAGACGGCTTTGACCGTCACATCCAGCCCCAGGTCGCTGAGTCGATCGAGCTCTTCAGCCTCCCAGCGGCGGTAGCGACGCAGATAGCGCTGATGCTCTGCGTCGTCGACTTTTTCTTGCCATAAATGAACCACCGGCGCCGGTTCGACAAAGGCCCGCACATCCAGTACGGCCCCGGCTGCCTTGGCCAGTGCGACGGCACGCAACTGGGCGGGAGACTGATGCAGGGTTTGGTCAGCGATCAGCAGAAAACGTTGATATTGACCCATCACACACCTCCGTTCGACTCCGGTCATACAGTGCCGGCATGGTTTCAAGACTGCGCTTTATCACCTCGTGCGGTTTGATTTACATCAAGCACACGTAAACCAGTGCCGCCGGCACCGCTGTCTGATCCAGATCAGATTCAAGCATCGACAGCGGTGTAGAAAAGGATTCAAACGTGGTTCTTTTGCTGCGCGCCAACCTTTCAAGCCCATCGTCTTTACCTGTAGAAAATCGCCCCGCGATGTTCCGGCCAACGGCTCATCACGGGGCGACCAAGCCCTCAGGATTGCAGCATTCTTCCCGGCTTGATCGCCAGCACACTGCACGGCGCCCGATGCAGGAGTTGCTCGGCCGTGGTTCCGAGCAATTTACTCAAGCCCTTGTGCTGCACCGTGCCCATGACAATGACATCGCTGCGGTACTCTAAGACAAATCCACAAATACTCGGCACGGGTGCCCCCGCCACGAAGTGCCGACGCTCCGGTGGCACGCCGTGGCGTTCAGCGATGGCCGCAAATGCCTCATGCTGAGCCGCTCCCAACATTTCATGGATCCCGCTGGCCAGTGGCAATGCGGCAAAGCCCATGTCCTGGACGTATACAGCCGTCCAGTCATACACATGCAGCAACTCAAGACTGGCATCACAGACCGCAGCCAGCTTCACCGCGGCGTCGATAATCTGGTCGTTGAACACAGAGCCCTGATCTTCATCGCGCAACACGTCAATGATGGCCAGTACATTGCGTGGCCGGGCATTCAGCGCAGTAGTCACCAGATGCACCGGCGCTGGGCAATCGCGCAGCAGCTGCCAATCCAGCGGTGTGAAAAACACGCGCTTGAACGCCGATTCTTCTTGGGCGTCCTTGATGATCAGCGTCAGCGGCATCTCATGGATGGAGTTCAGGATCTCTTCGTAAGGATGCTGTACCCACACCACTTCGCTAGTGACCTCGACGCCCTGCTTGCTCATCCATCCCGCCTGATCCGCGAGCCATTGGCGATGGATTTGCAGATAGCCGTCCCGGGCCAGGCTGAATTGTTCCGGGGCGAACAGCCCGGCCACCGCCAGGGCCTGTGAATAGTCGAACGCCACAAGGTGCAATGGCAATTGCATCGCGAGCGCAAGCGCGACGGCCCGGTCGAATGCCGGTGTCCGAGTCATGGCTGAAGGCGCGATCAAGAGTAAACGCTGAGATTGCGACATGGGGCACCTCGGCACAGGGTCATGTCAATCCTGGAGTAGAACCACAGAAGGCGTTTGACGCTCAGGTATCCGTCTTGTGTCGTCTACCGGGCCAGCGCCACTTGGCCAGACATGTGGCGCCTCGATACGTGCCTTGAGCTGGCCAACAAACGCCTGTGCTTCTCCCAGACTGTTGAAGTTCACTTCCAAGGCGTCCATGTACACGACCCAGCAATGGCTTACCGGCTTCTGCGTGATATCAATGATCATTGAAACCTCCGTACTACTTAGAGAATCAGCGCGCACAGCGTCACGGCGTAATCGCAACCCTCATCACACCGTCTCGTTGGTGAGCAAACAATTCATAGGCCGCTTCAATATCATCGAGTTTGAAACGGTGGGTCACCAGCGGCGACAGGCCCCAGCCGCGCTCATGGTTGCCATGGTAATCCCTCCTTTTCGTACGTAAGCCAAAGCCCAGCACGAACCCAAAGACTGCGCCGGGGAGCCGGACGAAAGATTGATAATGGTCAACAATTTCTTCACTGGACGACGCCCGGATAACCGCGCGTCGGCCAAGATCATTCTTCCCCCCTCCATTTGACAAAGATCAAACCCGGAGCTCCGAACGGCGGCAGGCTAAGTGAAAGGCTTCACTGCCCAATAACGCCGAAGCCATTGGGGCTAGCGATTGCGCGATTACCTTGCGGAGATTTGTCATGTCTGATCAATCACGTTTCATGCTGGTCGTCTCGCCATTGATGGAAAACAGCCCCGCCTTCGACCGGGCCGCCGCGTTGGCCAAGGCTACGGGTGCCGCCCTGCACATCGTGGCGTTCGATTATCTTGAAGGACTGGCGACTGCCGCAATGGTCAACGAACAAGCGCTGGAGCAGATGCGGCTGGGTTATGTCGAGCGCCATCGCCAGTGGCTCGAAGACCAGGCCCGCCCCTTGCGCAAGATCGGTGTGCACGTCACCACTGAAGTCGTCTGGGTCGAAAGGCCCTTGCAGGAAATCCTCATTCATCTCAAAGAACAGCCGATGTCCGTATTGATCAAGGCGCTGGAACACGAATCGCTGCTGTCACGCCTGATGTTTACGCCCTTGGATATCCATCTACTGCGCGAATGCCCGGTACCCCTGCATTTTGTCAGTCATTTGCACAACGTTTTGCCGCGCAAGATCGTCGCCGCAGTTGACTCTTTTCATTGTGATGACCAATACGAAGGCTTCAACGACAGAATTCTGCGCGAGGCCTCCAAACTGGCGAGTATCTGTAACGCAGAACTGGACGTGATCTACGCCCATGACCTTTCCAGCATCAGTGCGGACGAATTCGGTTTCAGTAATGGCTCGGCGTTTTTCTCATCGGGAAAAGCCAAGACCCTGTTCGACGCGCAGGCTGATGCGTTTCAAAACCTTTCTGAGCGCAACGGTATCCCGCCGGAACACCAGCATATGATCATGGGCAATCCGGCCAAGGTGCTTTCCAGCTACGCGGGTGCCAATGACACCGATGTGATTGTCATGGGACGCGTTGGTCACCGCGCAATGGAGCGGTTGGTTGGCAGTACCGTGGAACATCTGCTGTACAAGTTGCCCTGCAGCGTATGGGTGGTTTCCCCAGAAGAAATCTGAACGATACAGGTGTGGCTCAGCTCGATTCAGACGGGGGTTGTTCAGCAGGGGCCATCTCTGCTTCTTAGCGCCTTTGGGCCTCCTCATCCTGCCCCCTCTGTTCTACGACCAGGTCCTTCCTCTTTGGCTTTGGGTGGGGAACTCGAAGCCTGGGCCTGCTGCGCCGCTTGGATCAATTCGAAGTTGCGGTTGCGTAACTCGACGTTGTTACCAATCCGAATATTAGAGCGTGCCGCCAAGGTTTCAGCTTGCTGGTACTGCCCCTGTTGAAGTCGCAATACTCCGAGGTAATGCAGCGTCGCGGGATTGTTCGGCTGAATATGCAGGGGCGCTCTTCGCTCCGCAGCAATAGAGCAAAGCGACGCGAAGGCGCAAAAAGCGAGGAGCAGAGCCGACAGAAAACTCTTGGTTGGCATCAGGGGGCGGACTCGGCTGATCTCGGACGGCACAGCCCTGAAACAGGCCGCCAGCGCTGCTCGGCATCTGCGATACAGGGCCCCTCTTGACCTGACCAGTACCCTGAAGGTCCCGCTGTAAAGGCCGGCGCAACCAGTATCACTTTTTTACCACCCCCAACATCCAAGCGTGATCCGTATCTGCACTTCACGTTGGGGCAAAAAGGACCGAAGCGGACATCGAGATAGCAGTCCTCAAAGGGGCCGAACACTGAGGCCGTTGGTTATTTAAACAGCGGCTACCTAGAACTTTTCCCTATTTATCGGTCTATGTGGATAGGCACATCCGCTCGATAAGCGCGAACCCGCAGGCTTCCCGCAGCCAGATGGCCACACGTCCAATTGTCAATCAGAGGTTGTCTTCACTCATGAAATTCCATGACCCACGGATGGTGCTCTTCGGCCTGTTCGCGTTCGCGGCAGTGGGCTCGGCATCAGCAACACAGATGAAGACCTCAACCCCTGTTTTCGCACCTGAAGTCGCAGCAGTTCAGGTTCCGGTCCAGGCTGCCGGCAACCCTTGGCCGACCTTGGCCAGTATGGCCGGCAAGCAGCCAGGGTCGTTGCTTGCACATGACGACCGATACTGGCATGACGGCCGCTGGCACGATCGTAGAGACGATTGGCGCCGAGACGACTGGCGTAGAGATAACTGGCGCAGAGAGCAAGCCCGCCGAGAAGCCGAACGCCATCGTGATTGGGAGCGCCACCAGGATCGGGCCATGCGGTACCGCTACGAGGACGATCGCCGCTACTATCGTCGCTAGTGCGACACTTAGGGATCAATCCGCTTGCAACACGGGCGATGCACCGCCAACCTGCGAAACCGGGACACAAACCGGCTCAAAATAGCAGTGCTCGCCCACCAGGTTTTAGAAATCAGGCTGAGAACGTCGACGAGACACGAGTCGGGTACTTGCTCAGCGCTTCCCAAGTGAAGTCTGACCGTCCGCAATGGGTCGGTGGCTACCTTTCGCGACAGTCAACAATCGACCAATACCCGATATTTCTCCCCTGGCTCGATAGCAGGCGTTCGCAATCGCTCGGACTCAGCCGACTGAATTGAAAGCACTGATTCACCGTGCGCGAAAATCCGTCATGACATGTTATGACCTCCTTCAGAAACGGACTTTGCCCAACAAATACGGGGGTTAAAGGACGAACGGTCGAAAGGCGTCAAGCGCGGGGAATTGCCGGGAGTTTGCAGCCACTACAGGCTTTTCAGGCGGGCACGTTCGTCGCGGTGAAGTGAACTTCACTGTCACCTCGTGTCACATTAGGTCCTTGTCAAGTGAACTTAAGAAGAGGTACAGCCTTATGAGCATGGCCACAATTGTCAGTGCGGTGATTTCCAGTCTCGCACCCAGTGTCTTCGACCAGAACAGCCTGCAAGAACCCGGCGCGCATGTCTCAGCCGTCGAATACCACTACGGTATGGAAATCGATGTGAAGCGGGTACTGCAGCGCACCGATACATCCGACAAGACCGGCGTGGTACCGGTGACCCTGGTCTACGAAGACAGCGAGGGCGAGGTTCACAAGATCCGTTTCCTCGAATGGGGTGGAAGCCCCGCCGACCCCACCAGCATTGCCTGATCAACTAGTCGATCGGGTTCCGGGCCTCGCCGCCCTCCCTAGAAGCGGAAGTTAAACCTCATATGCACTCAGTGCGGATGATGTTTTTTGTTACCTGAAAATGGACATGATCGAATGACTAAAAGTTCATTCGCGAAATTCACTATTATCTTGATGGCGTAATGTCGCAAGATTAACTGATAACAATGGCTGGATCTAAATGGTAGTCAGCAACGGTAAATTTCAATCAAACCGTGCTGAGAGCCAAGTTGATTCACTATTGAAACCAAGAGGTCACCATGGAACTTAGTATGTTTTCTTCGTCCACCGTGGAATATGTGCGTTTGGGCGTTGTATATTTTCATCTTATCGCCTGCTGCGTTGCAATCGGGCTGGTTTTGACCAGTGACATTGCAATGGTCAAGCAACTCCTGAAGGGGGATGCGTCAGGTCACCAAGATGACGCGCACATGGAAAGCCTTCAAAAAACCGTATCGCTTGCACTTGTAGCTCTCTGGGTTACGGGCATTGGTATTATCGGGATCGATTATGCCGGCAAGGGGATGGAGTATTTCCTCAACCCCAAACTGCAAGCCAAGATCGGCATCGTTGTGCTGTTGACCTTTAACGGCTTCCTGTTGCATAGCGCTGTATTGCCGGCGCTGAAAAAAGCCGGTTCGTTACTGAAACTCTCCTTCAACC